>JAFGHD010000197.1 GCA_016939365.1 Bacteroidales bacterium | reverse complement strand
CCTAAAAATCATAAATCCATTCCTGAAAGACTTGATACCGGCTAATTTTATGAACTACACCTGCAAGTTGGGTTAATACACTGATTTACATACATTTGGCATCACACTTTTGGCCTCTGACATCATGCATTTCATGAAAGGGATGATGCTATCTCTCCTTCAGCATCATCACGCACGGGATGGCGCCGAGAGCGATGAAGGCGGAGATCATGAAGGTGGTCTCCAGCCCGAGCCAGTCGCCCATCACCCCTGCGATGACCACCGACAGGGCGGCGGTGAAGAAGGAGATGGTCATGTAGATGCTGTTGGCAAAGACGCGTTTGTTCTTCTCCCGGTCCTGGACCAATGCCAGCATCACCGGGCCCGGAGCGAAGATGAACACGCCCAGCACCATCAGCACGGGCAGCTGCCAGAATCCTTCCACCATCATGAACAGCCACATGAACAAGGGGGTGACCACCGCCATCCACATCAGCGACCGTTTTCTTCCGAAGCGGTCGGAGAAAGCTCCGGCCAGCAGCGTGCCCGCCGCACCGGCCAACTGGAAGAGCGAAAGGGCGGTATTGGCATACCACAACGTCTCTCCCTGGTCGTGGTAGTAATAGGTCGGCAGGAAAGCGGTAAGCCCCGATTTCATGATCGCCCTGAAGAAGGTGATCCCGGTCATCAGCAGGAAAAAGGGCACCAGGCGGATAAAAGCGGAACGGAATCCATGCGATGGACTGCTTTTCTTAAACTGTCCCGAGATGCGTATCTTCCTCAGCCGGAAATAGAGCACCAGTGAGGCGGCCAGGCCGAACGGCATCAGCTTCCATGTCCCTTCCAGTCCCCATAACGACACTGCTCCTGTGATCACCAGCGGGCCGAGGGTACGTGCCACCTCGCCTCCGAACATGTAGTAGCTCATCCCTTTGCCCGTCTGTCTGCCCGATACTTTTTGCATCATGACGGGGGTGGGGACATGGAACACGGCGCTGCTGACGCCCATGACCAGCAGCAGGACCGAGATCACGGTATAGGACGGCGCCACCCCCAGCAGGCTCATGGCGGCTGCAGTGACGGCCGGCGTGACGATCACGAAATACCGGGCCGGCGCCCTCTCGGCAATGATGCCGATCAGCGGATTGAGAAGCCAGGGAATACGCTGGAACAGGTCCCACAGGGAAGCGGCCGAAAGGCTGATGCCGAAACGTTCGATCAGCAGCGGTCGCAACGGGGACAGGAAGGAGGAATAGATGTCATGCAGGAGGTGTGTGAGGCTGACCAGGATGGCATTGCCCGTCTGGAAGCGTTCATGTGCTTCAGTATCCACCTCTTTCATGCCGCAAAATTACCAAAATCCGGTTCAGGAAGGAATGATCCTGAGCCCCGGGTGTTTTTTCAGATAACCCAGGATGATCATCCGGCTGTCACGGTGGTCGGGGAAGGGACGGATGCAGCTCCGCAGCTCACCGTTGACCGGTGTATCGGTCCAGGCGGGTGACAGGTAGCCGAAGCCGAGATAGCGTCCGTTTTCCACACCGATCACCGACCGCTCCTCCGGGTGCCTTCCCCGGTCGATCACCAGGAAGCTGTTGTGTTCGAAGCGGTAGGG
The DNA here is from genome assembly GCA_016939365.1 of Bacteroidales bacterium. Taxonomy (GTDB): domain Bacteria; phylum Bacteroidota; class Bacteroidia; order Bacteroidales; family JAFGHD01; genus JAFGHD01. Next base: position 3,319 of record JAFGHD010000197.1, on the reverse strand, counting down.
TGCCACTGCCTGCAGCACCCTGATGTTGTATGAATCCGCAGGCTCCTCTCCGGTACATGCGCCACGGCATTCACGGATCGCATACTGGAAGCAGGCGCCCCGCGACTGGTACAGGCCGCAGAGCTTCTGGCACAACCCGAAGGCTGCAGCCAGCGTGAACAGGTGGTTCCGGGCCGCTGTGGCCGATCCGAAGGAGGTCAGGGGTACCTCCGCACGGTCATTCCTGGCGGCGACCAGGTTCAGGTATCCCTGATCATCCTTCCCGACATAGATGCCCCATTGAAGAGCCGCCCTGCGTCCCGCACGGTTGAACAACGGGGCATGCTGCTTGATCTCGTGCGACTCCAGCAACAACGCCACCAGCTCGCTGCCGGTCACCTCGGTGCTGATGCCCGCGATCTGCTCACGCATCTCAACGGCTTTCTTTGTTCCATTGCCGGTCAGGTGCGACAGCACCCTTTCGCGGATATTGATGCTTTTCCCGACGTAAATGACTTCGCCCTGATCATTGTGGAAGTAATAGACCCCTGTCGTCTCCGGCAGCCGGTCGATCTCTCTGCGATCGAGCCGCGTATTCAGTCCCTTCAGCGACAGCTCGCGGAGGTTGTGCTCAAGGCGCAGCAGCATCACGAACAGGGACAGGGTGGCCTGCGCGTCGCCGAAAGCCCTGTGCCGGTATGGATTGTGGATGTTCAGCTCCTCGCAGAGCTTGCCAAGCGCGTAGGACCTCCGGCCCGGCAAAAGCCTACGGCTCAGTTTGGCCGTGCAGATGCACGGGCGGCGATAGTCATATCCCAGCTCACCGAATTCCTTTCGGATGAAATGATAATCGAAATGAACATTATGCCCCACCAGCACCGTCCCTTCAGTCATCTCCACAATATGGCGTGCGATCTCGCAGAACCGGGGTGCACCCTGCACCATTTTGTCATTGATACCGGTGAGTTGTGTGATACGATACGGGATACGCACCTCGGGATCCAGCAGGGTGGTGAATTCGTCCACCAGCTTCTCACCGTCATGCACCATGATAGCGATCTCGGTGATCCTTTCATTCCGGGGGCTCAGGCCGGTAGTCTCGATGTCAATGATGGAATAAAGGGGCATGGCATCCTGCAGTCTGTCGGATCGTATTTTTGATCCACGGTGTTATTCCCTTGCGGAAGTGTTTTCCTGCCACAGGTCCAGCTGGAGCTGGATGGCCTGGATCTGGTTTCGCATCTCCCTGATCTCCATCACGAGCCGGTCGGCCTGGGTGTTCGGTTCCGGCATTTCACCGCTGATGTAATGGATGAACTTCCATACCTCCCTGACATCCCCGATATCCACCGCATAGGGTTTGTAGGCCTGGTTGAGCGAATGAAGGTACAGCCTGCTTTCATCGCTGATGCGGTTCTCCACGATCTTGAAGACGATGCCTTCATCCAGGGTGAGGATGATGTAGGGTTGCCGGTCCTTGATATATTCCCAGTTTTCGACATATTCCCCGGTCACCCATGATCCGTCAGGCACCGGAAGCATGGAGTCGCCGCTGATCTGGAAGGTGCGGTACTTTTTTTCCCTGGAAAGGAACGGAAGCCTGAAAGCGGGCAGCACCTTGATGAATTCAGGGTCGGCAAAACCGCTCTTATATCCCGCCTTCGCCTTCTCAGGCACCAGTTCAATGTTCTCCTCATTTTCGCTGTCAATAGTGGTAGCCAGTATCCGGAGGCTGCCTCCGCGGATGAACACATCGTTGCCCCGCTCCAGCTGATCGATCTGGCTCTCACGCAGTGTCCGCAGATCCATTCTCAGGAGGGTGTCCAGGGATATCCTGAAATAATCCGCGAAGGCAATGGCCACATCCAGCGAAGGCTGGGCCACGTTGTTCTCATAACCGCTCAGTGTCGACCTCTTCATGCCGAGCGTGGAGGCCGTCTCATCCTGCGTCCGTCCCCTTCGGTGACGGAGAAGCTTGATGTTGCTGCTGAAAAACATGGTTTCGCTTTTGTCCGGTTCCATGGCGGAAATTTTTTGAATGAATGATTGACTTTAATGAATTTTTGATTAAATTGTAATCACATTTTTGATTAGAAACTCGTCAAAGGTACATCCGGTTTTTTGATTTGTCAAGTTTTTTTTTGAAAAAAGTGGCGGGAGGATGGAAAGAAGCATTGTACATCTGGATATGGACACCTTTTTCGTGTCGGTGGAGCGGTTGCTGAACAGCAGTCTGAACGGCAGGCCGGTGATCATCGGCGGGACGTCGGAGCGCGGTGTGGTGGCATCGTGCAGCTATGAAGCGCGTAAGTTCGGCGTCCGGTCGGCCATGCCGATGAAGATGGCCCGCATGCTGTGCGATCATGCGGTCGTCATCCAGGGGGATATGGACCTCTATACGCGTTATTCCCGGATGGTCACGGGCATCATTGCCGAATCGGCGCCGGTTTACGAGAAGGCCTCGATCGATGAGCACTATATCGACATCACAGGGATGGACCGCTTCTTCGGCAATCTGAAGTGGTCATCCGCGCTGCGGCACCGCATCACCCGCGAAACGGGCCTGCCCGTGTCGCTGGGACTGTCGGTGAACAAGACGGTCTCGAAGATCGCCACCGGCGAAGCCAAACCCAACGGCCTCAGGGAGGTGGCCCTGCCCGGCGTGCCGGGTTTCCTGCATCCCCTGTCGATCCGGAAGATGCCCATGATCGGGAACAGGAGCTACCAGCTGCTCCGCTCCATGGGCGTCTCCACCATCGGTACCCTGGGCTCCATCCCCCCGGAAATGATCGAACGGGTGATGGGTAAGAACGGCATCGAGATCTGGAGGAAAGCCAACGGCATCGATCCCACCCCGGTGATGCCCTACTCCGAACGGAAATCCATCGGCACCGAAACCACCTTCGAGACCGACACCATGGACATTCCCATGCTGAAGAACATCCTGACGGGCATGACGGAGAAGATCGCCTACAAGCTCCGCAGGGAGCAGAAGCTGACCTCCTGCGTCACCGTCAGGATACGCTATTCCAGCTTCGACACCCACACCCTGCAGCAGCATGTCCCGTACACGGCGTTCGATCACCTGCTCATCCCGGCGGTGCACGGGCTGTTCGAACGGCTCTTCACCCGCAGGATGCTCATCCGGCTCATCGGGGTGAAGCTGAGCCACCTGGTGCAGGGCGCACAACAACTGAACATGTTCGAGGACACCCCCGAGATGGCCGGACTCTACCAGGCGATGGACCGCATCAGATTACGGTTCGGATCAAAGGCAGTACGGAGGGCGGCAGGAATAATATAATATAAAATGTATGATTTATGATGTATGATGTATGAT
>JAFGHD010000196.1 GCA_016939365.1 Bacteroidales bacterium | reverse complement strand
GGGATACACCGACCCCTACCTGGTTGCCCTTCTGGATTCGGTCAGGGATCTGCACTTCAAGCCAATGCACTCCCTTATGGATCTTTTGGGATGGTGGGAACGCAACAAAAGCAGTATCTCCGTTTCATTTCCCGAGGGGACGAATGCCATTCGTGCCATGACCATTCATAAAGCCAAAGGGCTGGAATTCCCTGTGGTGATTTTCCCTTTCGCTGATCTGCAGCCTGAGATCGGTAAAAACAAGAAGTGGATTCCTGTGGACGATTCCCTTATGCCGGGGATCCATTCCATGTTGGTGAGCCCGGGCAAGTCCCTCCTCGAAACGGAGTATGCCATTCATCACGAGGAGGAGTGGTCGAAATTGCAACTGGATACGGTCAATTTGCTTTATGTTGCTTTTACAAGGGCTTCTGAAAGTCTTTCCATTATCACCGGGATCAGTGGGATTACATCTGAGTTCTCCGCCGCGTCATTCCTTTCAGGCTGGCTGAAGAGCACCGGGGCCTGGAGTGAAGGCAAGGCGTTTTATGAATTCGGAAGCCTCATTCAGAAGACCAGGGAACCGGATGGAGCAAAGGTGATGGAATATCTGCCTGACCGATGGGTATTCGGCGACTGGAGGGCCGGTATGGAGATCAGAAGGGATGCGGAGGAATGGAGTGACCAGGATGATCATGCAAGAAGATGGGGCATGCAGGTTCATGAGATCATGGCTGAGGTTGCCACGGAATCCGACCTTTCCCGGGTGCTTTGCCAGACCTTTGCGGAAGGCCATTTCAGCCGTGAAGACTTTAGCCGGCTTCAGGTTCAGCTTCAGAAAATCATCGAAGACCCCAGGCTTTCCCGGTACTTCAGGCCAGGCCTGCGTATCGCCCGGGAAGCAGAAATCCTGCTTCCAGGCGGGGAAACATACCGGCCCGACAGGGTAGTATGGCTGGAAGATGAGGTGGTCATCATTGATTTCAAAACGGGCAGGCGGAGTCCAATACATGCTTCACAACTGAATAAGTACGAAGAGATACTGGAGAAGATGGGAGAAAGGAACATCAGAAAACTGGTCGTCTATATTAATGAATCCAATCCTGTGGTAGAATTATGAATCTTGCCCAAATCCTGGTTTTTGCATCGATCACAATCATGTCCAGACCAGCCCTGCTGTATCCCCAGGAAATGAAACGGGACAGCAGAAAGGAGGTTGTCAGGGATGACTATATTACCGATCAGACCGGCCTGCTTCTGGTCAGGGTATATGGCGTTCAGAAATACAATACCTTCAGTCTGTACGACGACAGTGTCAGGCAAAGCATTGACTATTCACCCAACGGCAATTTCAATATCGGACTGGGGGTGAATTACAAATGGATAGGAGTATGGGCAGCGTTTTCCTTTCCTTTTATCAACGGGGATGATGATATTTATGGCAAAACTGAAAGATTCGATTTCCAGACCAATATTTTCACACGCAGATTCCTTTTGGATGGTTATATTCAGTATTACAAGGGCTTCTATATCTCCAATCCGGAGATCCATATCGGCGGGTGGGAGGAAGGAATGGCTTACCCCCAGAGGTCTGATATTGCAACTGGCACCCTGGGGATCAATGGCATTTATATTTTCAATCATCACAGGTATTCGGCCCGTGCCGCTTTTATTCAGAATGAAATCCAGAGACGCAATGCGGGCTCTTTTCTTCTGGGAGGACTCGTCTCTCTGTTTGCAACGGCCGCTGACTCTGCCTACCTTCCTTTAGAAACAGCCCTCAGGTTCAAAAAGGAAAACAATATCACTTCTGCCTCTGTCGGGAACTTCGGTTTGCTATTTGGGTACACCTACACATTCATTATCTGGAAGAAATTCAATGTCTCGCTGACACTGATGCCCAGCATCTCGGTACAGAGGTTCAGTTATGAAACCGGAGTGCCTGGGATCACCGGCGAAGGCAGCTCCCTCTCAGGGGGATCGATGTTCAGGATGGCGCTTGTTTATAATTCAGAGAAGTCCTATACCGGACTGACTGCCATATCAGCCAATTATACCATGAACCGCGAAGTGCAGGAGCACAATGACGAACTCAGTTACTCTCTGGGCTCGGTTAGAATCTTCTACGGCCGGAAAATGAACCTGGGGAAAAAATAATTACACCTCCTCCGGATCGATCCGGTTGTACCATAACGAGGTGTAATAAACACCACCCTGTTGATAATTAGAGCCTCATGAGGTAAAATCTGCTGCCCGCTGAGGATATATTTGTTTTGGATATTGAACACCAAAACCACAGGGAAATGAAAAAAATCCGATGTTTTTTCATAAGCATTCTTTTGCTGAATATGCTGACGTTTGTTGGCAGTGAAACGGCACTATCACAGGGAATCAGGAACGATGTGAATTCGGGCTGGAGCCTGACAGCAAACATGGGAGCGGCACTTTATTCCGGGGGTGTTCATCTGGATCCCCGCCTGACAGCAACCGGATGCAGCATGAAAATGAATCCCGGTTTCGGTTTTGGCATCCTGAAAAGCCTGGGTTCAGTCGGATATCTCTCCGGGCAGATGTTCACCACCCGGATGGAAGGCAAATGGGGGGCCATGGGCAATCTGAAGACCGATGTCCTTGAATTCACAGTTCAGACAGTGATCGATGCAGGTAACCTGCTTTTCAGATACAATTCGGACAACAGGCGGATATCCGCACTGGTTTCTGCAGGTATCGGTCTGGCGGACTGGAGGACAGAGTGGAGGGGAATGTATCCCGACGCGGTATCTGTCGCTGGAAGGTCAGGGACTTGTGATGAATGGCAAACAGTGATCCCCGTCGGTGTGGAAATGATATTCAGGATGAACCATCAGTGGACACTTGGCCTCGGCACCTCATATCATTCAATAACTCCCCATCTGGCTGAAGCCATTGAAGGCAACGAATATTTCAACCATTATGTGTTTCATTCCGCAGGAATAAAATTCCATGTTCGTCCTTCAAAACATTCTGAATTCAGGGTGGTTGAGGTAGAAATACCGGAACCGGCATCTCCGCAGGGGATCATGGAAAACAGACCGCTGGGAGCTGTTATTGAAGAGGGGGTTGTTCATAGGGAAACACAGGCAGTCGATGAACCCTGGTCTGATGTGGTATTCAAGGTGCAGCTGTTTGCCTCCCGTACCCGGCAGAATACGGATAAATTCGCCAGAAAGCATGACATCACGGCAAGAATTGATGAGAACAAAGTGGATGGATGGTTCAAGTATACCGTTGGCGAATTCACCCGTTACAGTACTGCGAAGTCATACAGAAACCAGATGGTGCTGGGGAAAAATGTAACTGATGCTTTTGTGGTGGCTTACCAGGGAGACCGGCAGGTTTCATTGCAGGAACTGATGCAGGGAAAGCGTTCGGTACCGGAACGGGAGATCGAACCTGCGGCGAAAATTGCCGAGGATGTCACATTCAGTGTTCAGATACTGGCGGCGAAAAGCCTTACATTACCCGTAGAAGAATTCAAAAAACAATACGGAATAACAGAAGAAACGCATATACAAATGTTCGGTGATATTTACCAGCTGGTTTCCGGCAACTTCCATTCATACAGGGAGGCAAAGGAATTCAGGAGGAAGCTTATAGCGAAGGGCCTGAATGATGCTTTTATTGTGGCATACAGGAACGGAAGCAGGATACCCATCGACGATGCGTATGAAATGAGCACCACCATTTTCCATGATTGAGGAGTGTGAATGAACCTCCGGGAACAATTCAAAGGACCCTTCTGACAAATTCAACAGCCAGATGAGGCTCAAGGAGCACGGTCAGGGTGATACCGAACAGTGCGCCCCAGAAATGGGCGCTGTGTCCGATGTTGTCGCTGCTTCTTCTGGCCATGTAAGCTGAGTAGACCAGGTACAGCAGCCCGAACAGGGGAGCGGGAAGTTCTATGGGGATAAAGAGGAATCCTATCTTACCTTCGGGATAGAGGATGATGCTGCTGAAAAGAACTCCTGAGACTGCTCCGGATGCTCCAACTGCATTGTAATAGGGAGCATTCTTGTATTTGCCGTAATCATAAAGTGTAGAAAAGGCGATGCCCCCCAGGTAAAGCATGGGATAATAAATAAAGGTCTTTGTCCCGAATATGCCGAAGAACAGACTTTCTGTGATTCTACCGAAAGAATAGAGGACGAACATATTCACCAGGAGGTGTATCCAGTCGGCATGAACGAGGGCATAGGAGAGGAACCTGTAGCCCTGACCTTCATGGCGGATCGCATATGCGTTGAATTTCAGCTGGTCGCTAAGCCGTGGCGATCCCAGACAGAGGATAGAGATCAGAGTGGTAATTCCAATGATGAGTAATGTCACAATGGATTTTTTTTATTGTCATGAAAGATTCAGAGACGATTTAATCAGTCTCTCAGTGGTTTCCTGTAACCACCTCCCCCGTTGAATAATCGAGTTCGGATCCGAGGAGACTGTGCGGTATCAGGTAAACGGCGAGCAATATGAGAGATGCCGCTATTACCCATCCCCTCCTGTTGATGTTCCTTTTGAACATGATCCATGCTATGACCCAGAAAATGAAGGCAACCAGTGTTTTGTTGTCCGTAAGGTCATCTCCGAAGGGCCATCCGGTCCAGAAGGCACCAAAGCTATATTTTTGAACGACCGGCCCCATGATCATCCCGCCCAGCAGCAGCAAAATAACGGTGAGCTGCGTCAAACGAAGAACTTTTTTCCCCCAGATAAGGGCTTCAATGCCGGTCCGTACGGAAAACAGCATGGCCAGAAAAATAAGTATGATATGGGGAAGGAGTATATACAGGGGAACACTTCCTTTAAACCTGATGACTATGGGCTCCTTATACAGCTCGGTTTCCCGCCCGTCATGGATAACCAATACGCGGTATGCCATCTTCCCTGCAGGAGGCTGGCCGGGTATACTGCCCAACAGGAAATCACCATCCCTGCCCATCTCCTGTATGGTCCAGACAGTATCCATCCGGTACCTCTGATACAGGAGCCTGGCTCCCATTTCAGAGTCGTTTGCCCGGATACTGATCCCGGCGTCTTCTCCCGTTACCGCAGTTGTGATGAACTTGTACCTGACTTCGATCCCATTTATCTTTGCCTTGCCGCGTATGGGATATGATGGCCCTGTCATACGCTGGTACATGGCTGCCGAGAGTGTGATGACCAATGCAAGAAGCCAGTAAATGGCGGATTTTATCCGATAACTCATTTTTCCCAAAACAGGAATGCAAAGATATTACTTAGGATCAAATAAAAATCCCAAAAATGTAAATCGCTGTAATACAATGTACTAAAAATATGGCATAGTTGTTGAAATTTTATTGATAATTGCTTATCTTTGTAGTTAACCCCAAATCCTGATTGCTGTCATGAAACCAAAAACCATACTTATAATAATATTGCTCATGTCGTCGGTCTTTCCGGGATATTCCCAGGATAAGCCCGGGAGCAACCTGATGGACGGATGGTCAGTTAACGTAAACATCGGTGCGAATCTCTTTTATGGGGACATTGAAGTATATAACTTTTTTCCGGTGACCCGAAACAACAGTGAGTGGCGAGTGGCTTACGGGCTGATGGCACAAAAGGAGATCAGCCGGATATTGACCCTCAGGGGTCAGTTCATTAAAGGGAAACTTTCAGGAACCAAAAGAAAGTATGCGGAATGGTTCGAAGCTGACATCCTGGAAACCAGCATGGGGATGACGGTGAATCTGAGTTCCTTGTTTTTCGGTGTCAGGCCCCGGGCCTTATCCGTCTATGGTTTGGTTGGTGTTGGCCTGTCCCAGTGGCAGACGGAACTAAAGAAGATGTACACGAATGAAACGATCCGTTCCAATGGCTTTACCGATGGCTCAGGAATTGGAGGGAGAACGGTGGAAGGCGTGTTGCCGTTCGGGCTGGGATTGGATTACAGGATCGATGATCACTGGAACATCAACCTGGAAGGCACTCTTCGTCCTGTGAATTCTGATCTGCTGGATGCTAACAAGGGTGATTTCCCCTATGATTTTTACAGCTATAATTTCGCCGGCATTTCATACCGGTTCACCAGGAAAAAGGTGAGACCGCCTGTTGAACTGCCTCAGGAGGATATGATCGTTATACAGGAGGAACCTGAAGAACCTGCTGTTGACGAAGAAATGACCGACATTGAGGCTGAACAGGCAAGGCAGATGGAGCAGGATCTCATGAAAAAGGAGGAGGGGGCGGAGGTTCATGAGTCCCCGTGGAGGGAGGTGGAGTTCAGAATACAGATCGCCGCACTAAAGGATGAAGTGCTTCCTGGCCAGATCGCAGCGGAGTACCGGCTTGGTGAAGATATCAAAATGGATTACAGCGACGGCTGGTACCGCTATTCAGTCGGGTCATTCAGTAAATACTGGAAGGCCAGGGAGTTTAAAAAGGTTCTGATCTCAAGGAACCACATTGAAGATGCTTTCGTCGTGGCATACCGTGGCGATGAGCGTCTGGACCTGGCCGGTTTGCTGACCGGGGAAGATTATTCCGAAGCGGGGGAAGGTACCGGGGGAATCACTCCTGAAATCGACCTTCTGTTCAGGGTACAGGTCATGGCAACCACCAGCAGTCAGGTAACTACCGAATCAATCCAGCAGCAGCTGAATATCAGCAGCGAGGTTTACAGGGAGAGGAGCGGTGTCTGGTACCAGTTCACTGTCGGTGACTTCAAAGATTTTCAGGAAGCAGAAAAAATACGCCTGGAATTGATGACATCGGGAATACGTGATGCATTTATAGTGGCTTACAAAAACGGCCGAAGGGTTCCGCTTTCTGAAGCGATCATGAAATAACAAACCGGATATGAATGCCTTCGTTTTTCTGAACCTGGAAATTCGAACCTACTCCCGCTAAGTTTGGTCTGATTGACCGATGAAAGAGGAATTTTCAGGGAAACGAAGGCATTCTTTCATTTTCGGGTTGGAGGATTATACTCTTGAGAAAGAAATGACGTGTAAATGATTTCCTGTATCCGGGTCCTCAGGTTCATGGCAATGATTTTGTTATTACCGGCATCCGGGTGTATCCTGTTGGAGAGAAACACATAGACCAGGTCATATTCGGGATCTGCCCAGACAAAGGTGCCTGT
>JAFGHD010000040.1 GCA_016939365.1 Bacteroidales bacterium | reverse complement strand
CAGCAACAGCAACAGCAGCAGCAGCAGCAACAGCAACAGCAGCAGCAGCAGCAGCAGGAACAAAAGCAACAGATGTCAAGGCAGGAAGCGGAAAGGATGCTGGAAGCCCTGAAGAATGACGAACAGAAAACCATGGATAAATTAAAACTGCAGAAATTACAGCAAGGTAACAGGGTGAGACTGGAAAAAGACTGGTAGAATTGGCCGGTCTTCAGATTTCAGATAATTTTGCCGAATTGGACAAAACATGAAAAGATTCCCCCTGATTTCGTTTTTTTTATTGTCGGTGCTTCTGCAATCCGGTGTTGCCGAGGAAATCAGTTTTTCCGCAACAACAAAGAGGGAAGTCCGTGTTGGGGAACGTTTCAACCTGGTTTACAAGATCAATGCCGAAGGCACGGGATTCACGGGGCCTGAGATCAAAGATTTTACGGTACATTCCGGTCCTCACACCTCAAGCAGCTCCAGCATACAGATCATCAACGGACAGGTAACCCGCTCCTTTGAATACACTTACACCTATGTAATATCTGCTGTTTCCGAAGGACAATACACCATCCCTCCTGCCAGGATCAAGGTGGGCGGGAAGTGGATCGAGTCCAATGCGGTCGCCATCCGGGTGGTAAAAGTTACTTCCACAACGCCTCAGGGAGGGGGACAGAACCAGGGGCAGGCAGACATCCGCGATCAGGTCTTCATCAGGGTTTCGGCAGACAAGAGTTCCTGTTATCAGGGAGAGGGTATTGTCGTCACATACAAGCTTTATACACAACATCCCATCACCCAGATCGATGTGAAAAAGATGTCTTCCTTCCCCGGATTCTGGTCGAAAAACCTGCTCGGTGATAATGAAAACCTCCGGCAATACAATGAATATTATAATGGAAGGGAATATCTGGTGGCCGAAGTCAGGAAGGTGGCGCTTTTCCCCCAGAGAAGCGGAGATCTGACGATCGAGCCTCTTGAACTTTCATGCCTGGCCAGAATCCGGCAGCAACGGCAGCGCAGATATAATGACCCCTTTTTCGACAGCTTCTTTAATGATCCCTTCTTCGGAGGTTATCAGAACGTTCCCCTGGAGCTGAAATCCAACCCCCTCCCCATTCGGGTCAATCCCTTGCCATCCACCAACAAACCGGCAGATTTCACCGGAGCGGTCGGAAAATTCGAGATGAAGGCAGTTGCCGATAAAAACCGGCTCAAGGCCAATGAGGCCATAAATGTGAAAATTACCGTCTCAGGCACCGGTAATATCGAGTTGCTCGAATTACCTGATATCGCCTTTCCACCCGACTTTGAAACCTACGATCCAAAGATTACAGAGAACATCAATGCCACCGACAGGGGGATCTCGGGATCAAAAACTTTTGAGTATCTGTTAATCCCAAGAAATCCGGGTGAATTCAGGATCAGTCCGGTCAGATTCAGCTATTTTGATCCCTCTTCGCTGAGCTATAAAACGCTTAGTTCGGATGGATTCAGCTTCATTGTGGAGAAGGGTGAGGGCACATCATCAGGTGTCGCATACAGCGGAATCAACCAGGAGGATATCCGATACATCGGCACGGACATCCTGCATATCAAAACGAGGATTCCCCATTTTATGGTCACCCGATCCTTTTTTTTCGGATCGCTGCAGTTCTATTTGCTGCTGCTTCTTCCCCTTTTGCTGTTCCTGGCTTTTGTGATCATTTGGAAAAAGGAGCTCAGGAAGCGTAGTGACCTGGCCCTGGTAAGGAACCGGAAAGCCACGCAGGTGGCACGCAAACGGCTCAAAAATGCACTATACCTGCTTAAGGAAAAGAATCAGGATGCATTCTATGTTGAGATTTCCCAGGCAATGTGGGGATATCTGAGCGATAAATTCAGCATACCCATGGCCCAGCTTTCCATGGATACCGTCAGCGAAACCCTTGAAGCAAAACATGTAAGCCAGGACCGGATACAGCAGTTTCTCGACACCCTGAACCGATGCGAGTTTGAGCGTTTTGCTCCCCACAGGGATGCTTCATCAATGGATCAGATATACCAGGAGGCCGTCAGGTTTATCAGCGAACTCGAAAATGAGATGAAATAGCTTGGATTTTTCAATGAGATACTTACTATACATAGGGATTTTTTGGTTTGCAACAGGGTTTTCGCTTGCCGCCCCTGCAGACTCTCTATTTATGCAGGCCAACCACGACTATGAAAACCAGCTGTTCAACAATGCCATTGATAAATACGAGCAAATCCTTGATATGGGGATTTCGTCGGCTGAACTTTATTACAACCTGGGAAACAGTTATTTCAAGCTTGACGACTACCCCTCCGCAATCCTTTATTACGAAAAAGCACTCAAGATCGATCCACATGACCCGGACATCGAATACAATCTCAACCTGGCCAGAACCCGGATCGTGGACAAGATCGAACCCCTGCCAGAACTGTTTCTCAGGACATGGTGGAAATCACTGGTCAATCTGTTTCTCCCTGATCAATACAGCCTGATCGTCATCCTGACGCTTTACCTGTTTTTTGTCCTGCTGGGAATTTATTTATTGTCCAGATCGGTTCGCATCAGGAAGGCTGCTTTTTACCTGGCACTGACTTTGCTTTTTGTCTCCCTGCTCAGTTTCTGGCTCGCATTGAACAAATACAGACTGATGACACAAGAGCCTGAAGCGATTGTCTTCACCCCGACCATCACTGTAAAAAGCTCCCCAAATGATAACAGTGTTGACCTTTTCGTGATACATGAGGGATTGAAGGTGATGGTTACTGACCGTATCGGTGACTGGATCGAAATACGGATTGCCAGTGGGAGCGTGGGCTGGATTCCTGCGGATGCCGTGAAGAACATCTGACAATGTCGCAAAAAGCATTAAATTTATATAACTTTAAGCCCGGCAGCCTGTATCAAATCCGGATCATGACGCGTCTTGCCTCCCTGATATACGGTATTTTACTGCTCCTTTTTCTTTCCGGATGCGGTTCACGCGAGTTCAGTATCCCGGATGATGTAACGGAAGCATTGTCCGAAGCCGGAGACAACAGGGGACAGCTTGAATCGGTGATACAACGCTACAGGGAATCCGGAAATGTGATGAAGGAGGAGGCGGTCTATTTCCTGATCAGAAATATGGGCCGGCATGGCTTTTTCGGATACAGGCTTATGGATTCGACCGGCAGTGAGGTCGATTTCAATGTGCTGGATTATACCGATGAGAAGGATCTGCAACGGGGATGGGATTCCCTTGAAAGCATCAGAGGTATCCTGGAATTCCGGCGTGACACGCTCCTGCCCGATCTGGAGGTCATGACTGCAGACCTGCTGGCTGAGCATATAGAATATGCCTTTATGGCCTGGGATCAATTCCCCTGGTGCAGACATCTCAGTTTTGATGGCTTCTGTGAGTATATCCTTCCTTACAGGGGGAGCAATGAACCTTTACATTCCTGGCGCCCCCGTTTCTACAGGGAGCTGGGATGGATCGCCGATTCGCTCGAAGGATTGCCAGAGCCTGCAGCAGCGGCCAACCTTGTGAACAGGTACCTCAGGTCATGGTTCCGTTTCGATCCCAGGTTTTACCATCATCCTGCCGACCTGGGGCTGGATGACATGCTTGGATTCAAAATGGGCCGTTGCGAAGACATGACCAATCTGGCATTATACGCAATGCGCTCTCTGGCGATTCCTGTGGCCAGCGACTATACTCCTTATTGGGCCAATACTTCAAATAACCATGCATGGAATGTGGTCATCGGGATTAATGACAGTGCGATCGCATTCATGGGATGTGAGGCGGATCCCGGTATATATCGGCTGCCTCATATACCGGCCAAAGTATACCGGAAAACCTTTGCACAGCAAAACCAGACGCTGGGCAGCCTGAAAAAAAACTGGGAGGATGTCCCGGGTAACCTGGCCGGAAGCCATTATCTGGATGTGACCTGGCAATATACTTCCGTCAGCAATGTCAAGACGGGACTGGAGCCCGACCTTCCGGACAGCACACGCTTCGCCTACCTGTGTGTCTTCAATGGCGGATCATGGAAGCCGGTCTGCTATTCACGGATCCGTGGAAATACTGCCTATTTCAATGATGTAGGAAGGGGTATAGCCTACCTGCCGGCTTACTATTATGAAGGAGAAATTATTCCGGCGTCCGTTCCATTCATTCTCGATACCGCGGGGGTAAATACACCATTGATACCCAAAGTTGAGATACGGACTGATGCAGTGCTGACAAAGCTGGTCATTACCTCGGATCAGTCGGGCCGTACTTCTGAAATAAGTGTCCTCCCTGATGATCATACCCTGTATACCGTCATGTTCTGGGATGGTGGATGGATCCAGGCTGATACCTCCCGGCCTGCCGGAGGCAAACTGCAGTTTCACAACCTGCCCGTCAATGCTCTTTTCCACATCTCATCCGGCGAACGGGATCAGCATTACCGGTTGTTTACTTATGAAGCAAACCGGAAGATCACCTGGTGGTAATACCCAACCCTCTCAGATTATCCAACCTCATTATTTAGAACCGGTCTTTTTTAATTTTATTTTTCGTAACTTTCGTTATTACAACATTCCGGATCAACCGGCCTGTCAAAACCATGCTGTTTCCGGGATCCGGCTGCTTGCCCATATCCCAGACAGGACTCACCCGGCCGAATTCAGTGAAGCTGCCCATCCTTCCCTTCGGCTTGGTTTTCATTTCAGGAATATCTCTGAAAACACGAAACAGAGGTTGTCTCAAAGGGATGCTTTATCTGATTATTTCAGGCAAAGCCCGCAGAGATCCCAGTCATAATCCATTCATTATCAATACCAAGTTTCACTGCATCCTCTTCGTCCCGGTCTGTCCAGCCTCGGGCGAAAGGGTGACCCGTCTGTCATACCTTCGGCCTGTCAGCCTGGAGGAAGGTTGATAAATGTCGGACAGGCCCGCCTGAGGATAAGCGGACAGGCCCGTCTATACGCCCGGTAAACCCGTCTTTTCAGCCGGACAGGCCCACATCTCCGTGTGAAAAATTGCATCTGAGACAGCTTCCTTTTTATTGCCGTCCGGAAACTTGCGCCAGCTGCCGAAAACTGGTTCATACCGGCCGGATTCTGATTATTTCTTTGATTTAATATGAAAAGGTTTATTTTTGTATAAAGATCCAGAAGAAGGGAAGGAGGAATTTTTCTGATCAGCGCTGAAATGCTTGTACCACCCGCCGGAAAGATTCGTTTATTGATAATTTTGTTGAAATTTTTTTAAAAACAAGGCATTTGCCTGTAATGAAAAAAGGTGTAACTTGTGGCGTTTTTTATGTCGGAATACCAGCAATAGCAGCAATTATACAATCATCAAATCACTTATGATATGAAAAGTAGACATTTACCTTTTGGCTTTCTGGCATTAATTCTCGGAGGGGTTGCCTTCATTTTTCTGGCTGCTTCCAGAGAAAGACCGGAGGATCAGCAACGGGCAGAAGGGGCAAGGAGCTTTGTGAAAGCCAAGGAATTTTTGTCCCAGGTCAGGAACAACCAGGCAACGGGAATTTTGGATCCCAGGGACGTTCTGGCCGCGCGGGACAAGGCCCGTTCTGAAGCCGGGCTGAAGTCTGGGGCTGCTCTTGAACTCAACTGGACCAGCATGGGACCGCAAAATCAGGGAGGACGTTGCCGGGCCTTGATCTTCGACAACCGGGATGGAGAGGCAAATACCATTTATGCCTCGGGTGTGGCCGGGGGCATTTACAAATCCACCAATCTCGCGGCCACCTGGAACAAATTGGACCTGCCGGCCGACATATCCAATCTGAAGGTCACATGCATGACGCAGGGATCGGATGGAACCATTTATCTCGGCACAGGGGAAGGATTCCATGTCGAGAATTACACTTCTTTCAGTAATTTGGGATATACCAGCGGTTTTGTGGGAAGCGGTCTTTACATGATCGGTTCAGGCGACCAGGTGAGTCTGGTGGAGGGGACCGAACCACTACCGAATCAAGCAGATGCGGAATGGGCCTATATCAGTGAGGTAGCTGTAGGTTCGGACGGCAAGCTCTGGGCGGCTACCAATACCGGCCTGAAGGTGAAAACGTCAGAAGGCTGGATATATGCACAGTATTCCGATTCCACTGGCACCTTTGACCTTCTGAGTAATGCTCAGGATGTCAAGGCCGCATCAGACGGACTGATCGTGGCTGCAGTGGATGGCAAGGGATATGTTTCCGTCAACGGTGCACCCGGAGAATTCATCTGCTTCTCCACCGGAGAGGAGGAGATGCTCCCCGCCACCGGTATTGGCAGAATTGAGCTGGCGATATCCCCCTCCGATCCCGCCGTGGTATATGCCCTTGCCGCCAAATCCGGAGACAAGAGCCTCGAAAACGTCTATCTTACCGAAGACCGTTGTGCAAGCTGGCGGGTGATCGGTCCGGGAGGATCAATGTCCCTGAATATCCTCGGGGCCGTCTCCACCGACGGACTTGAATATTTCCAGGGGGATTTTGCCAACACCATCACGGTATTCCCCAATAACAGCTACCGCATACTGGCCGGCGGCGCTAACATGTGGGAGGGAAAGAAGATCAATGAAACAGGCTATTTCCAGTGGTTACAGAAATCAGAAGGAGAAGCCAATTTCACTTTCAGCCCCTTGTATGTCCACACGGATCATCATCAGTACGTCTTCCGCCCGGGGTATCCCAATGAAATGTTTATTGCCACCGACGGCGGAATTTACAAGGCCACCCTCAGCGGGGAAAACATAACGTTCGAGGTTTTCAACACCAACCTGATCACCAGCCAGTTCTACACCCTGGGAATCTCCGGAGATCCGGAGCATCTCCTGGGTGGCGCACAGGATCTCGGCACCATCTATCTGCGCCCTCAGAATAACATCATGTATGGCAGCGATATCTGGACCTTCGGCCCCAT
>JAFGHD010000195.1 GCA_016939365.1 Bacteroidales bacterium | reverse complement strand
CTCGCAATGGATTCTGAATAACCCTTTGTTCTTTTACACTTTTACACTTTGAAAAGCGGATCGGTCTCGTGCATGAGACCGATCCGCGCGCGGGATTCATTTTTTTACCGGCCGGTCTCTGAGTGATTTCAGCCAGCCACCGGTCATCCTGCCCAGTTCATCAACCAGTCTGGATGTATGCTGGTACTTTGCCGAATGGATATAACCCAGGTCATAAAGGAGCCGTACATAGTGCCTCAGCATCTCGAGCCTGATGTTCACATTCGACAGTATGCCGGCTTTTTCCGAAAAACTGGTGTAATAGGCCTCAATATTCATCTCGAGGATGTCCGAGGCAAGATTCTGTACCCTGTCGCCGATCAGGAATTTCTGATTCCGTGGCAGATTTTGAAGCAATGCAATAAGATGTTTCAGAAGGTCATACGCTTTCAAGACAATCCCCTGAGGTTCCATATATGAAAAGTTTTGATCATTTGTTCGAAGCCATTGCCGGTGCGCAGAATCTTTTCGAGGCGGCCCGTAAAGCGATGAAAGCCAAACGGTTCAGCGATTGTGCCAGTCTTTTCTGCCTGAAACTGGAATCGGAAGTGTTCACTCTTCAGGATGAATTGATCAACGGCTCTTATACGCCCGGCAAATACCGTGAGTTTTACATCTATGAACCCAAGAAACGAAAAATCAGTGCGGCGCCTTTCCGCGACCGCGTGGTACATCATGCCCTGTGCAATATTATTGGGCCTGTTTTCGAGCAGTCGTTTATCTATGACTCTTATGCGAACCGTTCAGGCAAAGGCAGTCATAAAGCCATAAGGAGATGCCAGGAATTCATGCGGAAATACCGGTTTGTCCTCAAGGCCGACATCCGGAAATACTTCCCGAGCATCGATCACCAGATATTAAAGGATCAGATATTCAGAAAGATAAGATGTGAGAGAACGAGAAATCTCATCAGTACAATAATCGACAGGAGCAATCCGCAGGAGGAAGTCCTGTATTATTTCCCCGGTGACCATATTTTTACACCAGTTGAGCGAAGAAAAGGTCTGCCCATCGGCAATCTGACCAGCCAGTATTTCGGAAATATTTACCTGAATGAATTCGATCATTTCATCAAGGAACAACTGAGAGTGAAAGGGTATATCCGGTATGTTGATGATTTTCTGTTGTTCCATAACGATAAAAGCAAACTGAATGAGTGGAAAGATGAAATTGAAGGGTTTATCGGGAGTCTGAGATTGTGTCTGCATCATAACAAAACTCAGGTGCGGCCTGTCAGACTGGGAATTACTTTTCTCGGACAAAGGATATTCGACACCCATCGATTGTTGAGAAATGAAAATGTACGAAAATGCAGGCACAGGATAAATCGTCAGATAGTAAAACTCCGAAGCCGTCTGATCCGGCCCTCGGACATTGAAGCCAGTCTGAACAGTTGGTTAGGCCATGCAAAACAGGCAGATACCTATAAACTGAGAAAAAAATTGATTGATGAGATACTTGAAAAGGGATTAAACCTGGTGCAGACACCTCGTGGTTCGTGGCGGCTCCTGGAACAACAAACCCAGGAACTGCCGTGTATCAAACCGTAACAGGAACACGCCCGACAACCGTAACAACAACAACGGTTTTCGTCTCGCAAGTATCCTGCATGGCCGGAGCCGTCTTATGGGAATAAGGCGGGAGTGCACGCAGAATCCAGGGTTTGGTCCCGCCCGCACTTCAGGCGGCAAACACAAAAACCGCCGGGCAGCCGGTAAATTTTAAACCGGCTGCCCGGCTTCATATAAAATCATCGGTTTTTTTATAACTTATATATTTTTTTTATTTTTGGACAACACATAAAAAACATCATATGAAATCAGTCAAATGGTTCGTGTTGCTACCGGCTTTATTACCGACATTGCTGTTTTCACAGGAGAAAGCCGTTAGTATATTTGAACAGATCGTCCGCCAGGCGGTCAACGACACGGCCCGTCAGGTGGTCACCCGGCAGGACAACGGTGTGGTGAACTGGACGCTTCAATATGTTACGGTTACTGGTCGCAGTGTTCTGGATACTGCCAGTTACAAAATTGCAGGCCAGGCGGAACTGATGGCCATTCAGGGCGCCAAAACCGATGCCTACCGCAATCTGCTGGAAACAAGCAAGGGCATACGGGTGGTAAGCGAGACCACTGTGAGAGACATGATCACACAGGATGATTTTATCTACTCACGGGTGGAAGGAGTGATCAGGAATGCTGAAATGACCGGCGAACCAGTGATCAGGGGAAACATTGCAGAGGTCGCCTTTCGCCTGCCGGTGTATAAACCCAATGCCGGTCTGGCCGACATCATGCAGGAAGCGCTCGACATTCCTGCACTGAAATCCTCCGGTGCCGGCGAACCGGACGATCAGCCCACCCCCGTGATGGCCGCATTGAATATCCAGGGCGGCTACAACCCCACGATGTTCCCTTCAATCCTGGATGAGAGCGGGAATGTGGTACTCGACCTGAGTACCCTGTACAATGCAAATAACGGCATGTTCCCCCGCATCCTGAATATTTCCTCGGATATTGCCTCATTGCTCCAGCAGGACAAGGCCGTGAACATGATCAACATGATCCAGGATGCCGACGGAACCCTCAGGATCGATGCCCCTGACGCCGGGAAAGCCGGCCAATGGATCGAGGTGCTGAAAAAGGTGAAGAACATCGGAAGCGAAATATTGTTGCTGACAAAAAAATAAACCAAAAAGCCAATATCATGAAAATATTCAGGGATATCATCCTTACGGGGTTCATCGTATGTTGCATGCATGGCTTTGCACAGGAAGACAAGACCGTGGAGGTGAAAGGCGTGGGGATGAACCGGACGGAAGCCGTCAGCGATGCGCTGCGTACTGCCGTCGGGGCAGCTATGGGAGTGGCTGTGACCGCAGAAACACAGATGGAGAATTTCGTGGTGCTGAAGGATGCCATATCAACCCGGTCAGAGGGTTACGTCACCGGGTACGAGGTACTTGAAGAAACACCCCTCTCCAACCGGTTCGAGGTAAAGGTGCGTGCCAGCGTGAGCCTCGCACCCCTGAAACAGGACGCCCAAAGCCTGTCTCAAATGCTGGGTGGTTTGAGGTTCATTGTTTTGTACGATCCGCGCAACCTGGATGAAGAGGAGGTATCCTACTGTGAGTATGCATATGAGCGCATCAACGAAAAACTCTCCGAAAAGAAATACAAGCATACGGAAGCTTCCCTGTTTCAGGACATCCTCAAAATATACCCCGAGAACGACACATCCGAAATATCATTTCTGAACAGGATGGCTCTTTATACCGA
Organism: Bacteroidales bacterium; assembly: GCA_016939365.1. Lineage (GTDB taxonomy): Bacteria > Bacteroidota > Bacteroidia > Bacteroidales > JAFGHD01 > JAFGHD01. Next base: position 4,566 of record JAFGHD010000195.1, on the reverse strand, counting down.
ATCGGAATTCATCATCCAGATCAAGAAGCTGAACATCCAGATCGATCCAAAGGCCGGAGGCCTGACCAGCGCCCGGGTGATCATGGAGGTGAAGGCTTTCGACGCGTGTAACTTCATGGGCCTGGGAACGGTACTGTTTGAAAGCACTCCCATCCTGAACACCGTCAGGGAGATGGCGGTCAAAGCTGCCATATCCGAAGCAGTGAACAATTACTTCGACCGGTTGCTTTATCTCTTCCTCAGCGATATCGGCAGCTGGGTGAATACAGGCGCCCCTTATGAGTTGCGGTTCTACACCGAAATCAGGTACAACGATTTCATTCCCTTCAAGAACAAGCTGAAAAGCAACCCTGCATTCGGTGGAGAAATGACACTGCATAAGGCGGGAAATTATCAAAAGGTGACATTGAATTTCAAGCTGAAACAGGATGAGATGATCGATGAGGTGATGACTGCCTTGTATGAGGTGCCCAATATGCAATCCCTCGACCTGGAGCCGCAGCTTATATTCGGAAGGCAGGTCTCTTTTGCACCATACACACAAAATATTCCTGAAGCAACCGAGAAGGAGGATGTCCTCAAACGCTTGGGAAGGCAATAAAACAAAAAACCATGAACAGGAATTCGATATTTGTGATGCTGGTGGCTCTCCTGGCCGCCTGCTCACCGAAATACTGGAGCGATTCCAGCATTTCTCCCGCATACCAGCACACAATGAAATACCGTGTGGCCGTCATGCCGGTAGCCATCACAGGGATTAAGGAGGCCCTCTCCATACCCCTCAATGAACGCGCATACGCCAAAATCACCATGGAACTGATGAAGCAGGGCAATTTCAGCCTCCTTGACCGTTCCGTAGTGGACCAGACCACCCGTATCAGGGCTTTCTCCAACACCTCCAACACCATGGACCTGAGCCTTGCAAAGGAGGTCGGCAAGGAGGCCGGGGCTGATCTCGTGGTGGTCAGCATGCTCAGCAGGGAATCAGAAGGCATGCCCGTTCTGGCCGAGATACAGATCGTGGAGATAGAACGGAGTGAACCCATATACATGGGTAAGGGACGGGCGGAAAATCCCCTCTCGGTGGAAGCAGGAACCGAGGTGGCCATTGAAGCGGCCCTCTCCGGCCTTTCAGGTAAAAAAAGCAAAAAATAGGAATGAGTATGCCATATATTTTACGTTTATTTCTGATTCTGTTGATGATCAGTTATCATGATTTCATCGCTGCACAGAATACTGTTATTGACGATGTGGCTGATAAGCTGGCTGTTGCAACACTGAAAGAGATGGTTTCAAATGACGTACCATCAGACATCAGGATACTGGTGCTCCCCTTCCGAACGTCGAATGACCGGTCGGATACCATAGTGGCTCCCCTGGGAATGGCATTTGCCCGTGCCTTTGAACACGAACTCCAGAAAGAGCTTAAGAATAAGACGAGAGGTAAAGTGATCATTCAGTCCGATAAAGTGGATTATGAAATGAGGGAGTATTTCCTGCCCGGTTCGGTACAGCAGGAAAATGAGTTTTATCAGAACCTGCTCAGGGAGAAAACCCCGGATTATGCCATATCGGGGACAATCAACATCGATATGGATTATACCATGCTGACGGTAAATAATGTCCATCTCCTGTATAACCGGTACTGTAACCGGCCGGACCTGACAGACCTGGCAATCCCTTCGGTTCAGCGGAATATTAAAACCGATGCCGATCGCCTGAAGTTGCTGAAATATCAAACCGTATCAGATATTGACCAGGCAGCGGAGTTCATTGCCAGGCAGATCCGCTTTCAATGCAACATAGTTTATATACAGCTGAGTAACCTGACTTACGGCCGCACATATGCCACCAGCGAGTTTTCCGAAAGACTATCTGAAAACCTGACCTCGAAGCTGACCCGACTGGGTGGATATCAGGTCTCCAGGTCTGCAACACGTGGCCTGGGCGGCAAAGACCGGACTCCGTATTTGCTTTCAGGAAATTACATTGAAGAGGGAGACAAGCTGAAGATCAATGTTCAATTGATCAATACCCAAACAAATTATTCCACCACATGTGTGGTCTGCTACCTTCCTATGGATTACCTGAGCGCTTTTGGAATGGAATACAAGCCACCCAATATTGAACAGGATACGGAAATCCAGAAGATCATCGACACACGGGATGAAAGCAATGACTTTGAAATAAACCTGTGGACAAACAAAGGAAATGAGGGAGTGACATTTTTTGAGGGTGAAATACTGAAGATCACCGTAATTTCCAACATGTCCTGCTATTTGCGCCTGGTGGACGTTTTGGCTGACGGCACCATGACGCTGATGCTCGATAATGAATATCTCGAACAAAGCAGAGCAAATGCTGAGTATACCCTGCCGGATAAATTCACATGTTCAGCTCCTTTTGGCGCCGAAAAGCTGATACTGATGGCTTCCACAAGCCCGTTTGCAGAATTGGATACCTTCAGGCAGGGGGGGTATACAATCATCCGGAATGACCTGGGAACTGTCATGGCTCGTTCAAGAGGATTTGTTACAGATGTACAGTATGCCGAAAAATCAATCACTGTCACCACGATGGGGAAAATATCATATTAAAATTTATGTCGCTTTTCAGTAGCAGGATACATATCGTGATTATCAGAACAGGTTTCTTTTTTTGCTGCGTTTTGTCGGTAATCCTGTTGCATGCACAGGGCAATCAGAAGCGGTTGGCCCTGGTCATCGGAAATGGTGACTATCGGCATGGGGCCTCACTCCGAAACCCGGTCAATGATGCCGGCCTGATGGCGGCCACCCTGCAGGAGCTGGGCTTCGAAGTGATATTGCAAAAAGATGCCGGAAGAATACAGATTGCCCAGGCGGTGGCTGATTTCTGGAGCCGGCTTTCAGAATACGATGTGGCCCTTTTCTACTATGCCGGTCACGGCGTGCAGATAGACGGCATCAACTACCTGATACCGGTGGATGCAGAGCTTAAGGATAAAAACATGGTGGCTTTTGAAGCCATTTCAGTTAACGATATCGTATCAAAATTTGATTATTATACGGACAATACCAATATTATTATCCTCGACGCCTGCCGCCACAATCCTTTCCGTGCCTGGACTCGTGGGAATGAAAGGGGCTTCGTTGCCATGAAACCCGCCAGCGGCACCCTGATCGCATTTGCCACTTCGGAGGGGGAAACAGCCGATGATGGTGCCGGCAATCACGGGCTTTACACGGAAAAGCTGGTACAGCAGATGAAAATGCCGCAATCCGTGGAATCGGTATTCAAGAACACCCGCCGTGAGGTGGAAAGTGCAAGCAATTACAGGCAAAGCCCTCAGGAATGGACCAAGCTGGTAGGTGATTTCTATTTCCTTCCGTCACAGGACATGTCGCCTGGTGAACCCTTACCCCCTGAGATCGGCACACCCGAAAGTATACTTGAATATGGCAGCATCCAGCTGACCACCGAACTCACCGGCCAGCTTTACCTGGACGGCAACCCTTTGACTCCAATTACTGCAAACACACGTGTGCCGGTAAACAAAGTGACCGCCGGCCCCCACACCCTCGAGCTCCGTGGCGAAGAGAACTGGAGCCGGCATATCCACATTGCCAAAGACCAGACGCTGGAATTGACCATTGAGAAAAAGGCCTTACCTCCCACTGATAACAAACCGGCAGGCGTGGATTATGGCATTGAGATGGTCTTCGTTCAGGGCGGCACCTTCACCATGGGCTGCACCGGCGAGCAGGGCAGCGATTGTGAGGACGACGAGAAGCCGGCACATCAGGTAACATTAAGTGATTATTACATCGGTAAATACGAAGTCACTGTGGGCCAGTTCAAACAGTTCATTGATGCCACCGGCTACCGGACCGACGCAGAGAAAGGCGGAGGCAGCTATTTATGGAACGGCAAGAAATGGGAAATAAAGGAAAGCGTTACATGGAGATGCAATGCCGAGGGAAACACAAGGCCTGTGTCAGAAAATGGACATCCGGTCATTCATGTGAGCTGGAACGATGCTACTGAATACTGCAAATGGCTGAGCCGGCAAACGGGCAAAAATTACCGGCTGCCCACGGAAGCAGAGTGGGAATATGCTGCACGAAGCCGTGGCAAGGCATATAAGTATAGTTGGGGCAATGGAGGACCTTCAGGTAACATAGCTGATGAGTCGGCAAAAAAAGTTTTCAGTGATTGGTCAGTTTGGAAAGGATATGACGACGGATATGTTTACACGGCGCCAGTGGGGAAATTCAATGCCAACGATTTGGGTTTGCACGACATGAGCGGGAATGTATGGGAATGGTGCAGCGACTGGTACGGTGCTCTATATTACTCTGCCAGCCCTGTAAGCAATCCATGGGGCCCTTCGGATGGCACCCATCGCGTGGTTCGTGGCGGCTCCTGGGGCGACGGTCCCAGGGGCTGCCGTGTATCAAGCCGTAGCAGGGGCACGCCCGACCTCCGTTACGACGGCAACGGTTTTCGTCTCGCAATGGATTCTGAATAACCCTTTGTTCTTTTACACTTTTACACTTTGAAAAGCGGATCGGTCTCGTGCATGAG
>JAFGHD010000194.1 GCA_016939365.1 Bacteroidales bacterium | reverse complement strand
GTGGAGGGGAGAATCCGGCCCGAAGATTTTCCCGCAGCGATCGGGAAGGAAAAGCCGGGAAAACTGGTGACCGATTTTTTCTCGCAGCTGAAAGAAGACCTGGAGAAAGCGCGATCCACATAAAAAGCAGAGGGGAGTTCCCGGAGCTCCCCGTGTGCACCTAAAACACCAACCTGTATCAAAGATCAGCTATTATTTACCTTTCACCAGCGTGATGGTCCCCTTCCAGTGATGGTGTGAATAGGAATCAAGGTCGCTGTTATAGTCATCGGTTGTGCCACTTCCGGTGGCCCCTTCAAAACGCCCTGTTCCCCCGCTGATGACCCAGGGATCCCTCCACCATGAGTTGACATATTCCGGATGCTCTTCAAGCCTTCCTTCATGGACCGTGCCGGCTGACATAATATACAGCCTGTTACCGTTGGCGTCCTCAAAATATCCCTCGGTGGCAGGAGCGCCCTCTTTGGGACTGGGATAAGTCCCACCTATCCAGTCTGCACAGAATGCGAAGTGATGGGTGAATTTACCCATATTGATTTCGGTTCCCTCCCCGTCATTGATCACCCTCACCCAGCATTCCGGTCCGGTCATGTTTCCCTCTTCATCGACGGGACAATCACCGCATGCAGCTTCGGGATCCGCGGATACATAAATGCCAAGGAAAATGAAGTCAACAGGCATAGTGACCGTCTCTGCCGGTTGTTCACAGATGCTTTTCACAGGAGGGTCGCCTGCCCGGGTATGGTTGCCGAATTTAGGGCTGCAGATGAGCAGTCCGGACAGTGCCACAAACAGAAATAACTTTTTACATGTGTCCATGATCTGGAAATTTTGTGGTTAACAAAAGGCAAGGTAAGGGTATATTTTGCGACACTTTTTGCCCGGCGTCCCAAATGTTTTGCCCGGCGTCCCAATTATCTTAATCAGAACCCGAAAAAAGAAGCGGATTATTTCCTGCTGATGTCGCTCGGATTTACATTGAACTCCCGGTTGAAGGCTTTGCTGAAGTGGGAGATGTTCTTAAATCCCGTCCTGTATGCTGCTTCCGAGACGGTGACATCCGAACCGAGCAGCAATTCCTTCGCCTTATGCAGGCGAAGCGAACGCTGGTATTCTATGATTGTTCTGTCTGTCAGGTACTTGAATTTACGATATAGCTGTGACCGGCTCATGGCGATCTCCAGGCATAATCCCTGGATATTGAACTGGTCATCGGTCAGGTGGGAGATCATGACATCTCTCACTTTCTTTATGAAGACATCTTCTTTTCGGAAATCCGACTCCTGCGGCAGGGGGAGGCCTGCGACCGGTGCATATCTTTCCAGGAGCTTCCTCCTCAGTTCAACCAGTGATCTCATCTGCACCAGCAGTTCCTCCTTGTTGAATGGCTTGGTTATATAGGCATCGGCTCCCCGCTCCAGTCCTTCCAGCTTTGAGGCGACGTCCGCTTTCGCCGTCAGCATCACCACCGGGATGTGGCTTGTGCGGAGATCGTCCTTGACTTTTCCGAGCATCTGAATCCCATCCATTACCGGCATCACCACATCACTGAGGATAATATCAGGAATATATTCGGTGGCAACTTCGAACCCCTCCTTCCCGTCATATGCGACCACCACATCATATTCATTTTCCAGCAAAGTGAATAGATACTGCACCACATCTGCATTATCCTCCACGATAAGGAGCATGGGTTTATTGGCCGATGCTTTACCGCGTATATATGGAGGAATGAACTTCTGGCCGGTCGGAGGGATCCATATGGAAACCCTTTTCCTGTGTTCCTGAAGTTCTTTCATCTCCACCTGGGGAGCATTCCGGGTGACAGGAAGATCTACAGTGAAAGTGGTTCCCTGACCATACACACTGTCCGCCCTGATCGTCCCTTTCATCAGCTTTACCAGCTCCCTTGTCAGTGCAAGGCCGAGTCCCGATCCCGGCAGTGACTGGGCACCGCCCTCCTCGACCCTGTAGAAACGGTCGAAGATATAAGGCATGTGTTCCCCCTGGATCCCTGGTCCGTTATCAGCGATCCTTATTTCAAACCTGTCCTCGCCGGTCAGGGCCGTGCTTACCTCCACCCGGCCGGCGTGCTGTGTGAACTTCAGTGCATTGGAAAGGAGGTTGGTGAGGACTTCCATCAATTTTTCCCGGTCATGGTCAATGACCGGTTGCTTTGCGCCGGGGCTGTAAATAAGTTTGATCTGCTTCTCTGCGGCCACAGACGTGAACAATTCAATGATGTATCTGATATAGAGATTTATATCTCCCCTGATCATATGGACGGGCATGGTACCTGCCTCAAGCTTTGCAAGGTCAAGCATCTGGTTGACCAGTTTGAGCAGGATATCTGCATGATGGTTAATTTTCTCCAGTCCTTCATCAGACCATCGTTCCGGGTCGTTCCTGATCATCTCCGTCATGCCTCGAATGACTGTCAGGGGTGTACGGAATTCATGCGTGATACCGGTGTAGAACCTGGATTTGGCTTCATTAAGCTCCTTCAGCTGTTCTGCTTCCAGGTGTTCTATTTTCACGCGCTGTGTTATGAAGTTCAGCACAAAAGCCGTGGCAAAGCCGGAGATCCACAGCAGGTTGACCACATACAGGGAGATGTTCACCGCCGGAGTCATTTCGGGTGGCACGGTCAGATGAGGATGGAGGACACCGGCAAGGATAACAGTAACCACATATACGATGTAAATAGCAATGGTGGCAATCCTTTTCCAGAAGTTGAGCGAAAAGAAAACAAGGGCCAGGCCCACAAAGATCAGTCCCCCGGAATAGGGAATGCCTCCCAGCATCAGGATGGCTATGAACGTGGCAACAGCCACCAGGATCTGATCGATGAACATCCACAACACCCCTATCGTTCGTTTGTTCAGCACGATGGGGAAGATCACACCCTGCGAGAAAACCAGCGTGAGGAACAGACCGTAATAAATGAGGATCCTCAGTTGCGGGAAAATCAGATGATAGACAAGTGTCAGGCACAATATCATGGAAGTAACGGCAAGGCTGGCGACCCAGTATATCTTTTTCTGTGCCAGGCTATCCTTATCAATACCGGGATAGCTCAGGAACCTGGTGATCCACCGATCTGCCTGACGAATTCCGGAAATTTTCAAGTTCATCCAGATTACATATGGATAAGTTACATAAAATCAGCATACATAAATGAATTTCACCGGAACAATCCGATAAATAATATTACCAGTCACTGAATAATGCGTATGAAGAAGCACAATCGCGGGACCGGGAAGATCCCTGGCATGGAACAGATTTGATTCTCCTCGCGGCTTGCCGCGAGGAATCATCGATTAATTGTTTATTTTTATTGTGCTCGCTAACCCGCGCAGCAGAGCTGCGGGGAATGCGCTCGCGCAATTCAAAGTTATCCGGAATATTCGGGCCGGTCAGATCATGGATCCTGCTTTATGTTCCGGCCCAGGTCATTCTGAATGTGCTATTTACTGCCGTCCAACGTCGCGCCTCACAGGCCGCAAGGTACGAGCGTTCCTGGTGCAGGCGTATGTTAGATTCGCCTTTTCAATCGTTCAGCAACCGATTGATTCAGCATATTCTGGGCCCCGATGAGTTTTGTATACTTTGATTCTATCTTTTCGATATTTCGAGACAGAATAGCTTTCAATAAATCGCCCTCCATTTCAGCGACATTGATCCTTTCATAATAATCCATCGTTTCTTTGAGATGTGCAATAACGATCTTGCCTGTCAAGATTGGGTGGTTGTTTGTTACATTTGCATCTTCAAACCTTGTTCCATGTTCAAGCTCAACTTCCAAGCCTTTTTTGAAAGCTTCAATGGGTATATTCATTCCTTGGGTATTCACAATATTGAGAATTGTGGATGCCTCTTCCTCCGAAACGGTTGGGTCCGTGATTTTGAACCAGTCTCGCAAACCAATTTCATTGCAGACTCTTTTCACTTCATCAGCAGTTATGTACTCTGGCAGTTTCATGTCTTTCTCCTTTTATGATTGATTTAACGACAGAGCTCACCTGCGGTTATGAATCGCAGCGGAATAGCGGTTTCAGTCCGGTGCATTTTTTTGTGATGCCGCCGCCCCAAAACCGTACTATCTATTCCAAATACTAATCTGATCTTTGCACCTTCGATGTGGTCCTTTTGATCAGATAGTAGCCAAACCAGATTGTGAGCACTCCGTGCAAGATAACCACGCTCCAGCCCATAGCGTTCATTTGACCACTTAATTGGGTCATGAGAAGCAAGATGGTACTCACAATGTAGTAGACAAACATGGTGTATACTACTCCCATCCTGAACTCTGCCTTGTCGGATTTGCGAACGAACCAAAGCAGTACAGGGAAACTGATGATTGCCGAGCCAAACATGCGGGCGATGGTGGTTGCAGCATCGTTGAGTGTGACACCCATTGGACCAAGCAATGCGTCCGGTGCGAAAATGAAGCCAATGCCAAATATGGCTTCAACAATCATGGACACGAGAAATAGTGTATTCATGGATAGACTCCTTTTAGGGTTGATAGAGTAATTTAAGCAAAGAATACAGGAATTTGACATCCTCCCTTACCTAAAGGAAAGGGATTTTATTGATTTTTACAAAAAAAGGGCAAGATTTCTGAATGTGATTCTACAACAGATTATATATGGATAAGTAACATAAAATCAGCTAACATTAATTAATTTCACCGGGACAATCCGATAAAGAATATTTCGAGTCACGGAATAATGCGTATGAAGAAGCACAATCGCGGGACCGGCAAGATTACTGGCATGGAACAGATTTCAAAGGTATCCGGAATAATCGGGCCGGTTAGATCATGGATCCCGCTTTCATTATTATGGATATTTCTGTCCCTGCCCTGGATCCCGCATTCCGTTCAGGCCCAGGTCAGTCTGAGATATGCACAGAACGAAACGGTCACCTGGCAGGAGGCCATCGACATGTACGGCTGGCTGGACCGGCAGTACGAAGAGGCCGTCCTGATGAAGGCCGGTGAGACCGATGCCGGCAGGCCCCTTCACCTGTTCGTTATTTCGGCCGGCGGGATTTTTGATCCCGATTCGATCCGCGCTGCGGGGAAGGCCATTTTCTTCATCAACAACGGTATCCACCCGGGGGAACCGTGCGGGGTGGATGCAAGCCTGAAACTGGCCGATGAACTCCTGTCCGGGAAGGATCCCTATGCCAGGTTCCTGGAACATACCGTGGTGGCCATCGTCCCCGTGCTCAATGTGGGGGGCATGCTGAACAGGGGCAGCCATTTCCGGGCCAACCAGAACGGTCCTGTTGAGCATGGTTTTCGGGGAAATGCCAGGAACCTGGACCTGAACAGGGATTTTATCAAGCTGGATTCCAGGAACACCCGGTCGCTGGTCCGGCTGCTGAGAGAGTGGGAACCCGATGTCTTTGTGGATACGCATACTTCCGACGGGGCTGATTATCCCTATGTGATCACCCTGATCCACAGCCCCCAGCAGCGCCTTGAAAGGGTACAATCGGAGTTCCTGAACGGGACAATGCTTCCCTTTCTTTACGATGCCATGAAAAACACCCCGTATGAAATGATCCCCTATGTGTGGAGCATGGATCAAACCCCCGGGAAAGGCATCGTGGGATTCATGGATTATCCCAGGTACACCACCGGTTACACCAGCCTGTTCAACACGCTTTCATTCACCGTGGAAACACATATGCTGAAGCCTTTCGAAGACCGGGTGCTAGCCACCTGGCACCTGCTCAGGGCGGTGCTCCAATTCTGCAGCACCCATCCGACAGAAATCAGGGAAGTGAAAAAGCAGGCCATGGAAGAGAAGATCGGCCGGGATACATTCACCCTTCGCTGGGAACAGGATACTTCAAGGTACGAACGGCTCTCCTTCAAAGGGTATGCTGCCCGCACCAAGCCCAGCCTGGTGACCGGACACCCGAGGCTTTATTATGACCGGAAAGCTCCATGGAAAAAAGAGATCCCCTATTACAAATACTTTAACCCGGTGATCCAGGTGGAGGTCCCGGAATACTACATCCTTCCCGGAGCCTGGCAGGAAGTGGCTGAAAGGCTTCGCCTCAACGGCGTGGAAATGAAGGAATTCACGGCAGATACCGTCCTGGAAGTGGAGGTATACTACATCGGGGATTACAATACGAGAAGAGAACCCTACAACGGGCATTACTGGCACTCGGAGACCAGCGTACGCAGGGAAAACGAACGGGTCCGTTTCCTGGCCGGCGACCTCCTGATCCCGGTCAGGCAGGAGGCCATCGAATACCTGGTACAAACCCTGGAACCCCGTGGATATGATTCTTTTTTCAGCTGGAATTTTTTCGATGCGGTCCTCTTCCGGAATGAATATTTTTCTCCCTACATCTTTGAGGAAACCGCGCAGGAGATCCTGGAGGCTGATCCCGGTCTGAAGCGGGAATTCGAGGCACTGAGGTCCGGCGACTCCGTATTCAGTGCCAATCCTTACCTGCAACTCAGGTATATTTACGAACGCTCTCCCTGGTCGGAGCCCACCTTCCGCAGGTACCCGGTTTGCCGGTATTCGCTGTAAGAGATCACGAGGAAATATGTATTTTTGTTTATTTAGCCCTTACGAATAAAGGCAAAACACTGGCAATTGTTGATGCATCTCTTAACTTTAAAGGATTCAATTTCATGAAGCATTATCTACAAAAAGCATTGAATTGGATGCCGGCAAGCAGTTTGAAAGAATGGAGGAAATGGAGAACAAGATTCTTATGGAAGTTGATGAAAAAATTGGAAACGCTTAATCCGGAAGACGTGTGCGCAATGTCCTGAATTTTAAACTGGTCTTCAGGGTGGTCTCGAGGATCCTGTTCATTGTGACAGCATCTATGGGCATTTGTATCGGTGTGGCGATCATTTATTCGGAACCGCTCCTCCCTTTCATCTTCTCCGCCCTGGTTTCATTCACTGCCGGGCTCATCCTGTTCATACTGACTGGCAAACAGGGAAAAGATGAAATCATCCAGCGCAAAGAAGCTGTGCTGGCAGTGACATTATCGTGGGTTTTCATAGCCCTGGCAGGTTGTCTGACTTACCTGTTTTCAGGAGCAATATCGAATTTCATCGATGCCTTTTTTGAATCGGTTTCCGGGTTCACCACCACGGGTTCTTCCATTCTGACTGATATTGAATCATTACCAAAATCCATTTTGTTCTGGCGAAGCTTGACACACTGGATAGGCGGGATCGGGGTCATCGTTCTGTTTATCGTCATCATGCCCCAGCTTCAGATGGGTGG
>JAFGHD010000193.1 GCA_016939365.1 Bacteroidales bacterium | reverse complement strand
GCTGGCATGCGGCCTGATGATCATCAGCCATGATTCACCTGACAGGGAACTGGCAGAGATCCGGTATGCGTTGTTGAATTACCTGGGGGTTTGAACAAATGATGCAAACAACTACATACAAATGAAAATAGCTTTTATCGGGACTTATCCGCCCAGGCAGTGTGGTATCGGGGCATTTACCCATCATCTGGTCAGAGCTGTTCTATCCGGTTCAGGGAACAAAGAGGCAGAGAAAAATGCCATGGTCATTACCGTGAATGAGGATGGTCAGATGCACTCCTATCCCGGGGAAGTTAAGTTAGTAGTCAGGCAAAATCATCAGCGGGACTACATCGAAGCTGCCAGGTTCATCAATTACAGCGATGCCCAGGTATGTATCCTTCAGCACGAGTTCGGTATTTTCGGGGGAGATGACGGAGTGTTCATCCTTCCCCTGCTTCACCGGCTTGAAGTTCCCCTGGTGGTGACATTCCACACTGTGCTGAGTGACCCGTCTTACATCCAGCGTTCCATCATTGAAGAAATCGGTAAAAAGGCAGCCCGAATTGTCGTGATGAGCAGGCGTGCCGTGGATTTCCTCACGGGTATTTACAGTATCCCGAAGGAGAAGATCATGCTCATAGAACATGGTGCGCCCGAATTCGATCATATCTCGCATAAACTGGCCAAACAGAAACATGGCCTGACTGGGAAAAAAGTATTGTTCACCTTCGGACTTCTAAGCCGGAACAAGGGGATTGAGACCGTTATCAATGCGCTTCCCGCTGTGGTAAAGGAGCATCCTGACCTGCTGTATGTGATCATGGGTGTCACCCACCCGAGTGTGCTGAAGCACACCGGAGAAGAATACAGGAACTATCTGCGGAGACTGGTTAAGAATGCAGGGCTGGAGAAGCATGTATACTTTAAGAATGAATATGCCACCGAATCCCTGTTATTTGAATACCTGTATGCCTGCGATATCTACATTACCCCCTATCTGAACGAGGCACAGATTACCAGCGGGACGTTATCCTATGCCATCGGAGCGGGCTGCGCCGTGGTTTCAACCCCATACTGGCATGCGCAGGAATTACTCGGGAATGGACGGGGAAGGCTTTTCGATTATAAAAATTCCGAGCAACTGGCGGGCATTCTCATTGAATTGCTGAAAAATGAAGATAAGCTTGTATCCATCAGGGATAAGGCCCTTAATTATGGCAGGAAGATCAGGTGGTCAAAGATCGGTAAACAGTATCTGTTCCTGGCCGAATATGTGAATGATAACTGGGATAAAGACAGGGAACTGGAGAGACCGCCCATTGATATCCGGATGCTGCCGTCTTATAACCTGGAACATGTGAAAAGGCTTACCGATGACACAGGTATTGTGCAGCATGCCAAGTACGGTATCCCGAACCTGAAGGAAGGGTATTGTGTGGATGACAACTCCCGTGCGCTGCTCATGGTCCTCATGGCTCACAGGCAGAACAAGGATAAGGAAGCACTCAGGCTGATGCCGGTGTATCTGAGTTTTGTCCATTACATGCAGCGTGAAAACGGTAATTTCAGGAATTTTTTGAGCTTCAGCAGGCAATTCCTGGATGAATATGGTTCGGAAGACTCATTCGGGAGAACGATATGGGCCCTTGGTTATTTGCTTAGGTTTTCTCCCAACGATTCGTTCAGGCAGATCGGAAAGGATATATTCTTCAAATCCGTGCAGCATTTCGACCGGATCGAAACCATCCGCGGGGCCGCCAATGCGATTATCGGTATCTGCTATTACCTGAAGATCGCCCAGAATGATGAGGGCATGGTTCAGACCATGAACAGGCTTCTGAATATAATCACATCAGGATACATGGAACACTGCACTGATGACTGGAAGTGGTTCGAGGATGTGATGACCTACGACAATGCAATTATACCGCTGGCCCTGCTGCTGGCCTATGAGATCACCGGTGATGGAGGTCTTTACAATATTGCGATGGAGTCGGTCGAATTCCTGGAGTCTAAGACCATGTCGTCAGATTATTTCATGCCCGTGGGCAACAAAGGATGGTTGAAGAAAGGGGAGCCAATGAATGAATATGACCAGCAGTCTGTGGATGTGATGGCCATGGTATTAATGTATTACCAGATCTTCCAGGTCACAAAAGACAGGGGGTATATAGAGAGGATGTTCAAGTGTTACCTGTGGTTCCTGGGGGAGAATTCACTCCGGCTGCCTCTTTTTGACCACGAAACACAAGGTTGTTGCGACGGACTGGAATCTCACGGGGTGAACCGGAACCAGGGGGCGGAGAGTACGCTGGCATACTGGATCTCGCATCTGGCCATACTGGCAGCACACGAGAAGGAAAATCTATATCTGAACTCCTGACAACAGTGGTTATTTGTATAAAATTCATTGTAACATGGCGTTGGTAAGACGGTACGAAAAAAACCCCATCCTTACAAAAAAGGATGTCCCCTATGAGGTGGCCACGGTGCATAACGCGGGGGTCACCAGGTACAATGATGAGTACATTATGCTTTTCCGTTCCCACACGCTAAACGGCAGGAGCATCCTGGGTCTGGCAAGAAGCAGGGACGGATTCAGTTTTTCGGTGGAAGGGAAACCGTTCATGGAACCCGAGACATCAGGCCTTTTTGCGGAATATGAAGCTTTCGGTATCGAAGACCCGAGAATTACCTTCCTTGACGGGGAGTACCTGATCACCTATTCGGCATACTCCAGACACGGGGTCAGGACGGGGCTTGCCAGGACGGCGGACTGGGAAAAAGCAGAAAAAATTGCCCTGATCACCGAAGCCGACTTCAGGAACGTGGTGATTTTCCCCGAAAAGTTCAACGGGCTGTATGCCCGTCTGGACCGTCCACATACAGAGACCAGTCCCTGGTCGATCTGGATCAGCTATTCCCCCGATCTCAAATACTGGGGAGATGCCAGGCGGATCATAAGACCGGAGCCCTATCACTGGGATGAAATGAAAATAGGTCCGGGTGCACCCCCGGTCAGGACCGGGGAAGGATGGCTACACATTTACCATGGTGTATTCCGCACCATGGACGGAAGTGTCTACAGGCTGGGTGTTGCGCTGCACGATCTGGAAGACCCTTCCCGGGTGATCGGCGTGGGTGACAGCTGGATTCTGCAGCCTGAAGACCCCTGTGAAATTACAGGTTATGTGCATAACGTGGTGTTTACCTGCGGTGTGGTCCCGGAAAATGACGATACCATCAAGATCTACTGGGGAGGGGCCGACACGGTCATGTGTGTGGGAACGGCAAGAATCAGTGATCTGGTGGAACTTTGTCTGCATCACAGCAGAAACGCAATGTGACATGAAAGTGGCCATTCTGTCACCGGTGGCATGGCGCACACCTCCCAGACATTACGGTCCCTGGGAGCAGATCGCTTCAAATACCACAGAAGGCTTGTTGCAGAGAGGGGTGGATGTAACCCTTTTTGCAACGAAAGATTCCCGGACCGGGGGCAAACTGGAGGGTGTCGTTGAGAGGGGTTATGAAGAAGACAGGGAAGTGGACCCGAAGGTCGCCGAATGTCTGCACATTTCGCACCTGATGGAGCAAGCGGACAGGTACGATATCATTCATAACCATTTCGACTTTTTGCCGCTTACCTATTCCGGGCTGATCAAAACACCTGTGGTTACCACCATCCACGGGTTCTCATCGCCACGGATCATTCCGGTTTATAAAAAGTACAATAAAACGAATTATTACGTATCCATCAGCGATGCAGACAGGAACCCGGAACTGAAATACACAGCTACCGTATACAACGGGGTGGATAAGAAGTTGTTTACCTTGCGGGAAGAACCCGGCGATTATTTATTGTTCTTTGGCAGAATCCACCATGACAAAGGGACCCTGGAGGCTATCCGGATCGCCAGAAAAGCAGGGATGAAACTGATCATCTCCGGGATTGTGCAGGACAGGTCCTATTTTAACGAGGTAGTAGTTCCCTGGCTGAACGATGAAGATATTTTATATGTGGGAAGCAGTGGTCCGGAAAGAAGGGACGAGCTCCTGGGGAAAGCTTATGCGTTGTTGCACCCGATCAATTTCAATGAACCTTTCGGACTGAGCGTTGTGGAAGCCATGTTCTGTGGAACCCCGGTCATTGCTTTCAACAGGGGGGCAATGGGTGAACTGATCCTGGATGGCGGTACAGGGTACCTGGTGGACAGTATAGAGGAAGCGGCCGGGAAGGTCCGGGATATTCCCGGGATCGACAGATCATATTGCCGGAAATGGGCCATGGAAAGATTCAGTATGGAAAGGATGGCAGCGGATTACCTGGAAGTATACAGGAAGATTCTGCATGCGTGATGGCCCGGTTGCCAAAACATGACCCAGGATGATGGATATCAGCTAATTTTTATTCTGACGATGTGAGTGTCTCGAGCAGTTCGTTCAGGTCCATACTGGCAAATGCCGTGGCATAATCGCTCATGGCATAGGGGATGATCAGTTCCCCGTTATGCACATAACTTCCGCAGGTATACACCACGTTGGGAACATACCCGGCGCGTTCATCCTCGACAGGAATCAGCAAGGGCTCTTTAAGCCGGCCGATCAGCCTGGTCGGGTTTTCCAGATCCAGCAGGCATGCCCCCAGGCTGTATTTTCTGACCGGACCCACACCATGGGTAATCATCAGCCAGCCTTTTTCTGTCTCGATGGGTGAACCTCCATTGCCGATCTGGACCAGTTCCCAGGGGTAGAGGGGCGCCTGCAATACTTCCGCGTTGCTCCAGCGGTGCAGGTTGTCAGAGAACATGATATAGTTGTTCACTCCGTCAATACGGCTGATCATGGCATATTTTCCGTTCACTTTCCTCGGAAACAGCGCAAGGTTCTTGTCAATGGCATACTTGCCATGAAGAGGGATGATGTTAAAATTTCGGAAATCAATTGTTTCAATGAGTTTTGGCAGGATGTTGTAACCGTCGAAAGCAGTATAGATCCCGTAATATTTTTCCGATCCGTTATCTTCCCTGAATCGCACGAAACGGGCATCTTCAATCCCGTTCTTTTCGTACCTGGAGATGGGGAATATCACCCGCTCGGTTAAATCCGTATCCATGGAAAACCGAATCTCAATTCTTGAGTCTGCCAGCCAAATGATCTCGTCGAGGGCTTTTTGCTTTTCCATGGTAAAATGGCCGTTCGATCCTTTCGCCTGGACGACCGCATCGCGTATCTGGTCATATGTGAATTTATCTGGCAGCCGGCCCATCACCAGGTTGACCAGGTCGGAAGGAATCTCCATCTCACCCAGTTTACTGCTGAATAGTCTTTTCTCATACAGGTGATTCTTGATCAGCTCGGCCACACCAATCTGGTCTCCCGACTCCTGGATCATGATCTCATTGCCCTGGTTGATGACAGCCCTGCGGAACACCAGGGAAGAAATGTGGCCTTCGCCCGTGGCCCTGAGGCTCAGGATGACCCTCACCTGTCCCTTCTGCAGGCCGCTCTGGTCGCGGTCCTCCACAATTGAAGGGTTAAAAAGAGCAGCCGATTCCAGTGCATATTCCATGGTAAAATAGGATCCGATCAGGAGTTTCCTGATTTCTGAAATGTTCCTGTGTTCGTTGACCCGTTCCACGATGTTTTTTACCTGGTTAAAATGTTTCCTGAAAATGCCTGTAATGCTCCTGTGGCGTTTTGAAAATTCCCTGAGGATCTGGTTCAGGATCATTTCGGCTTCATTTTCAGGGATGGCCAGGATGCGCATGATCATGATTTCTGCCCGTTCTTCTCCGTTAAAGAAAAACCTTGCGATTACCCGATTGTTGTCCGGACGGATCACGGTGTCCTTCCGGTGAATGGTAAGTTTCATCTGTATTGAATCATTTTCTGTGATAGCAGATGATCCTGCTTCAGCCCGCATGAACTGTAGCAGGATCACATGCCGTGCTGCCATTCCTGCCGCAGCCAGCCAGGTGCTTATTCCTTTTCATCGGATGAAATACGCCCCTTGAAAATCCT
>JAFGHD010000192.1 GCA_016939365.1 Bacteroidales bacterium | reverse complement strand
CATTGTAGATTGTGACATCAACAACAACGGGAAACCTGGCAGTGGAACCGGCATCGATATCGGATGGGAAATAGCCGATATCTCCATCAAGGGAAACCGGATCGGGAACACCGATGGAAAAGACCGGCAACAAACCGGGATCCGCATCGGTGAAGATGCCAAACGCATCACGCTTGAAGAAAACACATTCACCAGCAGTCCGGTCGAAATTGCAGATCAGCGTCTGAAAAGTGAATAACATTTGCATACAAAAACCAAAATCTGACTCCGGCTGAAACTGATTCACTTATATTCAGCCACAAACCCATTCATATAGTCTTCTATCCTGTGAACAAGGTAGAATGGAAGATTAAGCAAACATCTGTATATGTAAAATATCGGGGGTAAACTAATGATATTTTTGTATAATTTCGGGGGTATCAGTAAATAACAGTAAATTAATCTAATGCCCGTGAAAATTAATCGAAGAAGGTTTTTCCGGAATACGGCCCTCTCCACAGCCGGCATCATGATGGGCAGCAAACTGGCAGATCTGTCGGCCCGGCCGGCGCCCGCACCCGCAGCACATGATCTCATGAAGGAAGTCATGAAATACCGGAAGATCGATGCGCATGAACATGTGTGGGAAGATGGCAGCAATATCGATGCCCAGATAGATTTTGCCGACAGGCTGGGCATAGACAAGCTGGCCATTTCAAGGCCGCTCACGCAGACCACCCCAAAGGATGCCACCCCGGAGGCGTATAAAAAAGCCAATGACACGATATTGAATGCCATGAAAAGGCACCCGGACCGGTATATCGGGATGATGTATGTGAATCCGCTTTATGGAAAGGAATCACTGGAAGAGATCGACAGATGCATTGACCTGGGGATGGTAGGGTTAAAAGTCTACTACCAGGTGAAGATCAACTCCCCCCTGTTCTACCCCATCATTGAGAAGTTCATCGACCTGAAGATGATCATCCTGATGCATGCCCATTGCGGGCTGGGGGTTGGGGGGCAACGGACCAAGTATGGGAACATCCAGCCCAACGCCTCCATCCCGGAAGATTTTGTGGAAGCCGCACAGCGGTATCCCGAGGCCATGCTCCAGTATGCCCATACCGGCGGCGGCGGGGACTGGGAATACGCCTGCAAGACCATGAAAGACTACCCGAACATTTATGTCGACACATCCGGCAGCAACAATGCGGGCCATATGATTGACTATGTGCTCAAATACCTGGGGGAGGACAGGATGCTTTTCGGCACGGACGGTTCCTATTACCAGGGTGTCGGCACCATTCTCGCCTCCAATATGAATGAGGCACAAAAGAGAAAGATCTTTTTCGAAAATTACAATAACATCTTGAAAAAATCCGGTAACCATGTTGATTGACATCAATGCCAACATCGGCCACTGGCCTTTCCGGCAGACCGTTTACAATACATGTGAGGCCCTGCTGGAAAGGATGGATCAATCCGGTACGGATATTTCCGTGGTGAGCAACATGAACGGCATATTCTACAAGGATACCCAGGCATCCAACGAGGAACTGCATTCCGAGATAAACTCCGATACTCGGTTTCATGACCGCTTCCTGCCTTTTGCCATAATCAATCCGATATATGGCGGCTGGAAAAGGGACCTGGATATCTGCACGGAAGAATTGGGGATAAAGGGGATCCGCCTCTACCCGAAATACCATGATTATGAACTCACGGACCCTGCCTGCATCGAACTGGTGACCATGGCCAGAGACCGCGGGCTGGTCATAGCACTCACGCTCCGGATGGACGACAGCAGGTCCCGCTCCTGGATGGATTTAGACTATGAATGGAAGCTGGAAGATGTGATCCCGATCATCAAGGCGGTACCTGATGCAAGATACATGGTCCTGAATATCGCCAACGGCATCGACCTGAAGGATGAGGATACAGCATTTTTCAGGAATTCAAATGTCGTATTTGACACATCCGGGAGAAACATTTATAACCTCAGTGAACTGATCGGCAAATTCGGTCCAGCCATGTTTGCATTCGGCACCCATTCTCCCCTGCTGGATGATGTAACCGGGTTATTGCGGATAGAATCACTCAGGGACAGTGAAGCCGATGCGGATACCAAAGCCTTGTTGAGATCCGGGAATGCCAGGAGGATCCTGGGAATTTAGCGTTTGCTCTATCTCCCTGATTCAATCATTCCAGACATCAAATTTTATAAAAATGATCATGAAAAAAATGATTAACCTGTATGCAGGATGCTTCCTTATGCTGCTCGTTCTGAGTACAGCCTGTACGGATAAAAAGCCTTCTGAAGCTTCCGCTACTACGCCCTGGCAATTCAATGCCCAGAGACCCGAGATCGCTCCCGCCCATTGGGTGGATCAGGAGGTACTGTTTGAAGGAAAGCATACCCTGGCCATGGCCGGAGATGGGAAATCTTATACCAATGGTAAATGGAGTCTGGATGTGGAGGTTATACCCGGCAGCATTTATGAATTTGAGACTTTTTTCAGGCCACTTGCGGTCGACCTGCCGGACCGGAGCATTCTTGCACGGATTGACTGGCGAGGACAGGACGGGAACCGGATATCCCAGCCTGAATATCCGGCCACGTTAAGGGAAAAAACAAATGATGGCTGGAACATCATCCGCCAGCAATACAAGGTGCCTGAGGATGCCACAACGGCCAGGCTGGAGCTGATATTCCGGTGGGCTGCCCAGGGGATGGTTTATTTCAGCGAGGCCAGCCTCAATGAGGTTCAGGAGATCCCATCCCGGATAGCAACTCTTGCCACCGTTCATTATCGTCCCCAGAATTCCGGTTCTTCCCGGGAGAACCTGGAACATTTTTCCCGGTTTATCACAATGGCTGCGGAAAACCATGCGGACATTGTCTGTCTCCCTGAAGCCATCACCCTGGCGGGAACAGGGAAAACATACATTGAAGTGAGCGAGCCCATTCCCGGACCCTCCACGGAATTCCTGGGAAACCTTGCCAGGCAATACAGGATGTACATCGTAGCCGGATTGCTGGAACGGGACGGTCCGGTAGTCTATAACACGGCCGTGTTGATCGACCGGAAAGGCAAACTGGCAGGCAGATACCGGAAGGTGGCCCTGCCCAGAGAAGAGATAGAGGGAGGGGTTACCCCCGGTGACAGCTATCCGGTATTCGATACTGATTTTGGCAGGATTGGCATGATGATCTGCTGGGACCTGGAATTTCCCGAAGTGGCACGGCAGCTGGCCATGCAAGGGGCTGAGGTCATATTGATGCCCATCTGGGGAGGCAACCTGACCCTGGCCAGTGCCCGGTCCATCGAGAACCAGGTCTGGCTGGTATCCTCATCCTATAATATGAAAACCGGGGTTTTCGACCTGGAGGGAAAACTCGTGGCCGAAGCCAGCGAACAGGACCCGGTGGCTGTGGTGCAGGTGGACCTGAACCGGCACCTGTACTGGCCCTGGCTGGGAGACCTGAAAAACCGTATCCCACGGGAGAAACCAAGTTGGTGAAAACTTGATAGTGTGTACTGAGGGCTGTTATGGTGAACAAAGATATCCACTTCATCTTGCCTTCTGTGTCACCATCCACACCTTCTTTCGTTCCCATACTAGACCGCTTGATGTGAGCAGATGTGGAAATTTTTTGCTCCCCAGGCTATATTTTAATCCATTCAGCATAAACTAAAAATTAGAAACAAAATGCCGTGGATTTTGAACAATTAGTCTGGAGTATACAAGAGGCGCATAATTATTTAAAGAGTCGTGCGGTCTCAGCAGTGAATCAATCGCTAACCATTCGCAATTGGATTTTTGGACACTATATCGTTGAATACGAACTAAATGGGAAAGACCGGGCAAAGTATGGAGATATGCTACTGGTTGAATTGTCCAAGAAACTTAAGGCCAAAGGCCTAAAAGGTCTGTCACAAAGAAACCTATATAGTTTCTGTCAGTTTTACCTGATATATCCGGGTATTGCACAGCTTCTTTCAGATATAGAACTGCCTGATTCAATTTTGCAGACGCTGTCTGCAAATTCTGCAATAGGAAAGCAGTTAAAAAACATAGAGGTAGATCCACAAATATTGATAAGCAAGCTCTCATTCTCCCATATAATCGAACTTAATGCGGAAAAAGACCCGATGAAAAGAGCTTTCTATGAGATGGAGTCTATCAAGGGAAATTGGTCGGTCCGCGCATTAAGACGTCAAATGGGAAGTCCGATGTATGAGCGTACCGGCTTATTAAAAGGTAAAAAAGGGACATCCATAAGAACAGGTTCAAAAACACTTCGTTTAAAGCCCGAAGAAGTTATCAGGGATCCATATGTTTTTGAATTTTTAGGACTTCATGAACGAAATGAGATCAGTGAAGATGATCTGGAAAGAACCTTGCTGGATCAATTACAAGCTTTATTAATGGAGATGGGTAGGGGTTTCTGTTTTGAAGCCAGAAAGAAAAGGATAACCGTGGATAATGAACATTTTTATATCGACCTAGTGTTTTATCATCGGATCCTGAAGTGTCATATCCTCATCGACCTTAAAATAAGAAAGTTCAAACATACGGACGCAGGTCAAATGAATTTTTATCTGAACTATTACCTGGAGAATGAGAGGGAAAAAGGCGATGAGCTGCCTATTGGAATATTGCTTTGCACAAAGAAAGATGAATCAACCGCAAGATATGCACTTGGCAATCTTGATAACAAAGTCTTTGTATCCCGCTACAAAGTTGAATTACCAACAGAAGAAGAATTGCAGAAATTAATCGATCATGGCAAACGACT
>JAFGHD010000191.1 GCA_016939365.1 Bacteroidales bacterium | reverse complement strand
CAGGTTCAGGTTCAATGAAACCTACCGAAACGATGGGTTTCACGGAGAGTTTCTTGCCTTTCGCCCTGTAACTCTTGACTGCGATGAATTCATCAGCAGGTATCACCTCATCCTCTCTCTCCCTGGCACGGGAAGTCATGGCAAACTTCAGTAATAACCGTGGCCTGGCGTCCAGGCTGAATGAAAGTAGCTGATTGTCGGCCTGCTCACCAATGAAACTGATTTTCTTTCCGGCCGGTTCATCGCCGGGTATGGTGAACCGCTTCATGTAGTACAATCCGCTGGGTGATTCGAGATAAACAACGGTGATTACCTTTTCCGGGTCAAACTTTCCGATATAGACCATATCCTCATCGAAATGGTTTGTAAGATCGTAGGTCATCAGTCGGCAGGTTCCCGAATGCTGGATGACGAGTATCCGGTCATCGCTCTTAAAGGCGCCGATAAGGGTGCCGCGCCCTTCCGCATTGAGCCTCTTGACGGATTCATCGAACCAGATATCCCGGGCTCCCAGGGTTGAGACCCCTTCTTCGCGTTTCAGCAGGTTCCTGACCGGGTATTTGGTGAGGGTGACGCCCTGAGCCGACCTTCCCCTGATCTCCATCTGGCTGAAGTCACATTCCAGGGAAGTCTTTTTCATCCGGGACCTGGGTTTCAGGTTGATCTTCACCACCTCTGCTTCGCCGTTGGGATTGGCCGAGAAGTAAAGCACCCGTGTTCCCTGGGCTCCCTTCGTTACATTGTACTCCTTATCCCGGACCACGCTGGTCACAGCGAACCGTTTGGCACGGACGGCACCTTTGCGTCCGTCACGATAGATCAGATTGTATATGGTTCGGTCGTCATTCTTCTTGAACAGGTCGATATGGATGATGTCGTGACCCAGGAAGGTCTTGGGAGCCACACGGGTTACGAGGAAGGTACCGTCGGCCCGGAACACGATCAGGTCATCCAGATCCGAGCAGTCACAGACATGCTCATCCTTCTTCAGGGAAGTCCCGGCAAATCCTTCAGAACGGTTGACGTACAGCTTCTGTGTTGCCGCAGCCACCATGGAGGCCTCAATGGTATCAAAATTCCGGATCTCCGTTTTCCGTTCCTGCCCCGTGCCGTATTTCTTCAGGATCTGCCTGAAGTAATTGACGGCATAATCAATCAGGTGCTCCAGGTGGTTTCGCACCTCCTCCATCTCCGCCTCAATATTCCGTATGATCTCATCAGCCTTGAAAGAGTTGTACCTGGAAATCCGCTTGATCCTGATCTCAGTCAACCTGATGATATCATCTTCGGTGATGTCGCGTGAAAACCGTTTCCTGTAGGGGTCGAGCCCCTGGGCAATAGTGCTGAGCACGGCCTCCCAGGTTTCACAGTTTTCTATTTTCCGGTAAATCCGTTTTTCGATGAAGATCTTCTCCAGGGATGAAAAATGCCACTGTTCCTGCAACTCTCCCAGCCGTATTTCCAGCTCCTGCCTGAGAAGGGCCAGGGTGTTTTCCGTCGATCTCCTGAGGATGGTCCTGACATCTGTGAAAACAGGTTTCCCGTTATCGATCACACATGCGTTTGGCGAGACCGTCACCTCGCAGCTGGTAAAGGCATACAGCGCATCTATGGTCTGGTCGGGAGAGACGCCCTGAGGGAGCTGTATAACCACCTCGACCTTTTCAGCGGTGTTGTCATCGATCTTTTTGATCTTGATCTTGCCCTTCTCATTGGCAGCGATGATCGAATCGATGACCGTTCCGGTCGTGGTACCGAAAGGAATCTCGGTGATGACCAGGGTGCGCTTGTCCGGCTGGATGATCCTGGCCCGGATACGTACGCGTCCGCCCCGCTCACCGGCTTCATATCTTGAGATGTCCACCAACCCACCCGTCGGGAAATCCGGAAAGATATCGAATTCATCTTCCCGGAGTATCGAAATGGAGGCATCGATGAGCTCGCAGAAATTATGGGGCAATATCTTGGATGAAAGCCCGACGGCAATGCCTTCGACACCCATAGCCAACAGGAGGGGAAATTTGGCCGGGAGGGTGACCGGTTCTTTATTTCTTCCGTCGTATGATGATTTCCATACCGTAGTCTTATGGTTAAACACCACCTCGAGGGCAAATTTGGAGAGACGGGCCTCGATGTAACGGGGTGCAGCCGCTCCGTCACCTGTCAGGATGTTGCCCCAGTTGCCCTGGGTGTCGACCAGCAGCTCCTTCTGCCCCAACTGTACCAGTGCATCGCCAATGGAAGCATCACCGTGGGGATGGTATTTCATGGTGTGTCCAATGATGTTGGCCACCTTGTTGTACCTCCCGTCATCCAGATCCTCCATGGCATGCAGAATACGGCGCTGGACGGGCTTCAGCCCGTCTTTGATATCGGGCACAGCACGCTCCAGGATCACATAGGAAGCATAATCCAGGAACCAGCTTTCATACATCCCCGTCAACTGGATGGTTTTATAGAGATCACCTCTTGAAGGTTCCGCCCCTTCAGGGTTCACGCCGGCACCATCCGTCACAGGGACATCACCCGGTTCATCACCGGTAAAACCTTCCCCGGGCTCTTCAATGGTATGTTCCAGCTCTTCTGCCATGATAATGCCCTGCCTGGGCCGATCCGGACAAAATTATGCATAATTTTATGAGGTGGATTTCATAGCCGACTTCCATATTCATTCTCATTTCTCTCTGGCTACAAGCAAGGAGCTGTGTCCGGAGCAACTCGACTACTATGCACGTCTCAAGGGTATCCAGGTAGTGGGAACGGGTGATTGCACCCATCCCGGTTGGCTGGATGAGCTCCGTGCAAAGCTGGAGCCTGCGGGCGAAGGTCTGTACCGGCTGCGGAAGTCTTTTCGCAAAGATTTGCCGTTCCCGGCCGAAACGGAAGTCAGGTTCATGCTCACTACCGAGATCAGCAACATTTACAAAAAGGACGGAGCAGTCCGTAAGGTCCACAATGTGATGTTTTTTCCCTCCTTCGGGATTGCCGAAAAATTACAGAAACGGCTGATGGAACTGGGATTCAACATCACCTCCGACGGCCGGCCCATCCTGGGACTGGATTCAAGGGACCTGCTGGAGCTTTGTCTCGAATGTTCACCTGATATTTTCTTTGTACCTGCCCACATCTGGACACCCTGGTTCTCCGTTCTGGGATCGAAATCCGGGTTCGATTCCGTGGAAGCCTGTTTCGAAGACCTTTCGGACCACATCCATGCAGTGGAGACGGGGCTCTCCACCGATCCGCCCATGAACTGGTGCTGCAGCATCCTCGACCGCTACACATTGATCGCCAATTCCGATGCCCACTCACCTGACAAGCTGGGACGCAACGCCAACATGCTCAGTACAGGGCTTTCATACCCAGAAATCATCCATGCCATAAAGTCAGGAGATCCGCAACAATTCCTGGGCACCATCGACTTCTTCCCCGAGGAGGGCAAATACCATTATGATGGACACCGGAAGTGCGGTATCTGCTGGGATCCTCTTGAGACCCTGAAGCATGACGGGATATGCCCGGTATGCGGCTCCCAGGTTACGGTGGGGGTCCTGAACCGGATGGCGCAGCTTGCCGACCGTGATGATGTGACTCAAAGGCCCGGGAGGCATGCCTTCCACAGCCTGATCCCGCTGAAGGAGATCATTGCGGGGATGGAGAAATCCGGTCCGGCATCCAGGAAGGTAGAACAGATCTACATGCAATGGGTCCGGAGGGCCGGATCTGAAATCAACCTGCTGCTCCGGCTGGAGCCAGACCAGTTGCGCCGGATCGGCGGTGAAGTCCTGGCCGAGGCCATCCGTAGGATGCGGAACAGGGAGGTGTTCATCCGGGAAGGATTTGACGGGCAGTATGGTGTCATCAGCGTTTTTGACAATCAGCAGAAAGCTGCTCCGGCCACCCCCGGGGGTCTCTTCAGTGAGCAGGTCGCTGCCTACGGTTCGGCGATCCGGCCCAGGCCCCTGATCAGTTTCGATCTGAAGGCTTACCGTCAGCTTTTCTCGCAGAGGAAGCCTGCCGCTGCTGCATGCGATCATCCTGAACCGGCATCCGTTGTATCTGACCTCTTTTCTCAGGGGGATGGCCTTCTTTCGGGATTGAACGATGATCAGCATGCAGCGGTGCTTCATCCCGGAGGGCCGGCACTGGTGCTGGCTGGACCAGGCACAGGCAAGACCCGGATAATCACCTCCCGTATTGCATGGCTGATCGGTAACAGGGGTATACCCCCTTCAGCCGTTCTGGCCATCACTTTCACCAACAAGGCTGCCGGGGAGATGCGCGAACGGATCAATGGCCTCTTTCCGGGCAGAAACATACTGGATGAACTCCAGGTGTCCACATTTCATTCGTTCGGCCTCTCCGTATTAAGGGAGCATGACGGGTCCAGGCATCTCCACATCCTCGATGAAAGGGGAAAAGCCCGGCTGCTGCGCAGCCTGGACATGACGCTGAAGGAGATCCGGAAGACCGCCCGTATGATATCCGATGTCAAATCGGGCATCAGGGAGGCCGGGGAAGAAGCGGCTGTTATGAAGAGATACAATGAGGCATTGCGGCAGCGCAACGCGGTCGACTTCGATGATCTCATTACCCTGCCTGCCGATATGCTTGTGAGGGATGCGATGCTGCTGGCCAGGATCAGGCAACGATACAGGTTCATACTGGTAGATGAGTACCAGGATGTGAATCCGGCACAGTACCGGCTCCTGAGGATGCTGATGCCCGGTAGCGGGGCTGACCTGATGGTGGTGGGCGATCCCGATCAGGCCATATACGGGTTCCGGGGAGCCGACAGCAGATACATCGGTCAGTTCGGGAGGGACTATCCCGGAAGTACCGTATATATGCTCCGGAAAAGCTACCGGTGTCCGGATACCATCCTGACTGCATCGTCTTCCATGTTGCACGAAGGAGACGGAGGGATCAGATCGCTGGAGGGTCTGCCCGAAGGAGTAAAGGTTCGCATGGCCTCCTTCTCATCAGACAAATCGGAGGCCTCTTTCATAGCCCGAACCATTGAAAGGATGATCGGAGGGACCAGCTTCCATTCCATGGACCGGAGCATCTCCGCGGGAGAGGGATCGCCGGGCGTTACCGGCTTTGCCGATTTCGCGATCCTGTGCCGCACATCCCGGATGATGCACGCATACCGGGACGCCCTCTCACAACGAAACATCCCATACCAGGAGATCGGGGAGGAGCCTTTTTATATTCAGGAGCCTTACGCCGGAATCCTTGATGTCCTGAAGATGGCCTCCGGGCCGTTGGATATGCTCCCCGGCAGCCCGGAAAGCGGCCATGAGCCCGACCTGTCACGGATCCGCAAAGTCCTGGAGCCCGGCGGCACAGTGAAGGATATCATCCTTCGCACCGCACGTGCCTTTCATCCCGGGAAAATAACAGAAATGCAGGATGACCTGGAAAGGCTGGCTGGCTTGGCAGAACCCTTCGGGGATAACATCCATAGCTTCCTCGATCACCTTTCATTGGGCTCTGCCGCCGACACCTTCCGGGAAAAGTCCGAAACTGTCGCTCTGATGACGATTCATGCTTCAAAGGGACTGGAATTCCCTTGCGTCTTTATTCCCGGTGTGGAAGAGGGGGTGATCCCATGGTCGTTGATGGGAAAGGATGATGCCGACGTGCAGGAGGAACGAAGGCTGTTGTATGTGGGTATGACGCGTGCCGGACGTTACCTCTTCCTTTCATCCGCAAGGAAAAGGTTCATGATGGGCAGACATTTCAATCTGCCACATTCTCACTTCCTTGATGCCATCGCTGAAGGGTTGATCGAGCGCGAAGCCCGTGCCGCCCGGAAGTCCTCCGGAGAAAAGAACCGCCAGCCGTCCCTTTTCGATCCTGAATGATCGCATCATGAAGACAACTCCCATCCATGTCAGGGTTTCGGCTCCTTCCTGTGATGACAATCATCCGGGTCATGACTGCCACAGGTACAACCGATCCTCTTGCCCGTGACCGGATCAACCGAACTGCAGGACTTCCGGAAAGTGGCACCTTTCTTCAGGAGCATACGGATGGAGATCGCCACAACTGAAAAGGCGACCAGAAGAATGGCAGCCAGCATGACCTTTAGTATTTCCATTGCGACAGCTTATGATAATAATGCAACAATAACAGGTTTATTATGTTCATCTGTTCTGTCTCATGATCTCGGCACATATGATGGCTGCCGCCACCGGTGCATTCAGTGAATCTGGCGGAATGCTCTGATCACCCGAAAAGGAAGGAATGGCGACCGCGTGGTGGATCATGGGTAGCAGGTCAGGTGATATTCCGCGGGATTCGTTACCGATGACCAGGACAGCATCCTTCCTGAGAGGGGTATCCCATATGCTTTCTCCGTTGATCATGGCTCCGTAGATGAGGACACGGTCGTGGAGTGCGGCAAGGAAACCCTTTAATTCACTGAATACCAAGGATAGACGAAGAAACGACCCCATGGACGCCTGGATCACTTTCGGGTTGTAAAGCTCGACGGAATCATGCGAAGCAACCAGGCATTTGACCCCGAACCAGTCGGCCAGGCGCAACAGCGTACCCATATTGCCGGGATCACGGATGCTGTCAAGAACAATGATCAGACCCTTTCCGGCCTCTTCCAGGGGGATGTGCCGGGGCGGTAGCATTTTCGCCACAGCAAGGACACGGTTGGGTGTCGTAAGGCAACTGATCCGTCCAAGCTGTACTTCGGTGACCTCCCCGTAAGGGATACCCCGCTCTTCCAGTATACCTGAGTGTTCCTCCAGCCAGGGTCTCAGCCCGTAAATCCCGTGCACCGGCATGTCCGACAGGATCAACTCTCCAACGATCTTCGGTCCTTCCACAATGAAGCATTGATGCTGCTCCCTGTGTTTGGACAGATGCAGGGAGCGGATCCATTTGACCGTGTTTTCTGAGATTGTCACGGGGTATCAAGAGAACAGGGGACTGAATGGGTTCCCGTTTTTTCAGATATTCCTGAAACCGGTAGTCCATGAAAGGCTGCAAGAGAATTCACTGAATTCATCAGCCTGCATGCAGCCCACCGGACCCGGGCCGTTCCGGTGTATGGCACCCGGCAACATAAGTGGCAGCAGTTACAAGCAGCGGCCACTGAAGTCATTATTCGGCAAATACCTCGAAATGAATGGTGGCCTTGATTCCCTTGTAGAGCAATACGTCGGCCGAATAGGTACCCAGCTCCTTGATCGACTCGCCGTCAATAACAATCTTTTTCCGGTCGATGTCGTAACTGAACTGCGACTTGAGGGCCTCGGATATCTGAATGTTGTTGACGGATCCGTAAATCTTGCCTGTTTCAGCCGCCTTGGCCCCGATACGTACGGTAACACCCTGCAAGGCTTTGGCCAGCACTTCCGACTCCTTGACGATCTTTTGCTCCTTGAAAGCTTTCTGCTTCATGTTTTCCGTATGCACCTTCCGGTTGGAGGGTGTTGCAGCAATGGCAAGGCCTTTGGGGATCAGATAATTCCTGGCATATCCTGCCTTGACGGTGATGATTTCATGGGCATAGCCCAGATTCGGCACATCCTGCTTCAATATCACTTGCATATCCCCTCCCTATTTTAAAAGATCCGCAACATATGGCATCAAAGCCAGGTGCCGGGCACGCTTGATGGCCTGAGCCACCTTCTTCTGGTATTTGGTAGAAGTCCCGGTAATCCTGCGAGGCAGGATCTTGCCCTGTTCATTGACAAACTTGATGAGGAAGTCCGCATCCTTGTAATCGATGTACTTGATGCCGCTCTTCCTGAACCGGCAGTATTTCTTTTTCTTGGTATCTACCGCAATCGGGGTCAGATACTTGATCTCTGTATTGGGTTGTGACATTTTCGTGCGTGTTTCAGGTGATTAATCAGGCTTCTGCAGGCTGTTCCTGCTTTGCCTTTTTCCGTTTCTTCTCATTATAGGCGATGGCATGCTTATCCAGCTTCACTGTGAGAAACCGGATGATCCGCTCATCCCGCTTGTAGGCGACCTCCAGATCCTTGACCACCTGGGTCTCCGCCCTGAACTCGCATAAATGATAAAACCCTGAGGACTTTTTCTGAATAGGGTATGCCAGTTTTTTCATTCCCCAACTGTCTGCAAGAATGATCTCTGCATCCCTTTCAACCAGAAAATCCTCGAACTTCTTTACCGTTTCCTTCATCTGTTCTTCAGACAAAACGGGAGTTAAAATGAAAACGGTTTCATACTGGTTGACCATAGTCGTGCGGTTTACTTTGATTTTTAGTGAATAAAAAGATTTTTACAAAAGGAGGGCAAAAATATTAATTATTTCCGGATATCCAAACATTGGATTGTTTTTTCACCGGGGGTGACGCATGTCATCTCCGGGAATGGCCCACCGCCATTTCCGGACTTGCAACTCTGACATCTGACTCCTGAAGATCAAACCACTACCCCTTCAATGCTTCTGCACCGCTGACGATCTCGAGCAGCTCCTTTGTGATGGTTGCCTGCCGGGCCTTGTTATAGGCCAGCCTGAGGTCCTTGAGAAGTTCCCGGGCATTGTCGGTAGCCTGATGCATTGCGGTCATCCGTGCACCGTGCTCTGCAGCGAAGGAATCTATAAAAACCTTATAGAACTGTATTTTCAGTGATTTTGGAATGAGATCCCGGACAAATTCTTTCTTGTCCGGTTCAAAGATATAGTCTGTCGGCATGATCCGTTCCCGGGGCTCCTGACCTGACGGAGCCGGCACCGGGAGAAACTGCTCCACCCTGACGGACTGTGAAGCCGCGTTGAGGAAGTGGTTGTAAATGATCTCGATCCGGTCATATCTGCCTGACGCATACTCCTCCATCAGCTGTTTCGCAAGGGGGGTGACACGGGCAAAAGTGAGCTGATTAAAAATATGATCATGGCTTGCCACCACGTTGAACTTTCTTCTGGTAAAGAAATCGGTAACCTTTTTGCCTATGGTAAGGAGGAAGAGTTTGCCGGCCGCCTGCTGGGAGGAATAATGGGTATATATCCTTTGGTTGGCCGCTCTTATAATATTGGCATTGAAACCGCCGCAAAGGCCTCTGTTGGAGGAAACCAGCACCAGGAGCACAGTCCCGGGTTCACGCGGTACGCTGTAAACGCTGGTCTCATCACCCGGTTCGAGCGTCGAGCTGAGGTTTTGAAGCAGTTCCTTCAGCTTGGCGGCGTAGGGCCTCATCTGCAGTATTGCCGTCTGAGCCCTTCTCAATTTGGAGGCCGCCACCAGCTTCATAGCGCTGGTGATCTGCTGTGTCGACCGGACTGAGTTGATCCGGATCCTGACTTCCTTAAGGCTCGGCATGGCTTCTCTGATAAACTAACAATTATGACACATACTTACCTGCGATCTCAGACGCCACTTTGTCAAGGGTAGGCAGCACATCACCCTCCAGATTTCCTTCTGCAAGCATCTTCATGATATCCGGGTGATGTGTCTCCAGATATCCCAGGTAATCCTCCTCGAACTCTTTCACCTTGGCAATGGGAACTTTTTTGATCAATCCTTTCGTTCCGCAATAGATAATGGCGATCTGCATTTCCACCGGCATCGGTGAATACTGGGCCTGTTTCAGGATCTCAACGTTTCGCCTGCCTTTTTCGAGGACAGCCACAGTGGAGGCATCCAGGTCGGAGCCGAACTTGGAAAAAGCCTCCAGTTCGCGGAACTGGGCCTGGTCGAGTTTCAGTGTCCCTGCGATCTTTTTCATCGCCTTGATCTGGGCGTTACCTCCTACGCGTGAAACGGAGATACCCACGTTGATGGCAGGCCGTATGCCTGCATTGAAAAGGCTGGTATCAAGGAATATCTGGCCATCGGTGATGGAGATGACATTGGTAGGGATATAAGCGGAGACGTCACCTGCCTGGGTTTCGATGATCGGCAGTGCGGTCAGTGATCCTCCACCCCGCACCAGAGGTCGGATCGATTCGGGCAGATCGTTCATCTGGGCAGCGATCTTATCCGACTCGATGATCTTGGCAGCGCGCTCCAGAAGCCGTGAATGCAGGTAGAAGACATCACCGGGATATGCCTCGCGTCCCGGAGGGCGTCTCAGCAGGAGCGATACTTCTCTGTAAGCCACTGCCTGCTTCGACAGATCATCGAAGATCACGAGGGCATGCCGCCCGGTATCCCTGAAGAACTCCCCGATGGCGGCACCCGCAAAGGGTGCATAAAACTGCAAAGCCGCCGGATCCGATGCGGTGGCGGATATCACTATGGTATAAGCCATGGCACCGTGTTCCTCCAGTATCTTCACGATATTGGCTACCGAGGATCCCTTCTGTCCGACAGAGACATAGATGCAGTAAACAGGCCTGCCCTTCTCGTAATTGCTGCGCTGGTTGATGATGGTATCGATCGCAATGGCGGTTTTTCCGGTTTGCCGGTCACCGATGATCAGCTCCCGCTGACCCCGGCCGATGGGTATCATGGCATCAATGGCCTTGATGCCCGTCTGCAGGGGCTCCTTCACCGGATGGCGGAAGATGACGCCCGGAGCCTTTCGCTCCAGAGGCATCTCACACTTCTTGCCGCCGATCTCGCCCTTTCCGTCAATAGGTACACCCAGGGTGTTAATGACCCGGCCCAGCATCTCTTCCCCCACCTGGATCGACCCGATACGGTGTGTGCGGCGCACCTTATCCCCCTCCTGAATATCCCTGGATTCACCCAGCAACACCGCACCGACATTGTCCACCTCCAGATTCAGCACCATGCCCATCAAGCCGTTCTTCTCAAACTCGATCAGCTCACCTGACTGTACATTCGACAAACCATAGATACGGGCAATACCATCACCGATCTGCAATACCGTTCCCACCTCCTCCAGTGCAGACTCATCCCGGTACCCCGATAGTTGCTGTCTGAGAATGGCTGATACTTCAGCCGGCTTTATCTCTGCCATTGAGTAACTGTTTTCAGATTTTCCTTACAAAAAGATTGATATCGAATTCCCTCTGCAACTCCTGCAGCCTTTTTCTGATACTGGCATCATACTGCCTGTCCCCGAAGCGAAGAAGGAATCCCCCGATAATATTCCCATCCACCTCCTCGGTCATTTCAATGGTGGCACCTGTCTGACGGGTCAGCAAGGTGACGATACGGTCGCGTACTGTCTTGTCCAGCGGTGCAGCCGTAATGATGCTGGCCGTGAGGATATTCTTGTGTTTTCTGTAAAATTCGGTAAATTTTTCCGCGATGTCCACCACCATCTCCTCCCGATCATGGTCGGTCATCAGGTCCATAAACCCAGCCGTGAGCGCATGGATATGCCTGCCGAAGAGGGAACGCAGTACTTTCTTCTTTATGGAGGCTTTGATCACAGGGCTCCTCAGCATCAGGAGCAATTCGCGGTTTTCACTGACGGTGCCGGCGACCAGGTCCATGTCTTCGCGCACCCTGTCGAGTACCTCATGCTCCAGTGCCAGATCAAAGAGGGCCTTCGCGTAACGCGATGCGATCCTGATTTCCTTCATAGCGCGTCAAGGAGGGTTTACCGTCAGTTAAAATTGATTTCATCGATCAGCTTCCTGATCAGCTTGTCATGCTTCTCTTTCTGTGAGAGCTCTTCCCTGAGCACCTTCTCAGCGATTTCGATGGAGAGGGTAGCCAGCTGGTTTTTCAGGTCGGTGATGGCAGCCATCTTCTCATAGCGAATACTTTCCCTGGCATTCTCGATGATCCGGCCTGCTTCATGGCTGGCTTTAACACGGGCTTCCTCAACAATGGAATCCCTGATCTTACGGGCTTCCCTGAGAATACTGTCTCGTTCCTCGCGGGCTTCCTTCATGAGCTGCTCATTGGAATACTGCATCTGCTGCATCTCCTCGCGGACTTTATCCGCTGAGCGGAGGGCCTCTTCGATCGACTGCTCCCGTTCCCTGAGCCCCTTCATGATCGGCTTCCAGGCATACTTGGCGAGTATCCACAGAACCAAAGCAAAAGAGAGGGTCATCCAAAAAATGAGCCCGATCCCCGGTTGTACAAGTTCCATATTGAGTATCAGTTATATAGTCATGTGACATTTTCAATTCCAAGGGTTCCGCATGGCCAACCGCCGGACGGAACCCCGGTTACCTGTTTACAGGAACAGGATCAGAAGACAGACGACGATGGCAAAAAATGCCACCCCTTCAATCAGTGCTGCGGCAACGATCATGTTGGAGCGGATGTCGCCAACGGCTTCCGGCTGGCGGGCAATGGATTCCACCGCCCCCTTGCCAATCTGGCCGATACCGATCCCGGCGCCGATAGCGGCAATTCCGGCTCCGATACCCGCTCCCATCGTTGCCAGTCCAACGGCCTCCAGTAAAATAGTCAACAGTGTCATAATCATAAGTATTTAGGTTCTAAGAATGATTGTTTGCCTGTTCATGATGTTCTTCAGTGGCCATGGCGAAGTATAGCGCCGACAGCAGTGTGAAGACGTAAGCCTGGATAAAGGCCACCAGCAGCTCCAGCAATCCCATGAATACCGCAAAACCCACCGAAACCAACGAAACGCCGTAACCCAGAACCACGTGAATCTTACCGAATATGAAAACCAGGCTGATGAAACCCAGGATAATGATATGCCCTGCCGTAATGTTGGCAAAGAGACGGACCATCAGAACGAAGGGCTTGGTAAAGACACCCATCAGTTCCACCACCGGCATCAGCGGTACAGGTATCTTCAGCCACCAGGGAACGCCCGGTGTGTTGAATATATGATTCCAGTAATGCCGGTTGCCACTGAAAGTGGTGATGAGGAATGTAAAAACAGCCATGATGCCTGTGACGGCAATGTTACCCGTAAGATTGGCCCCCCCCGGGAAAATAGGAACCAGCCCCAGCAGGTTATTGAAAAAAATGAAAAAGAATAGCGTCAGCAGATAGGGCAGATACCGCTCGTACCTCTTTTCCCCAATGGAAGCCCTCGCAATGTCGTCACGGATAAAGATTATCAGGGGTTCAAGCAACGACTGCAGGCCCCTGGGTGCATGATCCTTTCTCCGGGAATAGGCCCTGGCAATGGAAATAAAAACCACACATAGCAGCAGTGCGCTCACAAAAATGGCCACCACATTCTTGGTGATCGAGAGATCCAAAGGGGTAGCCGCTTCGGGATCCGGGATTGTCGTTCCAGGCAATACCCTGACAATCTTGCCTTTCATCTCCCCCTCGGTCACCAGCCTGAAACCATTGTAAACCTCATCGCCGTGCCTGAATTTCGAGGACATGAAGACATCAAGCTTTCCCCCGTAAACAAGGATCACGGGCAGGGGAAGGGTGATGTGGGTGTGCCCGATATCCATGATATGCCATTCATGAGCATCCGTAATGTGCTCAACGATCATTTCACCCGCATTGAATTCCTTCCCACCGCCTCCGGTGGTATCCGCCGCACCGACCCGATTAACAGTCAGGATAATAAAACACCACCCGATTAAAACGGGAAATAATACTTCTTTGCACGAGAAATTACCTGTTCTGACTGACATTCACCAACAAAGCCCTTGTGAAAACGGCTGCAATTTTACAAATAATTACTTAAATAAGAAAATGAACTTCTGCTGCCGGGCCACTGCATGCCGCCAGACAGGTTCGGGCGAGGGCGGGATATCCATCAGACCCCATTGAAGCTATGTATCCTGATTATCCTGTAATGGAACCCTGCCTGATGATCGTTCGATTATCATCAATTGATTAAAATATCGTCAAAAAAATGATTAGTAACTAATCAGGGGATATTCACGGAAGCGTTGTCTAAGTAATGGATACGACTGACCGCCATTAAGAAGATTGTTTAATAATTTTTAACATATATGCAAATCAGGAATTTCTTACGTTTGCAATACATATTTCCCTCTCCCATGAAAAGAGTTCTTCTTTCTCTTGCAGTTCCTTTTTTGTTGTATGGAAACATTGCTGTCCCACAGGATCTGGCATTTATCCTGGACAAACATTTCTCCACTATGGGACAGGACAAGCTGTCCGGGGTCAAGACCATCGTTCTCAAGGGAAATACCATTCAACAGGGCGTACAGACCGATTTTACCATCTACCGGAAAAGACCCTCCATGTTCAGACAGGATAATGAAATACAGGGGATGTCCTCTGTAACGGCTTATGACGGATCGGCAGGGTGGTATCAGAATCCATGGGCAGAACAAAATAAGCCTCAGGTTCTGAAGGGTTCTTCATTGCAAAATGTAATGGATAAATCCTGCATCGATTCCGACCTGCTGGGTTGGGAAGAAAAGGGATTCAAGGCAGATTTTGCAGGTATTGTCCGGCAGGACGGCAGGGAAGTTTATGAAATCAAGCTCATCAGGGAATCCGGACAGGAACAATGCTATTATATTGATAAGCAGGATTATACATTGGTGAGGATCATAACTGTATGGAACTCTCCGGGCATGGAATCGGAATATGAAGCGCGATTTTCCGACTACAGGCTGACAGATGGCATCCTGATGGCCTTCCGGATCGAATACCGTCACAACGGAGAACTTCACAGCCTGCTGCAGATCGACGAAGTGCAGCTGGATATCCCGCTCGACGATTTGTTATTCCTTATGCCGGAGGAGTAATCCCTGGCCTGCCGGATTGAGACATGACACTCCGGTGCATATTCCCTTCCTTCACTGGCAACTTTTTCCATTCATTCTTTGTCCATATATCAGGCAAAATGCCTGATTTCATCGAATGACGAAAAACACCCGGATTATGATTATGAAAAGATTGCTTTTTGCCCTGATGATGATTCTGTCAGCGGTGGTAACACTATGGGGGGTAAGGGTTATCAACACAGACCACAGAAATTCATGGGATCTCTGGCTGGCTTCCCAATATGATGAAATTAATGCCTCTGGAAACCGGACAGGCAGGGAAAAAGCCGCCGATCATCCCGGGCTCGCAGCCCTTCAGTACTATTATATGACCATTGATCCGGCGGCAAAGAGGGTTCCCGTGGAGCGACTGAGGGAGGCCTTTGCATATAAAAGGCAGATGGTTCATACACAGATCAGGGGATCCGCCCCGGTATTCCCTGGCTGGTCGGAAACCGGTTCCAACATGGGAGGTCGGACACGTGCCATCATGTGGGATCCCGGCGATGCGGCAGGGAAGAAGGTCTGGGCAGGAGGAGTGACCGGAGGGCTGTGGTATATCGATGACATCACCGGTCAGCAGTCGTCATGGGTGGCGGTGAACGACTTCTGGGATAACCTGGCAGTAAGCTGCATCACCAGCGATCCGAATGATCCCCAGACCTTCTATGTGGGTACCGGCGAAGCACAAACGGCCCTGGTGATCTACCGTGAATCCTCGGGTGTGGGCTGCGGCATCTGGAAGTCCTCCGACGGGGGCCAGACCTGGGACCTCATCCCGTCCACGGCCGATTTCAGGTATGTGACCGACATCAAGGTGCGGGACGAAAGTGGTGTCAGTGCGGTATACGCCGCGGTTGTATCCGGTGTGTACCACGGCATCAATCAGCAGAGCCTTCCCACCGACGGATTGTACCGTTCCGTGGATGGCGGACAAACATGGGACCAGGTGCTGCCCGATATACCCGGTGAGGAGGTACCCTATGCGCCGGCAGACCTGGAGATCAGCGCCGCCGGAAGGATCTTCGCCGGAACACAAAAGAACCTCAACGGCGACGGCGGCTCGACGATCCTGTGGTCGGATGACGGCACACCCGGCTCATGGAGCGTTTATGACGATTACGTGGCCATCATCCAGAATGATCCGGAATACAATATACCGGGAAGGGTAATACTGGCCTGTGCCCCCTCAGATGAGGACATCGCCTATGCAGTCCTCGGCGCCGGATATATCAGCAGCAGCAACGGGTTCAACTATTCCAGGGGCTGCTACATCCTGCGCACTGACGATCACGGTGGGACCTGGACCCAGAAGAACCTGCCGGGCGGAGACCCCGAATGGGCCACACTGGCCTGGCACGCGCTGGTGGCAGCCGTCGATCCCAACAATCCCGACATGGTGTATGCCGGCGGACTGGATGTCTGGAAATCGTCAAACGGCGGAAACTCCTGGAGCCACCTCTCCGACTGGTCGCTGATGTACAGCGGAGGCGGACCGGATTATGTGCACGCCGACCAGCATGTCCAGCTCTACAAGCCTGGCTCTTCTGACGAGATGCTCTTCGGCTCCGACGGCGGTGTCTTCTACACCTCCTCTGCCGCCTCATCCAGTCCGGTGTTCCAGGAGAAAAACAGGAACTTCAGCACCCTGCAGTTCTATACATGCGACATCTACCCACTCGCGGGACAAAACTACTTTGTAGGCGGCCTCCAGGACAACGGAACCCTGCTCTATATGGGAAGCCCGCTTGACATTAACGACATGATCGACGGGGGTGACGGGGCATACTGCTTCATCGACAGGAATGACCCGCAGATCATGATCACGTCGGTTTACTACAACCGGTACAGTATCTTCCTGAACTGGAGCTACTACAACTATATCAGCGATTATTCCAGCGGTGTCTTCATCAACCCGGCCGATTACGACAGCGAGATGAACACCCTTTACGCCAATGCGGTTTCCTTCGGAGGGAGCTACAGCAACCGGCTGCTCCGCATCTCAGGGTTTCCTTATGACATCTCGGGCACCTTCATCAACCTGAACACAGGGCTGAACACCTATTTCTCATCCGTCACCGCCTCGCCATATGCACCGGCAGGGACGTCCACCGTCTATGCCGGATCGCAGAACGGGCGGCTGTTCCGGGTGGATCATGCCGAGGGGACGCCTCAGGTTACCGAGATCGGCAGCCCGGATTTCCCGGTGGCCTACCTGTCGAGCCTTTCTATCGGCGGATCGGAAGACACCCTGGTGGTCACCTTCTCGAATTTCGGTGTGCCCCCGGTATGGGTCACCTTTGACGGAGGCCAGAGCTGGGAAGATAAATCGGGTAACCTGCCCGACATGCCCATCCGGTGGGCGCTGTGCCATCCTTCCGATGCACGGGCGGTCATGCTGGCCACAGAGCTGGGCGTGTGGATGACAGACGACATCTCCGCACCGCTGGCCGAATGGGTTCCCGACAACAACTTCCCGAATGTGCGGGTGGACATGCTCCGCATCCGTGAAGCGGATAATACCGTTCTGGTGGCAACACACGGACGGGGACTGTTCTGGGGGGAATGGAACCTGAGCCCTGCCACAGGTACAGCCCAACTGGCGTTGCTGCAACCAGTGATCTTCCCCAATCCTTCCCCGGACGGGTTCCGCATGACACTGCCTGCAACGGCCTCCGGCAATGCCGTCATCACCCTTGTTTCACGCGACGGAAGACAGGTGATGAATCAGGCGGCATTCATTGAAACCGGTAACGATGGCATATGGATTGATGCCCGGAGCTTCGACCGGGGCGTCTATCTGATCGTCGTGGATTGCAACGGGATTCGTTATACCGCCAAAGCGATACTGAACTGACGGAGTTCAGTCCAGTAAAAAAGCCGGCGCTGTAATAACAGCCCGGCTTTTTTTCTACCGGTCAGCTCATATCTTCTCCGTCTCGACGATCTTGGCCAGCAGGTCGGCGTAGGGGACGAACAGGAACTTCCGGCCTTCATAGGCCATCTCAGTACCCGAATACTTCTTATACACGACCACATCTCCCACGGAGATGCCCGGATTTTCGACATTACCGATGGCCGTCACCCGTGCGATCTGCGGTTTTTCCTTTGCTGTATCAGGGATAATGATCCCGCCGGCGGTTTTGCTTTCTGTGAACTCATCGCCCTGTTCCAGGAGCACGTACTCGTTCAGTGGTTGCAACTCTTTCATTTTGCTTGATATTTTATTGTTGTAATGTTATTGTGGTCCGATGCCCAGAAGGCGGTTGATGCGTGTCTTGTCGAAACCCACGACGATCTCGCCGCCGATATCGGCCTGGGGCACGCCCATCTGGCCGCTGCGGCGCTGCATGGTCTCTGCGGCAGATTGATCCCGTGAGACATCTACCTCCCTGAAATAAATGCCATGCACCCGCAGGTGCTGCTTCAGGGTATTGCACCACGAACAGGAGGGAGTGGTATATACGGTAACGCTTTTCTGTTCGATACCTGTCGCGGTGGCAGTATAGATCGCCTTTCCGAACCAGGACTTGTAAAATCCCGGTTCATGACATCCTTTCAGGGTGTTGACGAATTTTCCGTCCTCGAACTCGAGCATGGTGGGAACCGATGTCACGCCGTACCTCTCATGGATGTCTCGCACATGGTTTACATCAGCGAGCAGGATGTCCGGTTCTTTTCCGGAACCTGTCACCTCCGCCAGGTTGTTCAGGGCACACTCGCTCAGCTCCGAACCCCGGCGAACCAGCAGGAGGTAGGCTTTGCCCTTTCCTGGAAGCTTGCTTTCGAGCTCACCGTGTGAATGAATCTCCGTCACCTTCATAATTTTTTATCCTGGCAATATCAACTTGCATGCCAACGGGGATGGCCGGGATTCAGGCCGGATGGTCAGGGCAGTGTGGATGTCATTATGGCAGGAGCGGGTGAATCATTTTCCAGATTGCATTTTGCATGTTCCATTTGATCGAGAACATGGAAAACGGCACATGTGATCTGGAAAATGAAACAGTCCAGCACAGAAATACCATCCGATCAAGTAAACCGCAACTCCGGAGGAGTCGAATAACACTTGACATCTATGCATATATTATTTATATTTGTAAATTACATCAAAGATCAACCCGGAATCACAAAACACTACTTCAGTTCATAAAAATCCCATCCCCATGAAACCGATCACCCTGCTGGCCCTGGCAATGCTGGGCATGACCGCCAGGCCGGCCATACTGCATGTACCGGCGCAATATGCCACTTTAACGGAAGCACTGTATGCCGCACAGCCATATGACACCGTACTGGTGGCCCAGGGAACCTATGTCGGGGGATTTACCATCACAAAACCGCTCACCCTGGCTTCCCATTTCATCTTCACACAAGATCAGTCAGATGTGGACAATACCAAATTGGATGGGAATGAAAGCCAGCGGGTCATTCGGATCACTTGCCAGAGTCTGGTAAGAATTGCAGGTCTGACTATTAAAAGAGGTTTTTGTGAATCAGGTAATATCGGTGGGGCGGGAATTAGGGGGATTATGATCGAATTAAGGAATTGTATTATTTCCAATTGTGGTTTAGAGGCTGCTCCATATCAGGGTTATACAACATGGGACGGGGGTGCAGTTTACTGTGATTCTGGAATTTTCACCAGCAATCAATTTGAAAACAATTGGATTTATGGGGTACCCACCTTGACTGGCGATCAAAGTTGTCGGGGAGGTTGTGTGTTTTGTGATGTTGGAATCTTTAAGGAAAATATATTCCATCATAATATTATTGCAGCAGATGGGATTTACGTGATTAAGGGCAAGGGAGGTTGCATCTATTGCTCTAATGGAATTATTGAGGATAACATATTTACCGGGAATTTTGTTTATTGTCTCATTGATTGGGAATATGGTGGTACGACATACTGTTATGGAGGAGCAGTATATGTCGAATCAGGGTCAATAAATGGAAACTATTTCGATGGAAATTATTGTGAATCAATTTCAGGTGCTTTGGAAGCAGATCCATCTCGGGCATATTCGTGGGGTGGAGCAATCTATGGCGGGACAACAAATTCAAATAATATATTTATAAATAATTATTGTTATGCAGGAGCAGGTTCCCCTGATGGGGGTCATGCAATTGCAATGGGAGGAGCTGTTTGGGGCGGTAGTTCTTTTAATGATCTTTTCATAGGCAACTATTGTCATGCAGGTGCCCCCGATGGAAATAGTGAGGCAAAAGGAGGGGGATGCTATACCAATTGTTATAATTGTACTTTCATAAATAATTATGTAACCGGTAACGGAACAGTGACCGGAGGTGGTGTTTACTCAGGGGCATACAATTCGGTTCTTTGGCAAAACACCCCCGATCAGTTGGCAGGCAGCGCCACCTACTGCCTGGTACAGGGCGGGTATCCCGGGACAGGCAACATCAGCGATGATCCCTGTTTTCTTGGCTCCGGAACCCATCCCTACTCCATCGCCGCATGG
Source organism: Bacteroidales bacterium (assembly GCA_016939365.1). GTDB lineage: Bacteria > Bacteroidota > Bacteroidia > Bacteroidales > JAFGHD01 > JAFGHD01. Next base: position 14,317 of record JAFGHD010000191.1, on the reverse strand, counting down.
TCGCCATGCGTGGATGCCGGTGACCCCGCCACCAATCCCGCCAGCCTCCCGGAGCTCGACCTGGCCGGCTTTCCCCGCTTCCGGGACGGTGACGGAAATGATACTGTGAGAATAGATATGGGTGCCTACGAGTACCAGCCGCCCACCATCTGGGCGGACTTCACATCGGACTGTATTATCGGAAAAACCTTTGATACAGTGCATTTCTTTTCGGAATGTACTTTTGTGAACACCCTTATCGGGTCCTACTCATGGGACTTCAACCACGACGGCATTCCCGATTCACAGGAGGAGAATCCCATATGGATATATACCTTGCCCGGACAATACTCTGTTGAGCTGACCGCCATCGATACCTCCGGCCTGGTCGGCGACACGGTGCTGAAAACGGACTATTTCACCGCCTGCCTGTTCGAGGCAGGATTTCAATCCGATCCGCTCTGTGGTGAAGCTCCCTTGCAGGTACAGTTCACCGATACCAGCCAGATCCTGTTTACGGAGATTGATACCTGGAGTTGGGACCTGGACGGTGACGGCAGCATAGATTCATACGAACAGCACCCGGAATGGATATATAATGATCCCGGCCAGTACAGTGTTTCGCTGTTTATCACTGACACATCCGGTTTGATCCATGATTCGGTAAAGATCGAAAACTGCATCACGGCCTGCCTGTTTGAAGCAGGGTTCCTCTCAGATCTGCACTTCGGTAAAGCGCCTTTGACCGTACAATTCACTGATACCAGCCAAGCGCTGTTCACACAAGCGGAAACCTGGCAGTGGGATTTCAACAGCGACGGGATCATTGATTCCAATGAACAGTACCCGGAATGGACATATGACACAACTGGCCAGTATACAGTCACTTTGATCCTCCGGGATACTTCGGGTTATTGCGTGGATACCCTGATAGTACCACAATGCATCACTGCCTGCGGCTTAACAGCGGAATTTTATGCAGATACCACAAGCGGCAACATTCCCCTGACAGTCGGATTCACCGATGCATGCGTGGCCTGCTTTACACAAGCGGGGTCATGGGAATGGGATTTCAATGATGACGGCATAGTGGATTCATACCTTCAGAATCCAACATGGACATACCAAAGCAACGGATTCTACTCAGTGACACTGGTGGTGACCGACACCAGCGGCACCATCACCGACACTCTGCGGAAACCGGATTATATCCAGGCCTGGACCGCAGGGATCGGCCTTGAGTTATCAGAACCGGGTATACTCAACATCTTCCCCAATCCGTTCAGCCATCAGGTGTATATCACCTTCATCCCCGCCTCAAGGTATTGCTCGTTGGTGATCAGAGATGTTCAGGGCAACAGGGTACGGGAACTGAAAGCATCCCTTCTCCCCGGCGAACCGGTCACCTTGTCCTGGGACGGCTGTGATGATCGCCATGCTCTGTGCCCTGAGGGATTGTACTTCATTCAGCTTTTCTGCGGCAACACAACAGGCCCGGTGAGCAAATGCGTCATCAGCCGGTAGCTGAAAAACAGCCCAACATCCATCGTTTAAGGATGTTCATTTCTTACGGGCAAATCTTTTTGCGTAATACCTGGCTATTGACATATATGCCCTCCGGAAAAGGTTGATGGGATCTGGAAAATACCTTTAACCGGGAAGCCCGCAAAGTTGGCGCAAAGGGCGCCGTGAAATCCGGCCATTTTGAATTATTGGTAGTTTTACACTAGTAATGAGACAGGCGTCATGGGGAAGCCGCCAATCTGATATCAACCAGGCAGCATATGATTGACTATCGCTCATCCCTTGAACCGAATAAATTCTATCATATTTTTAACCATGCCGTTGGGAATGAAAACTTATTTGTGGAGGATAAAAACTACATTTTCTTTCTCAACAAATTTGAAAAATATATGGTCGAATTTGTTGACGTTTTCGCCTATTGTTTGATGCCCAATCACTTTCATTTTTTGTTGCGTGTAAAAGATGTTAATCAAAAGTGTCAGACAGCCTTAAAGGTGTCTGACACCTTTAATAATCGTTCTTCCAATTATAACGTGGTCTCAAACGCCTTCAAAAAATTCTTCACTTCGTATACAAACTCGTATAATAAAGTGTACCATAAAAGAGGCTCTTTATTCCAGCCCAGGTTTAAAAGACGGCTCATCGGGGATGAAAAGCATTTATTGAACACCATCATTTACATACATACCAATCCTGTTTCGCACGGTTTTGTAAGCAGGAACGCGGATTGGCCATATTCATCCTATAACAGGATCGTTGAAAAAGATAAAACGCGCTGGTTGAAATCAGATGAAGTGATTGAACTGTTCGATGATATCTCGAATTTCATATCCTGCCATAACAGGATCAGCGCCCTTGATGAAATTGAGCTTTGATCAGAAGCTTTCTGGCAACTTGAACAAATCTGCCCCAACGTCGACACATATTCCATCTTTCATCTTCCATTGTCGATGTTGCATTCTCCATTTTCCGCGACTCCGGAGGAGTCGAAAAAAGCTTCATTATTCTGCATCCAGATTCTTCAGAATTTTCCCGGCGAGTGGTTCCTTGATATCGGGGTGGCGGGGGATGGCTTCCACGACACCTGTTTTCGGATTGATCCAGAGGGAATGTTCACTGCCTTCCCGTTTCAGGTAGCATACGGCCCTTCTCAACCTGCGTTCCAGGTCTTTTCGTTTCATCCGATGATCACCTTTTCCCGGATGATGTCATCGGGCAATCCACGAAGGATGTCGGCCCTGCGGTCTTCCAGGATCAGCTCAATGGCTCCCCGCAGACTGTTCTTTGCCTCATCAACGGTCTCTCCCTGTCCGTTGGCCCCGGGAATCTCCGGGCATATGGCCCAGTACCCCCCCTCGGGTGCCCGTTCAATAATCGCGGTGAATTCGGCTTTCATCAGTTCATTAGTTTATATGGACAGAGCCTCTCTCTTCAGATCATTTCAGATGTAAATGTAATCCAAATTCCGGACATAGCCAGCAATGTCTTCCGGTCATGAAACAGCATCTCTGGAAATTTACCTCATCATACCCATCCCGAAGGCCAATGAGAACAGATCCACTGAAGGGGTGACATTGAGGTCTTAACACGGATTGCAAATCCATGCCAACGTCGTTAATTCCCTGCGGGAAATAAACCTTTTCAGGGTATTACCTGACTATTGACATCCATTCCCTGCGGTAAGGATGATGAAGTCCGGAAAATTCCTTTAAACGCGAAGCCCGTAAAGTTGGCGCAAAGGGCGCCATGAAACCGGGCCATCATTCCTTGTCGGGATATCGGTCACCTGTTGATGTGACAATACATTCGTTCCGCAAAGAAACATTCGACCCCGGACGGGATCGGTTTGTATTTGGGTACCGTCTTTCTGCAGAGATACGACCGCGCTGCGGTCGTAATGGTGAAATATTGAGATGGCTTCGGTTTCGAATAGTTGAGGAGATAATTTCATGCCTCAACAAACCCGGAGGGTTTGAATGTGCATTGAGACCATGGATTATTCGGGAACAGCGACTCCGCAGGAGTCGGATAATACCCCCTGCGTTACAGTCCTGTTATGGTTGAGGTATAATGGAGAAAGTCAAATGGAAAATATAAAAGCTTAAATATCAATAAGTAAACAACATTTGACATCATACATCAAACTTCATACATCATACATTGCACGCAAAGGTTGCAGATACCTTCAAGTCTGATATACATGTATTTCCTTCATGATGACGGATTTCCCTTTTCAGATAGCCCGATCCACCGTTCCACCTCCTCTTTGGTGAGGGCGGGGAGTTCGAGCTTGAGCTTCTTGCGCAGGCCGTTCAGGTCGTTCATCAGCTTGCCTGCGCCGGCGTTTTTCAGGTCGGCGACCTGGCGGATGCCTGCCTTGATGAGCGCCGGGATCCATTCCGTTGGGATACCTGCGGATTGCAGTTCCTTTTCCGGAGCCTCCTGCTGCCGCTTCTCGGGGCGCATCTGCGGGAAGAAGATCACCTCCTGTATCGAAGGCTGGTTGGTGAGGATCATCGCCAGCCGGTCGATGCCGATGCCCAGCCCGGCGGTGGGCGGCATTCCGTATTCCAGCGCACGGAGGAAATCCTCATCGAGCATCATGTATTCCTGGTCGCCGCGTCTGGCCAGCTCGAGCTGTGCCTCGAAGCGGGCCCGCTGGTCCATCGGGTCGTTCAGCTCCGAAAAGGCGTTGCATATCTCCTTGCCGTTGCATATGGCCTCGAACCGTTCTACCAGACCGGGCTTCGACCGGTGCTTCCTGGCCAGGGGCGACATCTCCACCGGATAATCGGTGATGAAGGTGGGCTGGGTCAGGTTCGGCTCGACGGTCGCACCGAATATCTCATCGATCAGCTTGCCCTTGCCCATGGTGGGATCGACCTCCACATCCAGCTCCTCCGCAACTTTGACCAATCCGGCCTCATCCGTTCCGGAGATGTCTTTGCCTGTAAATTCCCTGATGGCATCGGACATGGTCAGCCGCTTCCAGGGCCGGCGGAAATTGATCACATGATCTCCCACACTGACTTCCGAACTACCGCATACATCCAGCGCGGCCTGCTCCACCATCTCCTCCACCAGGTCCATCATCCATTCGTAATCCTTATAAGCCACATAGAGTTCCATCTGGGTGAACTCCGGGTTGTGGAAACGGTCCATGCCCTCGTTCCGGAAGTCTTTCGAGAACTCGTACACGCCGTCGTATCCCCCCACGATCAGCCTTTTGAGGTATAGCTCATTGGCGATCCGGAGATAGAGCTTCATGTCGAGGGTGTTATGATGGGTGACAAAGGGTTTTGCGGCGGCTCCGCCATACAACGGCTGCAGGATGGGGGTCTCCACCTCCAGGTATCCCTGACGGTTCAGGAAGTCTCGCATCGAGTTGACCAGCCGGGTCCTCCGGACGAACACGTCCCGTACCTTCGGGTTGACGATCAGATCGAGGTAGCGCTGGCGGAAACGTAGCTCGGGATCGGTAAAGGCATCCCACACCGCGTCGTCCTTCTCCTTGACAATGGGCAGCACCCGCAGCGATTTGCTCAGCAGGGTGAACTCCTTCACATGGATGGTGATCTCGCCCATCTGGGTGGTAAATACAAATCCCTTCACCCCGATGATGTCGCCGATATCGAGCAGCTTCTTGAAGACGGTGTTGTACAGGGTCTTGTCCTCACCCGGACAGATGTCGTCACGCTTCACGTAGACCTGGATCCTGCCGGTGGCGTCCTGCAGTTCCGCGAAGGATGCGGCGCCCATGATGCGCCGGCTCATGATCCTTCCGGCCAGGCTGACGTTTGCGAACCGGTCCGGATCACCGGGAAATTCCCTTAGAATATCTGTTGCGGTGACGTTCACCTCATAGCCTTCGGCGGGCCAGGGCTCGATGCCCAGCCTCTGCAGCTCCTCCACCGCCTCGCGCCGCACGACCTCCTGGTCGCTGAACTCATTGTTCATGTTCTGAAGTTTATTACGGCCCTTTGGGACTTGCAAATCTTGTTAACAATCAGGGTTCTTTCTGCTACAAAGTCTCCAAGACATAAAATCCCACAAAAATGTTTGCCACTTCCATTTTGACTGTAAGTTTAGTGGGATTTAGAGTTTTTGTGTTTTAGTGGCCTTGATGTTCTCCGGATATACCTGATTGAATAAACGTGAGGCAAAGGTATATAAAAGCAAAAACCCGTTCGGAACAAGTTCCTCCCGGGTTTTGCCCATTAACCCCATGAAAAAGATTATCTTTATCCTACACCTTTAAAGTAGCGGCTTTCCACTTCTTTCCAGTTGACCACGTTCCAGAAGGCTTCGATATATTCCGGTCTGCGGTTCTGGTATTTCAGATAATATGCGTGCTCCCACACATCCAGTCCGAGGATGGGGTATCCTTTCTTTTCGGCCACATCCATCAGCGGGTTGTCCTGGTTGGGGGTGGAGGTCACCTCCAGCTTTTTGTCGCTGCTGACGATCAGCCAGGCCCATCCGGAGCCGAACCTGTTGGCGGCCGCATCGCTGAACAGCTTGCGGAAGTCTCCGAAGGAGCCGAATGTTTTTTTGATCATCTCTGCCAGCTCTCCGGATGGTTCGCCGCCCCCGTTGGGAGCCATCACTTTCCAGAATAAATCGTGGTTGTAGTACCCGCCGCCGTTGTTCCTCACTGCCTTCGGCAGTTTCCCGGCATCCACCAGGATGTCCTTCGTGCATTGTGCTTTTTCCAGGTCAGTCTCTGTGATGGCAGCCATGAATTTGTCGTAATACGCCCGGTGATGTTTCGTGTGATGGATTTCCATCGTCCGGGCATCGATGTATGGCTCCAGCGCGTTGTATACGTAAGGCAGATCGGGAAATTCAAATTTTGAGGTATTCATGATTGAATCAATTTTAATTTGGACTCAATCTTAAAACATTGAAGCATGAGATTTGTTCACACCTTTCAGGAAAAATATTTTCCAAAAGGTGAAAAGGTGCGAAATAACTGGTATTGATACATAAGAATAATAATTGGGGATGGCGAAAGTTCTGTTTTCATGTATGGCTATATCCCGGAACTCATAAATCAAAGTTTTCTTTTCATTGACCGATTCTATAAAGTATGGATTGGAAAGGGACTTGTCTGTGATGAGATCTACAGAAGGTTTTAAAAGCTTTTCCAGTTGTTCTGCAAGGCTAAAGTAGGCATCGGCATAATCTCCACAATCCATCGGATTGAGTGCCACAATGAAATCCATCTCGCTTTGTTCACTGAAATCTTCAGCACATACAGATCTGAACGCATATAGAGATTAACGTAATGCGACTTGCATAAAGCTCTTATAAAGTCCAGATTTTCTGAAATGACTCCGTTCATGAGAAATTTTCTGCAAATGTATCCACAAGCCTGGTTTCTGCCGGATGTTTGGTCAGGTCATTCCGGGAGCAATGATCATCTGCCCAGCCCTTTCAACCGCACCCTTCTGGCCAGTTTGCGCCGGAGCTTGTCAAAGGAAGGCGGCGGACCGGTGCGCACCTCTTTACCGTCGATGAACAGGGCATCGGTGATGCCCCATTCTTCCACCACGTCCTTGTCCAGGGTTTCGTATTCATGCACATCCACCCGTTCGGGGAATTCTGCGGAGGCCCGTTTGATCCGTTCTGCGGCCAGATTCATCGCCGGGCACCAGCCGTTCCGGAAGATGCTGACCTTGACCTTCCCTTCGCCTTTCCCCGGTTTCTTTTTCGGCCGGATGAACTTTGGGGCCACAGCCTGCTCGTTGAACGGTTTCCACAGCAATCGCATGATCCCCCTTTTGTCCACGACCCGGTAACCGTGTTTCCTGAACCATGAAGCCCGCATGAATACAGGGATGGATAATCCCCACGCGGTCAGCCCGCTGGCGCCGAGCGCTCTGCAGTCCTCTTCGGCTGCCTTCAGCAGCGCTTTGCCCATGCCCCGACCCCTGAAATCGCCACGGCCCTGCTTGTGGCCGTGCACCCAGATGCACAGAATGGAATAGAGCTTCTCGCCTGAAAAGATAGAATGTTCGATGGGAAGATACTGGATCATGCCACCGGTGACACTGTTTTCATCCACGGCCAGCTTCACCCTGACTCCTTTGTCCTTCATCCGTTCATACCAGCGCTGCTTGTGGTCCCCGGCCTCCTTCATCTCCTCCGACCAGTCCTCCAGGCAGCAGAAATAGAGCGGTTCGTGTTCCGGCGTAAGATCGATGATTTTCATTGTTCAGGGGATGAAATGTTCTTCCAAATATACTGAAAACATGCCTGGTGATCCGGAACAGAATATTTACCCTGGAAAGGATCATAAAACCGGGATCTTCTCTTCGAGCAGATCCGTACCTTTTCTGACGATCTTCGGGGCATTGAATCTGTACCCGGCATACAACTGGTATGTAATCCGGTTGTCCACCGTAACCGCGGTGGTACCTTCCTGACGGAACGATGCCCAGGAAGCTGTAATCCGGCCTCCTGCAAACAGCCTGGTGGAATGGTATCCGGCAGCGGCATGTGCTTCCAGCCGGTAGACCGTATTCGACTGATGATCGTTGAAATCTCCACCGGCAGAACGGGTCAACAGCCAGGTGTGGATCATCCCGATCCCGGGAACCAGGCCCAATGAGGTATAGAAGCTCTTTTTCAGGATGAAAGTATAGAAATACCCCGGCATGATCAGCCATTCCAGGTTGTCTGATTTCTGCGTACTGTTCTGGCCTGTCAACTTTTCCCGGTTGTCAATGATATAATACCGGTATGACAGGTAGGGTATGAAGCTTCCTGAACTTCTCAGCTGCCGTTCAGTCTGCGAGCTCAGGGATCTGGTCGAAAACCGGGCATTGAACTTATACCCCGTGATGCCATTGAAGCCATTGTAAACCAGATCGGGGAACTGGATGTAAGGATCCGTTCCCTTCACCCATCCAGTAATATAAGCATCGGTATTGTCAAGATAGTATCCTTTGACATGGGACAAGGAGAGGCCCTGCAACCAATGCCTGAAGCTGAGGTTCATGGAGTACCCCATGGACTGTGTTTTTCCCTTAAGATCGTCATCCCCGTTACCCGGGAGGAACCGGGGCGCGAAGCTGACCGATAAGGAAAGGAAACGGTAGTTGAACGACAGATGGCTGGCCATGCGGGTATTGGGCCGGATGCTGATGAGCGGCCCGTTGCTCATGACCTCAAAACCCTCAATATCGTTGCTAACGCTCAGCTTCAGAGCAAGGAAGGAGTCCATTTTACCGATATAACCGTTCTCGGTGATTTCCTGGCTGGCCGAGTCAGCCTGCTGGGAGTAACCTGCCCTAGTAACCATAAAACAAATGGTTAGGCCGAACCAGAAACCATTAATACCTGACATCATATACACTCCCCATCCATACAACAATAATCATCAGTCTTTGTTCTATTTGATGATTTCTTTAAACACCTTGGCTGGTTGTATCCCGGAGTTTTCCTGGACGTAACTGTAATTATAATATCTGCCGTCCATAAGGAAGCGCAGGCGGTGAAATTCCTCTTCGGTTCCGCCGAAGCTGCCGTTGGATGAAAGCCCGATGTAGTTACCATCCCTGAAGGTGAAAAACATTCCCTGCAATTCCCCGGTATCCGCGTCCAAAATACAGATGCCGCCGCCCTGTGTGCCGGCCAGCAGGATATTGAATGTCGTGTGGTACCGCAAACAGGTCACTTCCTGTCCCAGGGCGATCTCCTTCACCAGCCTACCATCTTCGATGTCATAATAAAGCACCCTGTTTTTATTGCCTACATAAACGCGGCTGGCGCCATTGTTGAATTCGGCCAATTCGCTTCCATTCATGATGGGGAATTTCTCCATCCATGGGCCATTCGCCGGATTAACGGCCTTGAATCCGTTATGCGATACGCAGTACAGCACGGTATCTCTACTATACAGACCGATCACCTCCCCGATAAAAATGGACCATAGCTGACTGTGGGTTGAGACATCGTACATCCTGAGGGTGTTCCTGTCTTTCCGGGCGGATGCACTGACCGCCAATCCCTTCATCCGGGGAAATGCAGCCACCGCTGTGGGGTAATCGTCAAAATCATCAAAAATCTGTACTGCCGGTATTTTCGTTGAAGAGATCTTGAACCTGTTATCCTTCCCCCCGCTGAATATTCCCTCGCCGAAGTACTCGAGCAGGGTGACATCGCCATCATGTTCTGTTATGGTTTCAGAGGGGTAGAACGGTTCCGTCTTCCACAGTTCCACCCGGGTGCCCGCCGCAGCAAACCGGGAGTGATCAGCGGCATCGAAGCTCACCCTGAAGTACGGTTTCCCTGAACGGTTTGCTTCACTGCGCTTTATCCCGGCAGGGACATTGACCAGGTAGAGTGCGCCCCCCCGATTCGTGGCATATACGAGGAATTCGCCATCGGCACTCAGGTCCACACCGGTGATCCGGAGTTCGTCCAGGCCGATGATTTCCATCAAAGCACCTTCCGGGAAACTCAGCGCCCTCAGGGTGTTGTTCTGGCAGGCGGCATACAAAGTCTTGCCGGAATGGCTCAGGACGATCGAATATATATTGCTTTTAAATGGCTCATCACCGGCACTGATGCCCTTCACCAACCTCCAGGTTTTGGTGCCATATACATTGATCATCATATTTCTGCCCGAGGCCAGCAGCTGGCTTCCGTCATCACTGAACTTCAGGGAGCAGAACCGGTTCCCCGGCCATGCCAGGTTATTGGTCTTTTTCCCCTTTTCCAGATTCCAGACATAAAGGGTCCCTCCATGATCCCCTGAAACAAGCGTTTTCGAATCGGGGCTGAAGGCCACTGCATCCACATATTCCGTATGCAGGTCAAACGTGTAGATAAGGTTGAATGCAGCGGCATCCCAAACCTTTACCAGATGATCACCGGAGCAGGTGGCGATATAACGGCTGTCAGGGCTGTAAATGACGTTCCAGACCTCCTTGTCATGTGCCTGAAAGCTTACGACCTCCTTTCCGGACTTGATATCCCAGATCTTCACTCTGCCCGACTCATCGCCCGATGCAAAGATATCCTGCGTGGGATGTATGCCCAGCGAGATAACAGGTTCTTCATGTCCTTTGAAGGCCCTTAAGGGATTAAGCGAATCCACATGCCATAACAGTATCTCCTTATCGCTGGAGGCCGACAGCAGGAAGGAAGGATCATGTGTGAAAGCCACCATGTTCACCCAGGCCGTATGGCCGTGGAATCTTTTCAGCATGGTTCGTGTCGGGGCATCCCAGAGGATCAGTGTCCGGTCTCCGCTGCTCGTCAACAGGTACCGGTCATCAGGTGATATATCCACCCAGGTTACCGGTTCGCTGTGTCCCAGGTTCAGGAAGACAGGGGCCGGCATCTGACAGATCAGTATTTGAAAGGGAAGCCATGAAAGCAGACAGGATAAATACAATTTTTTCATTATTCAATTGATGAGGTTAATTCATCTGTTGGTTTGATTGTAACAAAGTGAGGAGCCTTTTATGGGACTTCAGGCCTAACCGTTCTTTGTTACCTCCAATGAATTACTGTTAAATCCCGGCATTAAAATACGAAGAAAAGTGTCAGGCCGGATCTTTTCTTTCTCTCTCAACCGGAGCAATTCAGGATGGTTTTTTCGCTTATGTGACCCTCCAGTTTCTTTTCTGTCCTTGAAAATGAAACATGAATCCAACCCATGAAAATTTCCGTTATCGGGATCTTCATCCTGACAGCATTTATTTCCGTAGCGCTTGCTCAGGTGCCTACACAGACCATACGTGGCCGTGTGATCGACAAGGATTCCCGGACGCCACTGACAGGGGTAAGTCTGGTCATCGAGCCTTCCGATCCGATGATCGGTGCCGTCACCGGTGAAGCGGGTGCGTTCCGGTTCGAGGGACTGGCTGTGGGGCGTTATACCCTCCGGGTTTATTATATGGGATACGAGCCCTTGACCATACCGGATGTTTGGATCGGTGCCGGCAAGGAGACCGTGCTCGAGATCCGGATGCAGGAGGCTGTTTTGAAGCTGGATGAGGTTGTAGTCACTGCTGACAGCAGGAAAGGAGAAGTGATCAACAGGATGGCTTCGGTAAGCGCCCGGTCTTTCTCGGTAGAGGAGACCCGCCGCTATGCCGGGAGCTTCAACGATCCGGCCCGGATGGCCTCCGCCTATGCCGGCGTCTCATGCAATCCTGACGGCAGCAATGACATCGTCATCCGCGGCAACTCCCCCAGGGGTCTGCTGTGGCGTCTCGAAGGCATTGAAGTGCCCAATCCCAACCACTTTGCCGAGGAGGGTGCCACCGGGGGACATATCAGCATCCTCAACAGCACCATGATGAGCAACTCCGATTTCTTCTCCGGCGCCTTCCCGGCCGAATACGGAAACGCTTACTCAGGGGTCTTCGACATACGGATGAGGAAAGGGAACAACGAGAAGCGGGAGTACTCATTCCAGGGCGGTATCGTTGGAACGGACTTATCACTGGAAGGGCCCTTCCGGCAAGGCGGACTGTCATCCTACCTTGTCAACTACCGTTACTCGACCCTGGCCATCATGAATGCCATCGGCATCAAAATCGTGGGGGATGCGGTACCGGAGTTCCAGGATGTCTCCTTTAACCTCCATCTGCCGACGGAACGCATGGGGGTCTTTTCCGTCTTCGGCCTCGGTGGCATCAACCACATTGAGGAAGGGGAGGAACTGTATACCAACGACTTCGGGACGGGTATGGGTGTGCTGGGTGTCACAAACACTTTTTTCATCGATCAGAAGACCTATATCCGGTCGGTCGTGGCTCTGACGGGAAGCCGCAACAAATGGACCTACCGCGAGTCGGACCCGGAAGGCACCTTCTCACTAAAGGGACGGGAAGATTTTGTGTACATGAACAGCCGCGAGTCAGTCACCCTGCACCGGAAGTTCAGCCCCAGGCATGTGCTGCAGGCAGGAATCATCCACAGCCACATGACCTTCGACCTCTTCAGCGACTTTTACGAACAGGAACTGGGGCGGATGGAGACGGCGGTGGACGACCGGGGCCATACCAATCTGATGCAGGGCTACCTGAGCTGGAAGTACCGTCTGACAGATCGGATCACGCTGCATCCGGGAGTGCACTGCATGCATTTCCTGATGAATGGTAATACTTCCATCGAGCCACGCCTGGGTATGCAATGGGAGTTTATTCCAGGACATATATTGAGTGCAGGCTTTGGAATTCACTCGAAGGCGGAGCCACCTTCACTCTATCTCGCCCAATACACCCTTGACGACGGGAGCACGATCCGGTACAACGAAAACCTCGGATTCACCAAAGCCCGGCACTATGTAATGGGTTACGAGCACATGCTGTCAGCCCAACTGATGCTCCGGACGGAGGTGTATTATCAGGATCTGTACAATGTACCCATCATCGACAGCGCCAACAGCACCTTTTCCGGGCTGAACTATGACGACGGTTATACCACCGATCCGCTGACAAACAAGGGCGCCGGAACCAATTACGGTATCGACCTGACCCTCGAGAGGTTCTTTTCGAGCAAGTATTATTTCCTCATCACCTCATCGCTGTATGACTCGAAATATGTGGCTGGTGACGGCCGGGAGCGGGGAACGCGCTACAACGGCCATTACACCCTCAACATTCTCGGAGGAAAGGAATTCGGACTCGGCCAGGGCAATAAGGCCAGAACCGTGACAATAAGCATTCGCGGGACATGGGCCGGAGGCAGGCGGTACACTCCCATCGATCTTGAAGAGTCGCGCAGGAAAGGCTATACCGTCCGCTTCGATGACCGGGCCTTCGAGGCACATGCACCCGGTTTCATGCGCTTCGACCTTAAAGTGTCGCTGCTCCGCAATAAAAAGAAAGCCACCCGAGTGTGGGAACTCGACATCCAGAACGTCACCAACCGCCTCAACATGGCCGGAGACTATTACGATCACCTGGAGGATGAAATCGTCACCTACAGCCAGCTGGGAATACTACCGACGCTGAGTTACAGGATTGAGTTCTGAAAAGAAGAATTCAGAGTAAAGCATTCAGAACTCATCATGGTATCCGGAGGGGATTGATTCGGATTGACCGGATTGATCATTTGCCCTTATCTTTGGGAGTCAATGAAACACCATATTATATCCCTGTGTCCGGTAATATTTTTTTCACTGGTGGCAGGAACACAATCCGGTGCACAGAATCCCATATGTCCGCCGGGGGTATATTTTGCGGATCCATCGGCCCGGGTATGGAACGACGGCCGGTTGTATTTATACGGATCCACTGATGAAAGCTGCGATTATTACTGTTCATGGCGGCATGATGTCATGTTCACCGGCGATATGCATACCTGGGGGATGGTAACCGATGTTTTTGCCTCTGCGGGGGAGCATGACCAGGTTCCATATAACAACAGCCTGCTGTTCGCTCCGGATTGCGCTTTCGGCAAAGACACATTTTTCCTGTATTACTGCCAGCCTGACAAGGATGCGGCAGAAGGCACGGCCGTTTCGACGACGCCGGCAGGACCCTTTACCAATGGCACACAGCTCCACACTTACGGCCATAACCAGATCGATCCGTCTGTATTTACCGATGACGACGGTACGGCCTATTATATCTGGGGACAGTTCAGCCTGAAAATGGCCCGGCTGATGCCCGGCATGAGGGCTATCGACAGCACTTCAATCCGTGAGGATGTGCTGACTGAGGAGGCCCATCATTTTCATGAAGGGGCATACCTCACCAAACGAAATGGAGTATATTATACTGATGCTGTTTGATTTTGCCTGTCTGCCTGTCCAACGATTTATCTGCCTTCCTGGAGGAAGACAGGT
>JAFGHD010000039.1 GCA_016939365.1 Bacteroidales bacterium | reverse complement strand
GAATGAACATCGGTTACGGTCAGTATTACCGTATTTGCACCCAGGTCAGCACATGTGAAATGATCCTTGTCAACATCATAGGAGGCGATGCCGCAATTATCGGTACTGCCGCCATCCACATCGGTGGCCACAATGTCCACTTCTCCGATGCTGTTGAGATACACGGTGATGTTCTGGCATACAGCCACCGGCGGTTCATTGTCTTCGACCGTCACATTGAATGTACAGGATGCCGGGCCGTTGCCGCAGGCATCCGTGGCTTCCGCGCTAACGGGAGTGGTGCCGACGATGAAGTATGATCCGCTGGGCGGTGTCGAGGTGACCACCAGATTCCGCATCAGACGGGTGTCGTCAATGGCCAGCTGGTCGGCTTCGAGGAAGGTGAACCACAGGTAGCGGTTGCCACCCACCACCGTAGCGATCACATCGCCGGTGTTGTTCCTGGTTTCGGTCCACAGCAGGTTACCCAACGCATCGAGCAGGTTGCAGTCGACTGCCAATGTGCCGTCACCGGCATCCCTGAAGACCCACTGCAACGTGTACCAGCCGGTGGTTACCACTTCGAAATGATTCAGGGTAGCCAGGTCATTCCGCCGTGTGAAGTTGGTGTTGTTCGAGGCAGCCACCAGTATCTTGCCGGGCTCGCCCGCCGTATGGAAGATGAAGTCCCGGAGGTGACCACCCGTCTGGGTGTTTGCAGCACAGGAAGCATCCCAGCCGTATGTGCTCGTCGCCACCCATGGGTCGGACAGGTCGAAGTAGACATCCTGTGTCACGACAAATCCGTCGCCGAATACATTGCCGTAACCACCCAGCCTGCTGAAGATACCGGTATAATCATCCGGTGCGGGCGGGATGCCTGCAGAGTAGAACACCGCATGTGCACTGCCGGTCTTCGAAACGATTCCTCCCGTTCCGGAAGGTACCCGATTCATCGGGCTGTTGTATTCGTTCCAGTCGGTGGAGGGGCCGAAGCCCAATGCAACACTGTAGTAATGGCCGGGTACCCAGTCGGCATGCTCAAATCCCTGGAAGAAACCAAAATCTGATGCTGTCGGTTCGAAGGTGACCACGGCGCCGCACACTCCGGGATCATTATCCTGAGTGATATCAGCCGGACAGACGACCACCGGATCGGAGACATCTGTAATGGTTATGGTCTGTGTACATGTCGTAACCTGCCCGAGGTAGTCGGTGGCGGTGAAGGTACGCAGGATGGTTCCGGTGACATTGCATCCCGTCAGCCCGCTGCGGTCGTCATCGTAGGTAACCACCACCGGATTGTAACAGTTCGACAGCGGATCAGCCAGGGCCCAGCCGGTGGCATAGGGATCCCTGTCTTCATACTGCGCCAGGGTCACATCCGCCGGGCATGAGGTGATGACAGGCGCGGGATAAGCATACCGCGTCGTCATCGCTGCATCCGCCCACCATTCAAAGAAGGTGACATTACCTGAGATGGTGTCTCCCAGCCCGCAGGTATTGTGCGGATCATTGTACGGCCCTGTGGGATCACCCCACCAGTTGTCGGTGGCATCCACTGTCTGGGTTGTGGAATAAACACCCCAGTCATTGCCGAAGATTCTGTTCATATGGGCTGTGACCGTGCTCACATCGGTGCCGTCGTATCCGACAAGAATGGCCGTGCTGTTGTCCGTGATCTCATTGTTCAGGATCGTGGAGGTGGTGCCTGCACCATAAAGGGTGGTCACCATTACTGCCCCCGATGTGCTTCCGTCGGAAGCCGCCACACCCCGGTTGCCGCTGATGATGTTGTTCTGCACGTTGACCACCGCACCGGCGCTGATATCCAGTGCATAGTCCAGCCAGTTGCCGGGGCCCTTGCCCGCGTAAGTGTTACCGATAAAGTCAGAGCCGGTGATCCCAGTACCGAAGTACAGTACGCCTACCCTGCCTATTTCTGAGAAGTCGCAGTTGGTGATGTCCACATCGGCAATTCCCGAACCGAAGGCTGCCACGGCTACACCTCCATAAGTCGGCCCGCTTTCATTGTACTTGATATGGGTGAATTCCACCTGATCAATGGTTCCTGTTCCCATGTGCCTGATCCCCTGGTATACCAGGTAACCGGTACCGTCGAGGGTCATGTCGCTCAAATGGAAAGTAATACCGGTATTTACCAGCCACCAGCCGCGGGCGTCACCGCCGCTGCCGGTGTTCTGGTCGGTCCTGACGATCGTCGCGCCCATTCCGGCTCCGCCGATGGTCAGGTTCTTGTCGATGACGATCTGACCGTTCTCCACGATTGTGCCGGCTGCCACATCGATCACATCACCGCTGTTGGCATCCAGTACGGCAGACTTGATAGTACCGTAAAACAGGTTCTGGGTCACATTATGCACCGGTAACAGGCCTCCGCAACTTCCCGGAACAGGCTGGAATCCGACTGTACCCGGTTCATTGTCCGTGCCGTTGTCAAGGAACGAAAGTACATTGACCGGTCCTTCCAGCAGAAGTGCAATGGCTGCCGGGTCTGTGGTTCCGAACCAGTTACAGGTCACATCCACCTGATTGACCGTCACATTGCGGATGGCCGATTCTACCAATGTGAAACTGTTGTTGTTGATGATGGACGAGGATGCCGATTCATTGTCCTCGATCATGATGGCAGAGGCATCGTTCTCCACCTTGTGGTCGGTCAGGTCGGTGATCAGGGTGTTCTCGACCTGGGCAGCCGGGATATCACCCTCCAGTCCGATACCGTGCGCCCAGAGGCCCTCCAGATCAGAAATCTCATTATTGACGATCAATGGATGCACAGCCTGACCGGTGGCAGTGGCTTTTCCGCCGGTGTTCACGATAATGCCATAGGCTCCCTTTCCGCCCTTGTTCTGCGAAGCCCAGGGCAGGATGCAGGCATTCACGTTGCTGATCACATTCCTCTGGATCACCAGGTTGGTGATGTCATAATTCGCATCTGACCAGCCGATACCGATGGCAGCCGCACTTCCGTTGGATATGGGCGGATCGCTCTCGCCACCGTGGATATCCGTGAAGATATTGTCCTCAATGAGCACATTGTCAACAGCGTTACTGTTCGAAGAAACCGCCACGGCATGGGTGTTGCCGCTGGTCAGATTGTTGCCGATAGATTCGAAGTTGTTGTTCCTGATTTCGAGGTTGCCGAATCCCGAGGAGTAAACTGCATTCGATCCATCCGGATTGGTAACGGTGAAACCGTTCAGCTCAACACCGTCGGAAGCTACTGTGACGGCAGCGCCACCGGCTCCGGCAATGGTAGTCGCCGTGTAACCGTTGGCTGATACAAGGCCCAGTTCCTTACCTAAATTTAGGTTTCCGTTGTAGGTGCCATCATTGACGTTCACCGTCCATCCGGCAGAAGCCTCATCAATGGCGCGCTGGATGGAAGGTTCGGTGGTGGCCGGGGGAACAAAGCTGTTCAGGGTGACGTAGGTGTTCAGGTCATTCACCAGGATGAAGCCTAAGCCGGCATCATCGATGGCATGGACGATCATGTCCTCGGTGGTGAACAGCTCCGGCAGCGTCATGGCGGATCCCAATGAACCGTCAAACACTACGCCGGTGGCATCAATATCCACAGCGTTATCGAAGAGTCTGAAGTAGTTGGAAGTCTGGCCGTTCAGTGCCAGATCACCTGTGCCGAGAAGCGTTGCATTCTGGCCCTCCACCGTCACACCTTCCGCACCTCCGGTCACCGTGACACCTGCTCCAAGGGTCAGCTGCACATTGGCATGGGTGCTGCTCGGGCTGTCCAGGATACGGATACCGGTACCGCCGGCAGCAGGAGTGATGGCCAGACCGCTCAGGGTGGCGTGGGCACCGTCCCCGGCATTGCTGTTATTACCCTCATAGTTGTTCATGAACAGACCTGTGGTCACACCCGCAACGGAACCTCCTGAAATACCAACAGGTGCAGTATTCTTGACATTCCAAACTTCATATCCTTCCGACGGGACTGATACCGCGCTGCCGTCAATGTGATTGTCCACACATGGGCTGACCGCATTCGATAATGAACCGAGGAAAATGCCGTCCCAGACCGTTTCATTCGGTTCGGGAATGGCTGTGATCGTATTGTTCGACAATGTCAGGGCAGAAGCGCCGCCATAATGCAGGTTGTGGAAGATACCCCTGCGGCGTGTCTGGATCGTATTGTTGTCGATCACCTGGTACAACGGGTCACCCGGGTTGGGATCGCTGAAGTTGCCGGTCTGGACACCCCCCCGGACGTTCACCATCTCATTGTTTACGATCCGGGCATACTGGTCATTGTAGATCAGCACGCCGATGCCCCAGTAATCCACATTCGATGCCGGGTCGTATGTACCGAGGTGTTCTATCAGGTTGCAGGATACCAGGTGTCCCGATGTGGCCGGAGCGCTGAAGGAGGCGCCGTAGAGAGACACGCCGGCAAATGACAGGTTCCTGATGATGTTGTTCTGTGCAGTCAGGTTGCTGACATTATCGGAATAGACCGCGATACCGTCGCTGGCATCCTGGTCGGCGCCATTGGTGCAGACAAATCCCGAAACGAGGGCCGGATTGTCCCCGTCGAGCAGGAACCCGTCAATGGTCACGTTGCTGGCTGTCACTTCCATGATGATGCCATACTCAATATCTGCAGTGGCCGGATATACAATCGCTTCACCAACACGTGCACCATTGCCGCAGATACCGGCATTGGGGCCGAGCAGGGTCAGCTCCTTGTCCACAACGATATCCTCGACATATGCGCCCACGTCTGCCTTGATCGTGCTTCCTGCCGGAGCAATACCTATGGCATACTGGATATCCCTGAACGGGGCATCGGAGGTGCCCAGGTTGGCATTGTTGCCCACTGCCGTCGTATACACATCGCCCAGCAACGAGTCATCGTTCACGAAGAACTCCCCGGGCGAGGTACAGGAACCGGGTACAGGCTGGAAGCCAGGGGTCAGTGGATCGTTGTCCACACCCGTGATCAGGTAGGGCAGATAGGTTGTATTGCCGGCCACGGCATTGCCCGAAGGATCATAGTAGTTACATGTGGCATCCAGGGTGGGGCTGGCCAGCAGGTTGTTGATCCCATAACCCAGATTCCCTTCGAAATGGTTGTCGTTGATGGGGCCGACGACGCCGGCATCGGCAGCGATCATCACACCGTCAGAGGTGCTGAAGTCGATGAAATTCTCCGTGCAGGAGGTCATCTCACCCGTGCCCTGTACCTTCAAGCCATAACCGTTGTTGGACATCTGGTTCCTGTATACCTGGATGACCATACCCCCGGCGATCTCGATAGCCGTACCGGTGTTACCGCTGAACACATTCCCCAGGACCTCCGCCTTGGTGGTGATGCCGTTGGTAGCTCCATCATATTCCTCTACCCTGATGGCCGTGGTGTTCCCGGTGAAGGTATTCTCATCGCCCGCGGAACCGCCAATGGTAGCTTCAATGCGCTTGTTTCCACCGCTGAGCGCCATGTACAGTCCGGCCTCAAGACCTGTGAACTCATTCCCTGTGAAGGATGCAAACACATCGCCGTTATCCACACCTTCGTTCATCAGAACACCTGTCCCCTGTCCGGCGACGGTGCTGTATATCTCGTTATCCTGCAACAGTACAGAGGTGGTTTCATCTACCGTGTACTGCAGGTATATGCCATAATTATCACCTGCAATCCTGATCTCGTTGTTCTGGATGACGATCGGACCCGGGTTCCACCAGACATTCATGCCAAGCACATCGGTGCCGGATGTGATATCGATGACATTCCTCTCGGTAGGATCGGAACCTCCGATGGTGCTCCCGGAAGCCAGGTTGACCAGGCTCATGCCCACTCCGTACATCACATAGCCGGTCTCACGGACATTGGTGATCGTGTTCCCCTGAATGACCGCATCCGAGGCATGGACGCCATAGAACAGGTTGTTCATCACGATACCGACGGAGATGTCGTCGATCACATTGTCGAGAATCTCGGCATCAGTGTCCGCTACAATGCCCCAGAGGCAATTGCTGATATTGTTTCCCACGAAAAGAGCGGCAGAATAGCCCCTTATTGCCGCAGCACTTGCGGTAGCCCCATCTCCGTTGACATCAGAAACAGTATTGTTCAGGAATTCAGCAGAACCAATTGAAATGATCCCGTCATGGCGAACGACATCCGTCACCGAGCAATTCTCCACCAAATGTCCGCTGGTTGTACTTCCGCCGATGTATACGCCACGGCGGTATATGTTGTCGATGGAGACGTTGTCGATGTGCAGATTATCGAATCCCATTCCATCCTGGGTGGTGATCCCCATGCGGAAGTTGTGGTCGTTGGGCACCAGGGTCGTGTTGGCCTCTCCGTCAATGGTCAGGTTCATAATGGTCACATAATCGCTCTCAACAATGAACCCGTGCTGGTAAACTCCGGAAAAACCACCGCTGTTGTTGTGATCGTCCACTGCGGCCGGACCAAGGATCACATCCGGTCTGCTGGTTCCCTGGATCGTAAGTTGCTTGTTGACCAGAATATTTGATTCGTAATAGGTAGCCGGACTTGCCACAATCACATCTCCGTTATCGGTATACACTGCATTGATGGCTCCCTGGAATGAACAGTAGGTGATCTGGGTATCGGTGTTCTGAACCTTCTTTTCCACCTGATTGGCTATCGCCAGAGGATCCACCAGCGGTGTCAGAGGTTCAACAACCACACGGGTGTCGGTTCCGTTGGGTGTTGTGGTTCCGAAGCTGTTGCCACCTGCCGTAATGTTACACATGTAGGGCGCATTGCCGCGTCCGAAATAAAACGGTGAAGCCCCGTCGGCCTGCTCGCCGTCGCCTGCAGCCTCGAAATTGTAATTCGGGACCGGGTGCCCTCCGCCCTGAAGCTGCAAACCTACGTCGTTGCCGTCGAGGATGTTACCTGTCACCGTATGATCCACCCCTTCCACCACAATGCCGAAACCTTCGCTGGTGGTCGCCGTGGGATTCATCTGCGTGTAGCCGCTTACTGTATTGTTGGTCACTATCACCCCGGTCGGTATGTCGTTGTAACCCGATCCGGTCAGATAGCCCCGTCTGAACACCGCAATACCGGCATGGTCGCGGTTGTTCATCAAGGTAGAAGCGGTAAAGGTCACCACATTGTTGTCCAGCACGATGCTGCCGTCGCCGGTGGCCAGACCTGTGCCGTCCGGACACTTGACCTCGATGCCGTACCGGCCGTTGTCGGCCAGGATGTTGTTGCTGATGGTGTTCGGTCCAGCGCCCGCGGTAAGGCCTACAGCGCTCATACCGCTGTCGCCGTTGTCATGAACGTTGTTGTTGTTCATCGTCACGCCTGAGGCTGTACCGTCCTGCAGCTCGATGCCGCAGCAGTTGTTGCCGTAAACATGGCAGTTGGTGATCGTGATGTGGCTCTTGTAGCCGTTCCAGATCACAATGCCGCGTGCCCCGACCGTGTGTCCGAATGATGTTACATAATCCAGCAGTACATTGTCAATCGGCCCGTTGGCATAGAAGCCGCTTCCACCCACATTGTCATGGATGGTGACATGCTCCACCGTCAGGTTGTTGTTACCGCCGATGGCATAAATGCCTCCATGCAGATTACCATTTGAACCTTGGAAATTACGGACGGTCAGGTATTTGATCGTCACATTTTCGACATTATAATCGATGTAAATACCGCGTCCGTCCGTTCCGAACGATGATCCGTCGATGATACAGTTGGCTTCCGATACACCCTGCAGGGTGAGTGGTTTGTCGATCACCACCCGTTCGTTGAAGATGTGTTCGGACAACTGAAGGACATCATTCGGAATAGCGGCATTGATCGCCTCTGCAATGGTCATGTAGCTGGTGCCCTGGGTCAGGTTGGCAACCAGGCCGCTTCCGGTGCAAGGACCTGAAGTTCCGACCCAGAAGGGTACCACATTGGCATTCCCTGAAAATGATGCAGCCACTACCGCCGGATCGGCCGAACCCCACCAGTTACAGGTGGCATTCACCGTCTGTGTCACCGCCGGATCCACCAGCAGTCCGTATGTGCCGTTACCCGTGAGGATGTTCTCATTTACCGCCACATTGACTGTAGGTATGACATGATAGGCGATCCGGACACCCTCGGTACCGTTGCTGTAGATGTTGTTGCCGGTAATCGTCAGGTCGGCTCCCTTGATGTCGATACCCCGCTCGATGGAGTTGTAGATCTCGTTACCGGATATCTCAATGAAGGTGCTATTGCCCCAGATGTTGACACCCTTTTTATTACCGGACAAGGTATTGCCGAGGATGTCGATATTGTTGTTATTGCTACCTCCAATACTGCATCCTCCGGCGAATCCCGAAATGCTGTTACCTGAAATCACCACATTATTGCCTCCGGTCAGGTATATCCCATATGGATCTGATGCAAGGGCCAGACCCGGAACAATTGTATTTCCTGAGAGGGTAACACTGGCAGCAGGATAGGGCTGTATGGTGATACCCACCTTGTTGGTGACCATCCGGTTGTAGTTGGCAATCAGGCCGGAACCTCCCTTGTACAGAAGGTTGTAATACCCGTCGATGATATTGTTGTTGATGGTGATGTCATCATCCCAGGACCTGACCACCGCCTCGTCGGCATAGTGCGTGGTCTGGCTGCCGTTGAGTGTGAACCCGTCGAAGGAGACATCCGTCACACCCGCCGGGATCTCGATCATCACGTTGGGATTGGTGACGGGAAGTCCCACCAGGTCGATGACGGTTTCATTGGCCGGATTGATACGGGAACCCGGGAGGGTGGGATCCACGCCATACTGGGCGCCGCGCAGGTCGAGTGATTTGCTTACGGTCAGCCGCTCGTGGAATACCCCTGCGGCCACGTCAATCCGGTCCATAGGATTCGCCTCGTTGATCGCAGGCTGGATCTCCATGTAGCTCTTGTTCTGGGTCACATTGACAACCGGGCCCAGACCGTTGCATGTGCCTGTTGGACTGGTCAGGTACGGAAGAAACTGTACAAGCCCTGATATTGAATTGGCTACACCATATGGATCCGCAGTGTTCCACCAGTTACAGGTTGCATTCACCATGGCGGATCCGGTGTTTTCCAATGCATAATCTGTCCATGTCAGGAACTGATTGGTATGTGCTTCCGTTCCGGGATTCAACCCGGATACAAATAATCCTTTGGTGCAACCATTGAAAGTATTGCCTGTGACACTGGCGTTATGCACTCCACCCAGCGGATCTTCACCTGATGGCGTACGGTTCGTCAATCTCAGAGCAACCAGACCCACATTATCGAATACATTACCTGAAATGGTGACATTGGTATATTTTGCAGGGGTCTGGTTGGGATATCCTCCATTGATCACAATACCATATCCGCTCTCGGTGTAATTATGAAAGGTATTACCGTCAATCAGATAGGCATTGTTACAATCCAGCCCGTTATATGTGAAAGGATTTAAGGCAACAGGAGGATAATCCGGCAACGGGACGCCGTTTTCAAGCCAGACATGCAGGTTGGTAAATTCATTGCCCTGAATGGTCACGGGCTGATCGTCCCATCCTTCCAGCTGAAATGCATAGGAAACGTCTGAAAAAATATTATTGGTACATGTCAGTGCACCATGGGAATGGTAATCCCACCATCCGTAACCATCCCCATCTCCAATCCTGTTATTCTGGAAAATCAGCTGAGCAGTGTTGGGGATATGATCGGACTTGACGATCATCCAGTGAATCCGCGACGGATCTCTGAAAGAAAACCCCTGAATGGTGACAGTGCCTGTCATTCCAGCGACATTACCGTCGATATCAAGGGTATAATTAGCCGAAGCTGCATCCACAAAGGTCACATCCCTTCCCGCCCCTATTAAGGTGATGGCTTTGGAGACCAGCAGGTTTTCGACGTAGGTCCCTGCTGCAACATGGATCTCATCGCCCGCATTGGCTTCATTGATGGCAGGTTGGATCTGCAGATAATGTTTGTTCTGCGTCATGTTGACCACCGGGCCGTTTCCATTACACGGGCCTATGTTGGAGGTCCAGAAAGGCATGAACTGAACATCTCCCCAGATGCCGCCGGCGATCACGAATGGATCCGCCGATCCCCACCAGTTACAGGTGGCATCAAGCGGTCCGCCGATGCCGCTGCTGATCCCGGAACCCGGGGGTGAATCGCTCAACTCCAGATTAAAGTCGGTGTTGCCGCTGATGGAGTTGCTGTATATAGCACCCGTGGGAACATAACATGCCATGTTCACATCCGTGCCTACATAGGTGGGAATATAAATACCCTGGTAATTGTTGTCAAATACATTGTTATGGATATCCACATCCCATGCCGTCACGCTCCAGGCCTGGAACGCCTGGCCTTCGTCGCCCTGCATCGGGACTCCCGTGATCGTATTGTTGAACACATCCAGATCAGTCACATTGTTGATCTCGATACCGGCCCAGATCCATCCTCCTCCTGATGAGTTGTCCACCCAGCCGGTCATGGTATTGCCGCTGATTACCGCATGGGTCATCGGCTCATCCAGCTTGCCGCGGAAGACGATCGTCCCGCCCAGACCCGTGACAATGTTATCTGTAAATACAACGGAGGTCAGAGGAACGACAGGATAGTTAGTGCTTCCGGTATTGTCGATGACATACCACTCCCTGAAATCCCTGATGGTGTTGTTGTGCCAGGTCCATGTTCCGGCAACCCTGCCGGTCCTTCCATAGAAGCACTCCCTGTTGGTGCCTTCGCCGTCCAGGACACAGTTTTGGATGGTGATATTGGTTACTACGCCACCCACGATCATGTCGAAAACGGCATCATTGCTTCCTGCCGGCGAGTCACCCGTGATGGTGAATCCGTCAATGGTCACCCCTGTAAAGGTGCCGTCACCAAATACCACGCCTCCCGTGATGGCTGTGGTCAGTGCTCCGGCCCCGGTGAGGGTCAGCCCCTTGTTGATCAGCAACGATTCATTATATGTGCCTGCCAGAGCTGTGATAACATCTCCGTCATTCGCATCATCAATGGCATCCTGAATCTTGCAGTAGTAGGTATCCTTGGTGACATTATGAACAACCAGTGCAAGCCCGGTGGTCGTTCCGCTGCAGACTGCATCCACACACCAGGGGATGAAATCAACGGTTCCGTATGCCTCGCTCCCCAGTCCGCAGGTATTGTATGGATTGTTGTACGGTCCGGTGTCCGAACCCCACCAGTTCTCCTCCGCATCCTGGATATTTATCGTGTTACTGTAAAATCCAAGGATATTGTTTGAAAGATCACAGTGATAGGTAGTGCTGTTGATTACCGCACCGCTGTAATCCAGAGCCACTACGCCATATTCCCAGTTCGTGATCTCACAGTCATCTATCTGGGCCGTGATGGCATCATAGCCAAACGGTACAACCCCCATGGAGGATGCCGCACCGGTACCGGTGATCACACAGCCATCCAGTGAAAAGGTAACGTTGGTAGATTCCGGATTTCCCCCTGCAAAGTTTTCCTCGATCACCGAGGCCATCGGGAGGTCCTTAAGAATCTTGCCTCCGGACTTCGATCCTGTAGAGTAGATATAAACTCCGTCACCCGTGGGATTAGTGATATCACTTCCGTTGAAGGAGCCGTCGGAATCGATGATGTACACACTGGTCTGGCAGTTGCTGATATCCACATTGTTTGCCGCAACGCTGCCGGCCGTCGTCAGGATATATCCCGAAGCAGCATATGTTCCTCCGGTGTAATCGATATCGGTGATCACGCAATTGTCAACGGTTCCGCCTGCACCATAACCGATCTGGATGCCATTCTGGGCGGGAAGCCCCGAACCCAGCGGCCCCGATCCCGTGATGGTGACGTTGTCCATATCCACTGTCAGGTCATTCCCTAGGAGTGCAAAGGCATTCTTCTGAAAATCATCCACATTCATCCCGTTGATGGTGATCAGGTATGGACTGCCCGTTCCGTTATTATAGGAATAAACGCCGATACCATGCTGGCTCCCGTCCAGAGGAGTCTCCCTGACTCCGGTGACATCAACATTGGTAATCGTGGCACCGGAATTCCAGAGTCCGATACCGGTGAACCTGAAATTGCTGTTGCCCTGTCCGGCTCCGTCAACCGTCAGTTCTGACAAGGTGAATGTACTCACACCGTCCACGCCGATCACAGGGTAATTGTAGTTGGTGCCGGTCATGAACGACCAGGTAAGGGTGGCCGGGGACTGCACAAAGGTGCTGGCTGCACCCGCACCGGTGATGGAAAGCCCCTCCTTTTGAATGACCAGCTGCTCCACATAAATACCGGCATAGACATGGGTTACGTCTCCCGGATCGGAAGCGTCGACGGCTGCCTGTATGGACATATTGACCGTTGGCGGTGTGCAACTCCTGACATACAGGTTCATTCCGCCGACCTCCTTCACATAGGTAAGAAGCTGCATTACCGGAGCTGTGGAGAGAAGTAATTCGGCAGCTGCCAGAGCGTCCACCAGGCTGGTGAAGTAGTATCTGGTGTTATAGGGTGCCAGCAATCCGACATAATGGGTATAGGCGGACGGCAGCACCAGTCCCGTGATGGCTCCCGCCGGGGCTTCCTGGTAGATGGCCGGGACCTCTGCAATGCTGACCGGCTCATTGATGACAATGTTCGAGCATCCTGCTGTACAATAGGTTCCTGTAGAGAAGATCCCGATCCCTGCACCAAAGGTGCCGAAGGTGTTGCCGCTGGTCGTGATCCCGTTGATGGTCACATTGTGGCAATCCTGGATCGACAGCCCGTTGCCGCCGTTGTTCGTGGAAGTGATATTGGTCAGGACGATCCCGTCGGAGCAGTTCATGGCAAAGCCAGTGCCTCCGCAGTTGTCCACAGTGGCATCCGTAATCGCCAGGTTGCCACAGCTGATGTCCTGATGAATGCCAAAGGTACCCGCTCCGGTCACGGTGATGTCCTGGATCGTGACACCGGGGCTGGTAACGGCGATTCCATAATCGGTCGATGTCGAGGTCAGTGTGAATCCGCCGCCATCCAGGGTGATGCTCTTACCAACCGTCACCTTACCTTCGGTGAAGTCGGCGCCCAGTTTGATCAGATCGCCCGGCGCAGCACCGTCAATGGCATCCTGAATGGTACAATATACCAGACTTTGAGTAACATTCAGCACACCGCTCTGGAAAGCCATACCGACACTCAGAGGGGCATCGCATCCCACCCCGCTGCGCAATGATCCATCATAAGTATAATTTCCGTCTGGATAATCGCCAGAGATCCTTAAGGGACTCAATCCCTGTCCGATCTGATACATCAGTCCGTCAATGAGTTGGTAATCCCCTCCGGATGTCTTATAAACATAGAAAATAGGTTGATTCCCTATCGTGATCTCGTACATCACTCCCTGCCAGCCCGGAGCACCGCTGACGACGCCCTTTGCCGTCCAGTAGGCAGTCCATCCCGTGGGAAGGCTGGTCTGGTTCACATAGAAAGGATTCAGATATTCAGCAGTAATATCGGGTGTGGATACCAATTGATCCACATCCAGATAGAAGAAATCCCAGTCGGGATGGATGCACATTGAATATCCTCCTGTAAGATCACCGCTTACGGCGGTCCATGGACCAGCCAGGCTTAGAGCATACTGGAGGCTCACCGAAGAAACCACAGGCGGGGCGGTGATGGTGACCGGAAGGAGTGTCGGGGAAACAGATGTGCAGCCGTTACCGTCGGTATAAGTGATACTGACGCTCCCTGCACCGGTAGCTTGATCCCAGATAACATTGATGGTATTCGTTGAGGATCCCGCCGTGGTACCGTTGGTCACCACCCAGGTATAACCAGTCATACCCGCTTCGGTAGTATACGTTTCTGTATCTCCAAAGCAAGGATTGGTATTTCCTGAAAGCCCCGGAACAGGCAACGGATTCACTACCCATGTATATTCATTCTCAGCGTAACAACCTCGGTCAACACCTGCACCCTGGTCGCGGATGGCCATGACCTTGACAGATGTCAATCCCGTGGTTGCAATACTGGTGCCCAGGTTATAATCGGCCCAGGTGTTACCTCCATCCGTGCTGTATTCATAGCGGTCAGAGCAGGAAACCCCACCGCTTCCTCCTGTGTTCAGAGTGGCGGATACTGAGGTACCCTCACATACAGGCGATGAAGGATTCATGTCAAGTACAGGAGCCACAGGATCGGCAACCACTGTTGCCGTGAAATTGATGAAGGGCGAAAAGTCCGTTGCATCAAACACTGAAAAGGAAGTGACACCGGATGCAGGGGCTACCGGATTAAAGGTTATGGTTCCCCCTGTCCCAATGATGGTTTGCAAAAGTGCCTTGGTATCGGCTTGCGTCAGATTGTAGTTGTGACCACTGGTTGAGTTGTCAATGCTAACGGTGAACGATCCACCACTGCAGAGGTCAATGTTCTTCGATCCATCCCATGATGGAACAGGATAAATACTTTCCTGCCCGGATAAATTGAGTGAGATGAATACTGCTAAAGCTACAAGAAAAGTAATCGTTTTCATAGTGAAGTGCTTTTGAGTATTGTGCTGTTCTGTTCTTTACATTTAGGTTTGAAGAAGACGTGTATCCCTGTTTTTATAACCTGCCAGTATAAATAATGCACTTCCAGAATCCCGAAAGACCTGGGCGAAAACAGAGTCAAAGTCTGTGCCAAGCGCCAAACATCTGAATTACCGCGCTTTTCGTGCATGTACATCCTCCGAAGGAATGACCCCTTGTGGGCATATGAATCTGGGATTAATGTATCATGCTGATTATCAATGCCTTAAGTGACCCATGGAGAACCGACCGATTCCGGGCGGATGACCGGTTCCGGGCAGGTCGGGGGGCCGTCGTGAGATTCCATCCCAATCCGTCATTGAAAAGTGTCAATCAAATGGTCAGATTGGGAAAAAATGCTCCTCCTGATGGCGGGTTTGAGTCGGATAACAGGGACAAAACCGGGCAGGCTTTCCCCGGTTTCGTATGAGGAAGAGTCAATCAGTCATTGTTCCCTGAAAGCCTCTGGCTTCTTCAGGGTAAAAACCCGCGAGATATTGAATCCGAAATAAATATCCCCGTTGGTCCATTGTCCCCGGGTTCCGGTAAGGTAGCCGGGATCAAAGAAAGCACCGGCATTGGAGAAATGAAGCTGAAAGACATGACCGCCGGTCTCGATGTCGAAGCCCAAGGAGAAGGGAGCGTCATATTCGGATGAGACGATCTGGCCGTCAGGGATATAGAAGTATTCGGCATTCACCGACATCCGGCTGGTGATCTTGAACCGTCCGCCGGCGCCGACGGTAAATAGATCGTTCCGGTCTTCAGCTGTGGGCACCAGATTCCGGTGCACCAGAGCGGGCGTAAGTTGCAGGGAAAATCGGCTGCTGAACTTGCGGGCGACCAGCAGCATCCAGGTATAGCTCAAACGGGAACTGAAATAGTTCTTCCGGTCGTCAATGCCCTGATCGGTCCACTTCATGGAATTCAGCGAGGCGGAGGCAAAGGCGGCAAGGGTAACGGGCATGGTTCGTGCACCCGAGCTCTGCCGGAGTATCCTGTACTTCACGAAGCCGTCATAGGTCTTCTGAAAGGAGCTTCTTCCCGCACCGATACTCAACCGGTCGGTCACCCCATACTCCAGGCCAAGTCGGATGGTGGCCTGATCGAGGCCGAACAGCTCATAAAAGCCCGTGAGGGATGGCGCCGGCAGAGGCCACTTCAGTGTGACCGGTCAGGCCGACATTCCCTGACGGACTTCCACTACTGTGACAACCCAGGCATTTATTCTGTATGACCGGCCAAACGGTTTGTGAGAACGACACATTCAGCGAATCGCAGGGCTCCTGGTCGCAATAGTTGTTCAGCGCTCCCTGGGCGATCCAATCGTAAATAATATTTTTCTGATCGTCGGTGAGGGAAGGTCCCGGAGGAGGAGGCATCCTCTTGTCCGGATCATCTTCCGTGATCACCTCCCAAATCTCGCTCTCCTCCGGCTGGAAAGGATCTATCCCCGCAGTCTGAATGACATACAGGTAACTCGTCAGGATCACTCCATCCGAAGCCGTTGCCGGGTCGTGGCATCCGGTCACCCCGCAGCTCGATTGTAACAAAGGCAAGACGGTGTTCTGAAAGTATACAGTATCCGGGTTGCAAGGCAAACCACCGCCACCCGGTTCAAAGGTCGTATCGTTGACCCATTTGGCGATCAGGGCGATCTCGCAATCGGTCAGCTTTGCTCCTCCCTGAGGCATCGGGCTGAATCCCTCATCATGGCGTATGGATCCCATCAGGCTGCCGTTATCCGCAACCATAGCGACATTGTTGTAATCGCTGAAATCAAGTCCTCCCGAGGGAGCCGTCCCGCTGTGGCAGGAGATGCAACGCTCCTGGAGTATGGGAAATACCGTAACCGGATAAGTCACACGGGAGCTGTCGCATACCGCCGGAACCGGCTGACCGACAATCAGCTCCTCCGGCTCATGCCGGCAGGAAATGAAGGCCAGCCCGAGTGTGGCAGATACAAGAACAAACAACCTGGAAGACCTCATTTTCATGCAAAACAAACTTTACACGTCAACAAAGCAACAAGAAGCATCCTCAATTGTTTACGAAAAGACCATAATAAACTGAGGATGTATCAGGAGCAGATCATCTGGAATCTTTTCCGGGCTGAAACAGTCCCTCTCCCCGGTAACCTTGAAACCGGTTTCCCGATAGGCGTTGACAGCAGGATCTTGTGCGATTTGGAGCGGTTTCCTGATCAAGCACCTGTATATCAACCTGGAGGCGACACTTTCAATACCCATGCATACCGGCAGGGAGGCATATTCTGTAGTTGCTCCGGTATCTCCACCATGAACCCCTCCCCGGTGCGCTTCCATTTGAGCCGGTGTTCCGCGCCCAGCAACCGGATGACAGATCCATCCGCCGGTGAAAAACTGTTGAGCCCCAAACGGCCGGGAATCCTCTCTTCGTTCTCATCCGCGAGACAGATAAGGTAAAGGGTGCCATCTGCTTTCCCTGTGAGGCGGAATTTTTCTTCCGTAAAGGGGGCGATGGGGCGCGTACCATAGATCGCCTCGCCGTTGACCTCCATCCAGTCGCCCATCTCCTCCAGCAGATCATAGGCTTCAGGGTGCCATTGGCCTTCGGGACCAGGGGCAATGTTCAGCAGGAGATTACCCCCTTTGGATACAATATCCACAAGCAGGTGCACCAGCTCCCGGGCCGCCATATACTGCGCCCCGGATGTCCAGGACCAGCCGCCTCCGGCGATGATACAGGATTCCCATGGATAGGGCAGCATCTTATCCGGCACACGGTTTTCGGGAGTGAGGTAGTTTTGGTTTTTCCCCGGTACGGCCCGGTCGACGACGATCAGTCCCGGCTGCAGCTTGCGGGCCTTCTCTACGAGCTCATCCATCCGGATGTCCTGGCTGACGATCCGGTTCTTGATGAAACCTGATCCGGGATCGAGTGCGTTTTGCATATACCTCCTGCCCAGCTCCTCTTCCGGCTGCCGTGCCACCCATCCCCCGTCCAGCCAGAGAATGTCCATTTGACCATAATCCGTCATCAGCTCCATCACCTGGCGGTGGGTGAATCCGACAAACTGCTCCCACCGGTCCGGATAAAGATCGGGATCGTAGTTCACATTACGGTCCAGTGGCGGGAAATAGGGCCACCAGTAAAATTCGCTGTGCCAGTCGGGTTTGGAGAAGTAGGCCCCGCTCCATAATCCTTCTTTCCTGAAGGCATTGAATATCTCCAGCGCAATATTGGCCTTTTCATGAGCATGAAACGGACATCCGGGGTCGGTAACCTTGTACCCCGTTTCCCGTGTATCGAACATGCAGAATCCGTCGTGATGCTTCGTGGTGAAGACCACATACCGCATACCCGCCTCCCTCGCTGCCCGCGCCCAGCGCTGCGGATCGAATCCAACAGGATTGAAAGTGTTTTTCAGGTTCTCGTATTCCACCCTGTATTTGAAATAATCCTCAGGGTTTGATCCCTTTTTCCGCTCACACCACCCGTAATCCTCAGGGCATATGGACCACGATTCCACTACCCCCCACTGACAATAAGGGCCCCAGTGCATCAGCAGTCCGAACTTGAGATCCTGCCATCGCTCCAGCTTTTCCCTGACCAGTGGATCAGGATCAGGCACATAAATACCTTCTTCGTGCTGGGCTTCAGCCGTTGAATGTCCCAACACCAAAAAAAACAGGGCCAGAATGATCTGAAAGAATCTCTTCATGTTATTTCCTTTTACGGTATTTAATCATGCCGCCGATCACGGCACCCGCTGCAATGCCGGAGCCGATCCCGACGGAAAGCCATAATGACAGGTCATGCCGGATGATCCTCCCCATAATGATCCCGGCTATTCGCCAGCAGGAAGCCGCCGGCTGTGCCCATGGCTGTTTTATTCCTTGGCCTGTGGTCCCGATCGTCCATCATTAACCTGATTACTCACCTATTGTGACAACCGATAAATCGAGAAAATTCACCGGACAGAAAACTCCCGGATCAGCCGGATGTCTGACGACGAGCTTCCTGCCTGCAGGATATATTTCCCTGGATTGACCCGGTAACGGCCCTGACCGGCATCCCAGGCGGACAGGCGGTCAGTCGGCAATCCGAACACCAGCTCACCGGATTCACCCGCCTGTATCCTGATCCTTCCGAATGCTTCGAGGGACCTGATGGGTCCGCCGGAACCATCGTCGGCATCCGCAATGTAAAGCTGCACTACCTCCTCGCCATCCCGTTCACCCTTATTTTCAACCGTGATGCGCACCGTCAGGGTATCACCCGCCGATACTTCATCCTGATCTGTTTCCAGTTGCAGATAGTTGAACCGGGAATAGCTCAGTCCGTATCCGAAAGGATACAGCGGTTCCCCGGAGAAAAACCGGTAAGTCCTGCCCTGCATGCTGTAGTCATCAAAGGGGGGAAGATCGTCAACGGAGCGGTAGAATGTGACCGGCAGGCGGCCGGAGGGATTCACTGTTCCGAAGAGGATATCAGCCAGTGCATTGCCCCCCTGTTCTCCGGGGTACCAGACAAATAGCACGGCATCCGCCAGCTCTGCCACATCACCGAGTGCAATAGCCCCGCCTCCGGTGATCACCAGGATGAGCGGTACATCACCAATCTGCTCCCGTATCCGCCGGACATATTCCACCTGGTTGCGGGGCAGTTGGATATCGGCCCTGTCGCCGCCGCTGTTGTTGAGCATGGCCTCGCCCTCCTCACCCTCAAAAAGGGAGTTCAGGCCGATGCAGACAATGACGGCCTCTGCCCTCCTAGCCTGCCAGAATCCCTGGAACAGGCTGTCACAGTGCAGCATGAAACCGGGATTGTATTCCACCACGGTGCCGGCATTCACCCTGCCGATGATCCCTTCCAGCAGCGTGATCGTCCGGCCTGAAAAGCCGTTGTAGTTGCCCCACAGTGCCGCCAGGTCCATCGCCAAGGGTCCGGCCACCATCAGGCTCCGGATCTTCCCGGCGTCCAAAGGCAGGATGTCATTTTCATTCTTCAGCAGAACGATTGATTTGCAGGCTGCCTCGTAAGCCAGGTTGCGGTGCGCCTCGCAGTTGACTTTTTCAGGAGATATGGCTGCATAGGGCACCTTGTCTTCCGGGCCAAGCAATCCCAGCCGGAACCGGGTGCGCATCAGGGGCGCCAGTGCTTCATCCACCTCCCGTTCGGTGATCAGTCCCTGGGTTACTGCCTCCGGGATATGTCGGTAGATATAGCCGCAGTTCAGGTTGACCCCGGCCTTCACGGCCATGGCGGCCGCCTCCTCCCGCGTTTCCACCACTTTGTGTCTCGCCCATATGTCGTCCAGAGCCCAGCAGTCGGACACGACATGGCCTTTGAAACCCCACTCCTTCCTGAGGATATCTCCCAAAAGGGAAGGGCTGCCGCAGCAAGGATCGCCGTAGGTCCGGTTGTAGGCACACATGACAGCCTCTACACCGGCATTCACCAGGGACCGGAAGGCAGGCAGGTAGGTCTCGCGGAAATCCTGCTCCGGAGGCACCGCGTTGAACTGATGGCGCAGCGGCTCCGGTCCGCTGTGAACGACATAATGCTTTGCACACGCCGCAGCCTTCAGGTAGAACGGGTGATCCCCCTGGAGGCCGCGGACAAAGGCGGCACCCATCACCGACGTCAGAAAGGGATCCTCGCCGTAAGTCTCCTGTCCACGGCCCCACCGCGGGTCACGATAGATGTTGATATTGGGCGTCCAGAACGACAGCCCTCCATACTGGCCCCGGTAGCCCTTCCGCACCGCATCATGGTGTTTGGCCCGCGCCTCATCGCCGATGGCAGCAGCGATCCTCCGGATCAAGCCCTCATCGAAGGTGGCTGCAAGTCCGATGGCCTGCGGGAACACCGTCGCCCTGCCGGCCCGCGCTACCCCGTGCAGGCACTCGTTCCACCAGTTGTAGGCCGGGATGCCCAACCGATCTACCGGCCGGCTGTCATACAGCATCAGACCCGCCTTCTCCTCCAACGTGAGCCGGCCTGTCAGATCGGCAACCCGATCCTCCACAGGCAGACCGGGATCCTGAAAAGGAAGCAGATCAACCGTCTTTGAATCTTTCCTTCCTGCACAGCTCTGCATGATGAAAAGGCAAAGCAGTATACTGGCAAAGACAAAATACTTCCAGCCTGTTTGTTTAATACTCAATACCATGATCGGCCTGATAAGAAAATAAATATTGAGCCTGCTCCGAAAACAAAGAATCAGTGAAAAACCCTTCCCCTACGGAAGCTTGTCCCGAAATAATTCTTTATGAACTTTTTAATTTTGACTCATCAGAACGCTTTGGGCCTGAAATCCTCCTTGTTAATGATGGCAGAACTGCTACCGGGAGCCCGGATCACAAAAAAACCCCGGTTTTCGGCCATCTGGTCGCTGGCCGCCTCTGAAGAAATGAAAGCTACTGCTCCATAGATCGTCATGTGCTTGTATTCGGACATATAAAACCTGGCTTTCTTTAACTTCTTTTGAAAATCGGAAACATCTTTGTTTCGCAAGGTCGTTTTTACCTCTGCGATCACGATCTCTGTGCTGTTTACGGCAATCAGGTCAAACTCAAAGTTCTGCCCCTCCTTTCTGCCTTTTCTGCGCTGGATAACGCTTTCCACCGGGATTCCTCTTTCGGCAAGCAACTTTATTTAATCCCCTTCAACCAGCGATTCGACCAGTTTGCCCCACGGGCTGGTGAACAACTGCTCCAGCTTGTTCAGCTTTTTGTCGGTTTCCTGGAATTTCTCTGTTAAAATCCGGTCAGTCTCCTGAAACATCTTCCATACCTGCTCAAAATCCTCTGGCTTTTCGTATTGAGGGAGTGGTTCTTCGGCGGCGCTATATTTCTTCCGTTTGGTCATGCTTTGCATTATCACCCTCATCCATTCTGAAGCCTGTTCCGGGGGAGGCAGGAAGAGAGATGGACACGGGGAAATATTCAGGGAATAAAGATACGAAGATATTCGTTTATCTGTTTATCTGTTGAGTTGTTTATTTGCCGGAGATTTTTTATAGTAAAGTATCTGCTCCATTCTACAGCCCCAATCCGAAAAAATCCTTTGTACTTTATAACTTTCTACTTTTACCTATTTCATTATATCTCTGAATTCCCTGGCGATCTGCAAGTTCCTCACACAGCGGAGGCTGAAGGCACTGTTTTTCCCCCACCCGATCCTGCCGCCGCAGGCCCGGGGCTGAACCCCCGGATGCGCATCTGCTCCCTGACCTCCGGGCTGAAGCCAGGGGTAATTGATGTGGCAGGGCTTCGCCTCCTCTGCAGGAAATAAGGCTTTTACTAATATAGCGCCCCTGTCTGACGTGCGGATTGCAAGCCTGACGGGATTCGGCCTTATAATACCCGGGAAGTCCGACCCGGAGGGTCGAACAACATTAGCTACGCACGGAGTGCGGGGTAATATAATGAAAGCAAAAAAGAACCCTGAAAGGGTTCAATAAACAAACCGGCCAATGCATATGTATATATAAGTTCCTTTTCCGTGAGTTTCAGTTATGAATATGTTGGATTGCTTTATACGCTCGGGAGCGATTTCAAGAAGGATATGGGTTATGATTCGTTGAACCCCTCCGGGGTTCCGGGGCGTTATATTGCATACCTGCCCGCAGGTTTCACCCATGGCTATTCTTATTGAACCACTTCATGGTTCCGGCTCTTTATTCCGCATCTGCCCGCAGGTTTCACCTGTGGCTATTCATATTGAACCACTTCGTGGTTCCGGCGCTTTATTCCGCATCTGCCCACAGGTTGCACCTATGGCAATTCTTATTGAACCACTTCATATCTTGGCCCTGGATAAGCAGTATTATTGGTAACCGGAATCATACATCGTGGAGAAAAGTTCCCTGCGCAATAGAAAAAGAAGATAAAGTATAAAGTATAAAAGCCAGTTCCCTCCGAAACCCATGTCCGGAAAAACACTTTCAACTTTATAAACTTTTCACTTTATACTCACTCTACAAACACAGTATCCCTGTACACGGTGCAGGCGGCGAAGTACCCGATGGCGCCCGCACTCAGGTTGGTGCCCGCGTTGGCAGGGTGTATGTCAAACACACCGCCGCGCCAGTCGGTCTCTGCCAGGACAGTGCGCAGGTACTCGGCGTACTGCTCTGATATGGCA
This sequence comes from Bacteroidales bacterium, assembly GCA_016939365.1. Lineage (GTDB taxonomy): Bacteria > Bacteroidota > Bacteroidia > Bacteroidales > JAFGHD01 > JAFGHD01. Next base: position 18,182 of record JAFGHD010000039.1, on the reverse strand, counting down.
TATTTCTCCAGTGCGATCCGGGTGCCTGCCGGAAAAGGCACCGTCTGGTAATCTTCCAGGAACAGGCCGTTCACATCGATCGAGGGAAGTGTGTAATAGACCAGCTTCGCCTGCCTGGTCCCGTTGGGTCCCGGATCACTCCCCGGCACATGCGACCAATTGAGATGAAAGCACCATATGGCCGGATCGGGATTGGCAAACTGATTCTCGGGGAACACCAGTTCATACATTCCTGCGTTATCGGGGGAAGGTTTGTACCCGAAGGGCGCAAACGGCCACACTGTCCGCATGAAGTCCACGGCCCGGAATTCCATTCCGGCGTAACGGATCAGCAGGTGGTAGTACCTGCCGGGATAGCCCCGGTAATCCGGCCCGGTTCTGTATGTCCCGGGCAAAAGCGGATCTTCGGCCAGCGCCTCCACCAGGGTATCCCCATCCAGGCCGAAGAGGATGTAGACTTCCGCCCCGGAGGCTGGCGGTGGAGTTTCATTCAGCGCCCTGACGGGAAAAGTGAGTCGCACCTCATGCCGCGTTACCTCATCGGTCAGCAGCCCGTCCACCACCAGCACCAGAGGCGTCTGTCCATCAAAATCCCAGTCCGCCTGCTCCTCGCAGGCTGCCATCACGAACACCAGTATCCAGATCAGGTTTCTCATCAGAAACGGAAGCTATAGGTTATGTAGGGAATGAACGAAAACAGGTAGGTATAGGTCACCAGGCGGTCGTCGGTGCGGGCCAGGTCGTTGGTCATCACGAAGCCCCCATCCGTATCTTCGATCTTGCTGAAGCTGACCGACACCGGGTTCTTACGGGCAGACAGGTTGAACACTCCGACGGTGAACTCGTTCCGGAACCTCCGGTCTCGCGACGGATCGGTCCGGAGGGTGTAGGAGACATCCATCCTTCTGTAGGCTGGGAACCGGTCGTTGTTCCGGCTGCCGTAGATGGGAACATACTTGTTCTGATAATAATAGAACCCTTCGGGTGAAGTGAAGGGGCTGCCCGTTGTGGCGGTCCAGTTCAGCGACAACAGCGACCGGCGCGACACGGTCCAGGAAAACAGGAGGTGAAAAACATGTGGCCGGTCGTAAAGGGAAGGATAGGGTTTGCCGTTGTTGATGTCGCTGATCAGCCGTTCAGTGCGCGAAAAGGTATAGGAGGCCATCCCGGTGACACGCCCCGTCTCCCGGCTCAGGGCGATCTCCACCCCGTATCCGCATCCCTTTCCTGAGCGCAGCTCTCCCTCGATGGCGGAGTTCAGGAATATCTGCGCATGATCGCTGTACTCCAGCAGGTTCCGGAACCACTTATGGTAGGTCTCCATCGATAGTTGCCAGCCCTTGCCGAGCTGACGCTGGTATCCTGCTGAAAACTGCCGTACCGACTGAGATTCAAGGTTCAGTCCCGAGGGCAGCCATACCTCCACGGAGGTGAGTGATCCCGACACGCCCGAAACCAGCTGCAGGAACTGGTGATGGTGTTCGTAAGCAGCGTAGAGACGCTCCTGCTTTCCGGGACTATAGCTGATACCCAGTCTCGGCTCTAAACCTGCTTCCGTATGATACACCCCGCCACGGGCATAGGACAGGGTATCCACTACCGCATAGGATGCATCAAAGACATACACATCCTCCGCTCCCAGATTCTGGAACACAGGTATGCGGACTCCGACCTCCATTTTCAGTTTCTCACTCATCTGCCTGCCGTTGCTGAAATAGAACGCATGCTCCAGGGCCCTCCTGGTCTGAACATGCGGCAAGCTTTCGAGCATCACCCGGTTCCGCTCCAGGACGCCCGGATTGATCTCATGGGCGGTCAGACCATAGCCAAACCGCACTGTATTGCGTGTATCAGGAAACCATGACAGGTCGCTTTTCAAGGTAATGGCTGAGATACTGGAATGCCAGACCAGGTTCCTTCCGGCTGGCTGCCCCAGGTAATACTGATATGTGCTGTAGCATAGGGTGGTGTTGCTGAACAGCACCGGCCCGAAGATATGGTTCCAGCGGAGCGAGGTGAGGTTGTTGAACCAGTTGATGCCGTTGAAGTCCTCCTGCCTGCTGCTGTGGGTATACACATCATTGCCCGTGTAAACGGAGAGAAACAGCCGGTTGTTCCGGTTGATCCTGAGGTTGATCTTGCCCGAGAGGTCGTAGAAACAGATTTCATCAATGCTTTCCCCGCTTAATCTCCTGAGGTACAGGTCGAACAGGGATCTCCTGGCCGAGATCATAAAACTGCTTCTATCCCTGGCGACCGGACCTTCCAGGGAGAGCCGGCCGGAGATAAGGCCCATGGAGCCAGATACAACTGTTTGCTTCATGTTCCCGTCATTCATCCGGATGTCCAGCACGGATGAGAGCCGACCGCCATACCATGCGGGTATGTCGGCTTTCATGATGGTGGCCTCCTTGACAGCCTGCTGGTCGAAGGCGGAGAACAACCCGAACAGATGCGAGGGATTATACACCGGCGCATCGTCGAGCAGGATCAGGTTCTGGTCGCGGTCGCCGCCGCGGACATAGAAAGTAGAGGCACCCTCGTAGAGCATGGTGATGCCCGGCAACATCTGGAGGGTCTTCACCACATCGGGCTCACCCATCAGTGCCGGTATTCCCTTGATCTCCTGGGGTCGGAGCCGTGCGGCCTGAATTCCCGGCCGTGTGATCCCTACAGGGTTCTCTTCCGGCACCACGACCACCTCCGCCAGCAACGATTCGTCCGGCATCAGGGAGACCACGATATCCAGATCGGATTCGAGGTCTATGCGCTGCAGGTGCCGGATAAATCCGGTGTAGGAATATTCCAGGCCATAGTTGCCCGAAGGAAGTGAAAGCGAATAGAACCCGTATTCGTTGGAGACCGTACCGGTGGCCTGGGATGCCACATACACATGTGCCCCGATGAGGGTCTCGCCGGACGCACCGTCACGGATAATGCCACTCACCTTGTGGTTTTTACCGGGCTTCCGATCCGGTTCCCGGCGCCGGAATATCACCTGATTGCCAATTACCTTCCAGGTCATGTCCAGGCGCTCCGATAACTGGTCCAGCGTCTCCCTGACTGAAGCCCGGTCCAGTTCCAGACTGATCTTTTTGCTTGCGAGCAGACTGGACTCGTAGGCAAATTCGAGGCCGGTCATCCTGGTGAGCGTATCCAGCGCCTGTTCCGCCTGCACCCTGTCCAGACGGAGGGTGATGATCCGCTCCGGCAGATCCTGGCCATAGAGGGATGCCCCGGCTATCAAAGCATAAATAAAGACGCAGAATCGCCTCATTATTCCCATTGATGCCATCTGTCGCGCCGTCTCCACTGATCTGTTCAACAGCCTTTGCCGGTGATGGTGATCCGGTCTGCTTCCCGGGTCACCTCGAGATCGAAGGTCATCCGGATCACCTCGATGATCTGTTCCAGGGGAAGGTCGTCAAAGGTGGCCGTCATCCTGCACCGTGCCACTGAATCACTGATCATGACCTCCTGTCCCGGGTAGATCCGGTTCAGCTGAGTCACGATCTCTCCCAGGGAGGTATCCCGGAACACCAGCTTCCGTGTTTTCCAGGCGAGGTAATTGGCATCCCGGTTGACCGTACTGGTCAGGCTGCCAAGTGTCCTGTCAAATACCGCCTTCTCGTCCGCGTTAAGGATCACCTCCTTTTGACCTGCCGTTACGGAAACCCTGCCTGAAGCCACTGTCACCTCGGTCTCCTTTTCTGCAGAATAAGCCTTCACATTCAAACGGGTTCCCAGCACGGTGATCTTCAGATCACCTGCATTGATGATAAAAGGACGCTCTTCATCGGCTGTCACTTCAAAAAAGCCTTCTCCCTCCAGCTGAACATGCCTCACTTCCCTGGTAAATCTTTTCGGATAATTCAGGGTAGTCCGGCCGTTCAGGGTCACCAGCGATCCGTCCGGCATGCTGACAGTCTGCCTTTCCTCCGGGGCTGTGGATACTATTACTTCACGGTGCTGCACTGAACGGAAATACCAAACTCCTGCGGCCGACATGATCAGGATGAGCATCACCGCTGCCACCCGCACCCACATCCGGGACCAAAGAGGAATGGAGATCATTCCGGAGGCGGTGGCCTTTTCAAACTTCCTCCAGGCGGCCTCCATGTCGGGTTGCGGATGTCTGCCGGCGATGGCGGCGGAATGCCAGATCCTTCGGATATCCTCGAAATACCCTCTGACGGTTTCATGGGTTCGGATCAGCCGTTCGGTCTCACTTCGTTCCTCAGCGCTGTCCTCCCCGGCCAGGTAGCGCACCAGCCGTTCATGAATATCCTTGTATGTATTCGATCCGGTCATCTTTACTCAATACACTTCAACCCTGTAAATCCCTTACCATATCCTCAATAATATCAGGAACAGCACCAGCCATTCCTTCAGCTCCTCCCGCAATATCTGCAATGCTTTCGACATCTGCACCTCCACCGTCCTGACGGAGATATTCAGCCGTTCGGCGATCTCCCTGTATTTCAGATCCTCAAACCGGCTGAGGCGGAACACCTCCCCGCAACGAGGCGGCAGCTTGGCGATGGCCTCGTGGACCCGTGCCTCCAGCTCTGCCTGATCCGTATAAAAATCATCTTCCGTCACACCTGAAGCCAGTTCGGCAAATTCAGGATTTATTGTCTGTTTCCGGTCGCGCAACCAGTTCAGTGACCGGTTGGCTACAGACCGGTAAAGGTAGGCCTTTACCGCACCTTCCCGGTCGATGGTGCTCCTTTTCTCCCAGAAGGCGACAAACACTTCATGGACGATGTCCTCGGCCGCCGGCATGTCGCGTGTGTACCGTACGGCATACCAGCACAGCGCCTTGTAATGTTCTTCATACAGATGCCTGAAGAACATCCTGAGGTCCGCCCCGGAGCGTCCCTGATCCATCATCTGGCCTGAACCGGTCATAACAATGTGCAAATATAACCTCATCCATCCGGAATGGCATATAGAGTAAAAAGGGGAAAGTGATAAAGTTTGTAAAGGAAATATAAGTTCAATAAGAACCCCTTCTCAGGAATAAGCATTCACATTCATACACACATCAAATACAATCACATCATCCTTCATACATCATACTTCATACATCATGACCATGCCTGACAACCAGCTCCGGGATCAGTGGTCCATGTAGGTTATCCCCGCCAGGCTCCTCCGTATCCCCTTCCTGAATTTATATCTGGGATATCCCATGATGAGCATGATGCCGTTCGGATGTTTCCCTTCCAGGCCGTATTTGGCTTTCAGCTTTTTCGATCCGTATCTAAGAAAGTAGTGCGGTGTGCCGATAAAACAGGTGCCCAGTCCAAGGCTCTCGGCTGCCAGCATGGCATATGTGGCAGTAATGATGGGATCAGCCGGATCGCTGTATGAGGTGGAATAGAAATACATGGCCAGGGGGGCATCGTACAATAACAGGTTTTCATCCCTGTCGCGTGCCCGGATCAACTTATCCAGCAAAGGTGCGCCGAAGGAACTGAACAGTTCAACGGCCTCCTTGCCGAGGAAAGGCCTTATCAGGAAGAGCATCCATCCGGAGAAAAAGAATCGAGACCGTTTCATCTGATTGATGATGTCCCACGAAAACTCCCTGACCCGTGCTGTGCCGTGAAGTACGAGTACGCCAACATCCGAAGGCGGGATACCCACAGGTGCAAGCTGCACGGCTTTAAGGATCCGGTCAACGGTATCCCGGTCCACTTCGCGATCCCTGAAATCCCGGACACTCCTCCTGCGGGTGATGAGCGACATCCACGATCCATAATCCGCCTTTTCCTTAAGAAAATCCAACGGGAGCAGGTCATCCATCGAGAACTCCCTCCCCGATACCGTAATGGCATCCTCAGGACAAACCGCGGCACACTGCCCGCATCCGATACAACCGAAGACAGATTTACTGCTTAAAACTGCCTTACCGTTTCTCAGCTCGAGGGAGAAATCCTTACAGACCCCCACACATAAACCGCAACCGGTGCAACGTTCCTCATCGATTCGGAGTTGCCCGTTCTCTCTTGTGCGCGAAGTAATGATGCCCATCGTTAAAGTGTTTTGATCTCTCCCCCACCAAAGATCACCAGGCCCTTGATCACCAACTTCTTTGCCGGAGCCTCCGGTCCGGGAGTTCCGGTCTGCTTGTCGCTGAAACCGCCCAGTATGGCCGTCACCTGATTATCGATCACCCAATCCTCCGGCACATACATCGAAAAACCACCGAAGATACAGAAGACATCCAGAATGTTGGCTCCTTCCGCCAGCCGGCTGCCCCTCAGGTCGATCTCGCTGCCGCCGAACACAGAATAGACCCGACCTCCCCGGAAGTGGGCCGTTACGATCTTCTTCTGCGATCCGCTGAACACCACTACCTCATCAATGGTTCCCTCCTGCTGCTCCTTTATGATCTGTTCCTCATCGTCTCTTCGCCTGAAACTGGTACGGAACAGGATCAGAACCCCCAGAAGGATCAACAGCACGGGAAGAAAAATTCGTCCGAACCTGAATTGAAACTCAAAAAACTCAGGCAGAAGGAAGAAGACGCCCACACAGACGAGTATGATCCCGAAACCTTTGCTCCGGTTGAATATCAGACTGACAACTCCGATACCGATCACCAGCATCTGCCACGAGATCAGGATATCGCCCGCCCTGCCGGCCAGCAGACCCACCTTACCGAGAAAGAGCAGTAAACCTGCAATGATGATCACGATGGCAAAACCTGCCATCCTGGTTTGTGAATTCTGGTTCATGACTGAATGGAATTTGGTTGCACTACAAAGTTAGCATTATATGTGAACGCTTCCGGACGCTATCTGTCCGCCAGGATACAGGCCCCTGACGCTCAAAATTCCAGAACCAGCCTATTATATTGATTATAGGCTCTTTAGCTTATTTTTCCATTTTGGCATTATTTATGTAAGCGCTTACATAAATATTTCTGATATGGAATTCATCAGGGAATTGGGGACGCTGGCCCTGTGGAGCCGGCTGAGGAGCTTTTCAGACCTTTTGTTGCCCGGGGTATTGCAAATGTACCATGAGATGGGTACAGACTTTGAACCCCGCTGGTTTACGGTCACTCAATATCTGAATCAGAAAGGCCCCTCCAGGTTGACGGATGTATCATCATCTCTTGGTCTCAGTCATCCGGCCGTGGTCCAGGTCATCAATGCCATGTCAGAAAAAGGATTTGTCAGGCGTACGCAGGATAGCGACGACCGCAGGGTATCCATTGTCTCCCTGACAACCGAAGGTAATGAACTCATAAAAAAACTCGAGCCTTTCTGGAAGGATCTTCGGTCGGCAGTCGACCATCTGCTGGCCGAGCATGCCCCCCGGTTCCTGGATGATATGAACAGACTGGAGGGGGGGTTGAAGCAGTATGATCTTCTCACAAGGATATGGAGGGAAAGGGTCAGGAGAAGGCTGGGTGAGATGAGGATCATACCCTTTGACGACAAGTACCTTGAGGATTTCGTGGATATCAGCCGTGACTGGCTGCAGGAGTGCATCGGTATCTCGGATCATGATGAAAAAGTGCTGGCCAATCCCCGGAGAGAGGTACTGGATAAGGGAGGAATGATCTATTTCGCCATTCTGGATGAGGAATTGCTTGGCACTTTTTTGCTCATGCCTCTGGGTGGAGGGCATTGTGAGATGTCGAAGTTTGCCGTAAAAAAACCATACCGCAGGCTGGGTATCGGCAGCATCATGGCCGGTCAGGCAATGGATATAGCCGTGGGCAGGGGTTGCCGCAAAATACTGCTGTTCACCCATATCAACCTCCGGGAGGCGCTCCTGTTCTATGCAGGAATAGGTTTCAGGCAGGTCAAGTCCCATCCTTTGATGAAGGATCCCACCGGAAGGGATTCCCATATTATGGAATACACATTAAAACTGAGATAAAATGAAAACCGTTATCCCATCCAAATCCGGAAATCAGGCCATCAGGATATGGGCCATGACCGTGATTTTCACCGTTATCATGCTGATGATCGCCCACCTGATGTTCGCCCAGGACGAACCGCAGCCGGTCAGCAGGGAAGAACAAAAACTCGTTGTTGACAGCATAGCTGCCATCATGACCCGGAGTTATGTTTACCCTGAAGTAGCAGAGAAGATGAACAGGCTCATAACGGATAAGCAGTCCGGTGAGGAATATGATCCCATTACCGGGCCGTCGGAATTCGCAGAACAATTAACCGCAGACTTAAGGTCGGTCAGCAACGACAAACATATCGGAGTAGTGTTTGCACCCAGTACCATCGCCCTTATGAGAGCGTCACAGGAAAATCCCGAAAATGATGAATACGAAAAACGGATCATTAAAGAGCTGCATCAGTCGAATTTCGGATTTGAAGAGTTGAAGATCCTCCCGGGAAACATAGGTTACCTGAAGTTTAGCCGGTTTGCAGACACCCGTTATGGTGCGGCGGAGACGGCCGCTGCTGTGATGCAGTTCCTGGCCCACACAAATGCCATCATATTCGACCTGAGGGGAAACGGAGGCGGTAATCCCCATATGATCCAGCTACTGACCACCTATCTGTTCGATGATACGGATATCCGGCATCTGAACACCTTCTACTGGAGGCCTACCAACGAAACCAACCAGTTCTGGACCCTGCCTCATGTTCCGGGCATCCGCAGACCCGATGTGGATGTGTATATCCTGACCAGTGGCCGCACCTTTTCAGGGGCAGAGGAATTCACCTACAACCTGAAGAACATGGAGCGGGCGGTGATCGTGGGGGAGGTGACCGGTGGCGGGGCACATCCTGTGGATCGGGTGATCATCAACGACCGTTTTGCCATACAGGTTCCGATGGGTAAAGCCATCAATCCCGTCACGCAGACCAACTGGGAAGGCACCGGTATCACGCCCCACTATGAAGTGCCTGCCGACATGGCATTGGGCAAGGCACTGGCTCTGGCACTGGACAGCCTCGCCTCCAAGGCGCCGGACGAAGAGACACGGGGCTTCCTGACATTCGCCGCTCTTAGGCAAAAGGCACTTGCCGAGCCTTCTGTCGTTGATGAAAAAACGTTGAAAAGCCTCGCAGGCAACTATGGCCCCCGCAAGGTCAGCCTCGACAACGGCACACTCTGGTACCAACGCGAAGACCGTCCCCGCATGAGGATGATCCCTGCCGGGGATAAGATGTTTATCTTCAGCGAACTGGATTACTTCCTCCTGGAGTTCATTGAGGAGAACGGCCGCATCACCGCAGTGCAGGGCAGGTATGCCGATGGCCGGACCGACCGGAACGAACGGGAGAAATAATCAACCCCTGCGTGATGCCGAACAGGCCGGGGTTCATCTGCATAAAAAAAACGGGCTTTAACCCATCATCTTTGCACCACCCATCCGATCCTGCCGCCGGGTTTTGGGGCTGAACCCCCGGAGGCTCTTCTGCTACCTGACCCCCGGGCTGAAGCCCGGGGTAATTCAGTGACTGTTAACGCTAATTCCCTACCTTCGCCGCTCAACCACCCATTCCGCATCAGATGACCGCCCCACACAATCCCACCGGAAAGCCATCCCCGGTACAACAGGACTATATCGCCCGCATCAACCGTGTGATGGATTATATCCAGGCACACCTTGACCAGCCCCTGACCCTCCATGAGCTGGCAGAAGTGGCCCACTTCTCCCGGTTCCATTTTCACCGCATCTTCACCGCTTATAACGGTGAGCCACTCTACGGATATATACGCCGGAAGAGGCTTGAAAAGGCAGCTTCCTTTCTGAAGGACAACCAAAACGACCCGGTCCGTGATATTGCCTTCCGCTGCGGCTTCTCTGACCAGGCCGTTTTCTCAAGAGCGTTCCGCGAACATTTCGGGATGAGCCCGACGGAGTATTGCCGCAAAGGGGTTCCGCAACTGAGCAAGGAGCGCAAAACGGATCGCAAGATCGGTCAAACAGATCCGGAAGGGGCGGCATACTTTCGTGATCACATATCACACCTAAAAACAGAAAATATGAAATTCGATGTTCAGATCAAGCAGATGCCGGAGATGCATGTGGCATATTGCAGGCATACCGGTGCCTACCACGGGATCGAGCAGGCCTTCAACAAGCTCATGGTCTGGGCCGGACCGCGCGGACTCATCCGCTTTCCCGAAACACGGATGCTCGGGGTCTATCACGACGACCCGGATGTGACCGATGAGAAAAAGCTGCAATCCAGCGCCTGCATCACCGTCCCTGAAGATACCAAGGTCAGCGGGGAGATCGGCAAAATGAAGATCGAGGGCGGAACCTATGCCGTCGCCCGCTTCGAGATCGACGAGACCCAGTTCGGCGAAGCCTGGAACAGTGTCATGCGCGACTGGCTGCCCGACAGCGGATACCAGTGCGATGACCGCCCCCATTATGAGCTGTATCACAACGATCCCAAAACACATCCGGAAAAGAAGTTCATCCTCGACATCTGTATCCCCGTCATTCCGGCCTGATCTATCCCGAATTTTCACAAGGGCGGCCTTCTGCCTGAACCGGGCAGGGGCCGCTGCTGTTGTCTCTACTTTTCCTGATAAACATGCACGTCAGTTTGCGGGAAGGGAATGGAGATACCCTCCCTGTCAAATGTCTTCTTCACCTTCTCGGTCAGGTCGAAGTAGATATCCCAGTAGTCGCCTGCCCCGACCCAAACACGGACGGCAAACTCCACCGAGCTTGCCTTAAGGCCCGATACGGCAATAAATGGTGCAGGCTCTTTTAGGATTCGCTTGTCCGCAGAGATCAAACCTTCAATGACCCCTCTGGTCTTATCGATGTCATCATGGTAACCGATACCGAAGGTAAAATCCACACGCCGCAAAGGCTCTGTGGAGTAATTGGTCATCGGGCCAGTAGATAGTCCCCCATTGGGTATGATGATCGTTTTGTTGTCCACTGTGGTGAGGATGGTGTTGAATATCTGAATCTCTTTCACCACTCCGGCAAATCCCTGCGCCTCGATATAATCACCTACCTTGAATGGCTTGAACAATACCAACATGACCCCTCCGGCGAAATTCTGCAATGTCCCCGACAAGGCCATGCCCACTGCCAGTCCGGCTGCTGCCAAAATGGCTACAAAAGAGGTCATCTCTACCCCGACCATGCTGATAACGCTGATGACCAGCATGATCTTCAGCAACATCGACAAAAGCGACTTCAGGAATTTTACCAATGTCGGATCAATCTCCTGGCGCTCCATACCACGAACGATCGCTCTCACCATAAACCGGATGATCCACAGGCCGATCACCAGCGTGACAATGGCCAGCAACAACTTTAATCCGTAGCTGATCACCAGTTCATACAAACCCGACAGATTGAATTCAAAATCTTTCATAATAGCTCATCTTTTGGTTTATTATCTCATATACAAATCTTTATGTTTTCAAAAGAATTTAAATATACAAAAATTTCTGAACTTTAGAATCTCATTTCAAAGCGTCATATATTATTTAAATTTGATAAATCAATTGAAGGAAAGCCACATGAGGACCTTTATACCTTTATTTTCAGCCTGTTTATGAGTTCGATACAGCCAACAGGACAGAAAAACGGAATGGAAATCCTGTTTCCGTAACGACAGCATGATCACTGCCCTGTCGGACAACAGCCAGTTCCTCTGGGCCGGCAGACACACAAGACTCTGATCAAACATAGATAACAGGCACTCTATCGCAGTATTTTAAACTTCATATATTCAAATACATGAAATCAATATTTGCTTTTTTCCTGATACCCTTACTTTTCTCCTGCATCGCGCAAAAGGACAAATCTGCCGGCACTGCCGACCAGATCCTCTGGCCGGAGATTGAACCCTATGAAACCGGTTATCTGAAGGTTTCGGATGTGCACGAGATTTTCTATGAACTGTGCGGCAATGCTGAAGGCAAGCCGGCCTTCATGCTGCACGGCGGGCCGGGCGGAAGCTGCTCACCGGCCATGCGGCGGATGTTCAACCCGGAAAAGTATTTCATCGTCCTCCACGACCAGCGGGGGGCAGGACGTTCAAAACCTTACGGGGAAATCCTGGATAATACGACCCTCGAACTGGTGGAAGATATCGAACGTTTGCGGAAACACCTGGGTGTAGAACAGATGATGCTGGCGGGCGGCTCCTGGGGCTCCACACTGGCCCTGGCCTATGCCGAAACCTACCCGGAACGGGTGACAGAGATGGTGCTCCGCGGCATCTGGACCGCCACCCGGGAGGAGGTGGACTGGTTCTACCACGGCGGTGCTGCAACGGTGTTCCCGGATGTGTATGATGAATTCCTCCGCTCCCTACCCGACCCCACCGCCAGGCCATTACCGCCGTACCTCGTCAACCTGCTTTCATCGGCCGACACCACGCTCGTCAGAAGGATCGCCGGTGCCTGGATGCGTTATGAATGGCGCATTTCCGACATCGACGTCGATACTGCTGAGGTCAACGAATGGATCCGACATAACGACTCATTTGCCTTCGGTATGATCGAGAACCAATACATGGCCAACGGCTGTTTCCTGCAGGAAGGCCAGCTCTGGGATCACCTGGAACGGATCCGGCATATTCCGACAGTGATCATCAACGGCCGGTTCGATATGCCCTGTCCCGTCCGTACCGCCTACCGGCTTCATCAGGAACTGCCCCGCTCCCGGATCGTCATCGTCGAGAACGGCGGCCACGGTGGCTGGCCGGTCATCCGGGCCGAGACAGAAGCCATCCGTTCACTGGAACCTTAAATAATCCAAATCCAGCAGGAACTGGCTGTAACCACCCTGAAAATCTCTGAGATGATTCATACCTGCCTGTTTCCGAATTATCTTTGTATTTGTGGCACAATACAGGAATTTCCGGGATCAGCAGATCGATCTGGGTGATCCGGAACCGGGGATTTATATCCTGCGCGTTGTGATGGAAGACAGAACCGTATTGCACAAAAAGATGAGCGTACAAAAATGACCTTCCTTTGAGGCTGTCTCAACCGGCTGCCTCTTTTTCCCCGGTTCAGAACATTCTGTTTTCAATTTTCCCGTCCCTGCACGGAGCTTCCTGCAGGAAATTGCCCTGCGCGAAGCCGAATGGACCGGGGTTCATCTGCATAAAAAAAAACGGGCTTTAACCCATCATCTTTGCACCACCCATCCGATCCTGCCGCCGCAGGTCTGGGGCTAAGCCCCCGGAAGCGCCTTTACTCCCTGCCCCCTGGCTGATTGAAATCCCCAGGTTTTTCCTTACCAATGCAGAGCGGCTTTGGATGTTTTTAAAAATTGATTTGGATACTAAAAACGTTTTTTGTTTCTTTGTATCATTCTTGTCAAAACACACAAATCATGAGTACAAAATCATTCCGTTTCCCCGTCTTTCTGGCGCCTGTTATGGTGGCTGCCGGAGTTTTTGCAGTATTCACCCTGTCGGGTCTGCTGGTGCGGATGGCCGGCGCAGGAGACCTGCACGGCACCCTAAAGTTCTTTCCCCGCTTCGTCATCCTGTGGGTGGGCTGGGCCAATGTATTGACCTTTTTACCCATCTTCATCGCCGGATTCCTTAAGCTCCGGCCGCAGGGCGCAGTGGGCCGTTCGCCGGTGCTGGTCAGCAGCGGCATCTTCCGTTATGTCCGCAATCCTATGTACGCAGGGGTCAGCTTCACCCTGTTCGGGCTGGGACTGATAATCAATTCGGCAGCAACTACCGCATCAGGACTGGTCTGGCTGGCGATCTGCCTGGTGCAGTGCAAAAGGGAAGAATCCTGGCTGCTGAGGCGGTTCGGAACCGAATATGCACGGTACCGGAGCGATGTCCCCATGTTCATCCCTGATTTTCAAAGACTGGTCCGGGACGGTTTCCGGTATTTTTTCGAGGTATGGAAACAGTAAACGCTTTCTGTTTATTATCTTTGAACAAAATTTCAGGTATGACAGATCCTCGGCAAAGGATTGCGGATGCGTTCAAGCGGCATTTCACCCATTTCGGGTTCAGAAAGACCTCGGTGGATGAAGTGGCAAAAGAACTGAAGATGAGCAAGAAGACCATCTACCAGTTCTTCAGCACCAAGGAAAAGATATTCTTTTTCATCATCAGCCAGGCGGCGCAGGGTTATAGCAGGAAGATGGAACGGGATATCCGGGAGATCAGCGGGGCCCGGGGCAAACTTGAGGAACTGATCCGGCTCATCTTCCGCGAGAGCCGGAGGTGGGTGCGTGAAGGCAACGACGCCTTCGAGTTCAAATACAAGTATGAGATCGCATCTCTGGCCTTCAGGGATGCCTACAGCGGACTTTTCGAACGGTTGCTGAACGAAGGCATCGAAGAGGGCGTGTTCAGGGTGTCCCGTCCTGAGCTGACCCTGCAGTTCATCCAGGGCATTTTCTCCGAGGCGATGAAGGTGCTGCAGTCCGATACGGAGTCGCCGGTGGAGGATGAAGTCATGGAGTCGGTCCGGAGGCTCGTGGGGGCTGAAGGATCCTGGTATTAACGAAGCTCGGCAGGGACAACGGTCACCTCCGCCCTGCCGCCCTTTCTGAGGATGGTCAGCACGACCGGCCGGCCGATGACCGACTCGTCGAGCAGGCGGTGGAGGTCGTCGATGGTGCCGACGCCCGTTCCGTTGAATGCGACGATGATGTCTCCGGTGAGCAGGGAATGGTTATCGACGCCCATGCCGCCATTGACCTCAGTGATGTATATGCCGCTGCCATTATCCAGCCGATGGGCGGAGACCATCCTGGGTGTCAGCCGCACCGGCTGGCCGGCGATGCCGATCACTGCCCGGCGCACCCGGCCCTCCATGATGAGCTTACCGGTGATGAGGCGGGCCAGGTTCGACGAAACGGCAAAGCACATACCCTGGGCCGGGCGGATTACGGCGGTGTTCACCCCGATCACCCTCCCCGAGGAGTCAACCAGCGGTCCGCCCGAGCTGCCGGGATTCAGCGCGGCGTCGGTCTGGATCACGTCGTCGATCAGCCGTCCCGACTCCGACCGGAGCGTCCGGCCGGTAGCGCTGATCACCCCGGCAGTGACGGAACACTGAAACCCGAAGGGATTGCCGATGGCCACGGCGATCTGGCCCGGCTGTAGCCTGCCGGAATCGCCGAAGGAAGCCACCTTCAGGTGGTCGGCATATACCTTGATCACCGCCAGGTCGGTGGGAGCGTCCGCGCCCACAAGCTCCGCCCGGAACTCCCTTCCATCGGTCATATTGACCAGTATTCCCACGGCATTATTGATCACATGATGGTTGGTAACGATATAACCGTCGGTTGAGATGACAAATCCCGAGCCTGTTCCGGCATCCGGCTGCTGCCTGTTGCCCTGGCCCCGGGCGCCGGCCTTCCTCGTCACGCGGATATGCACCACCGCCGGGCTGACCCGCCGGGCCACACCCGATACTGTATTGGAATACGCATCAAGAATCTGCTCTTCATCCGGGCCGGTGATCCCTTCCCGGATCTCGCCATCACCGGCCATAACAAAAGTGTACATATTAAAAAGTTTTGAAACCATCACATCCATAACCGGGCCACGACATTTCTATGTCATTATGGCGCATAGTAAATGGAAATTTGCGACCCCTCCGGTGTCGTCCATTCGCTAAAGGCAACGATTTCCATATACATGTCATCCCGATGGGATCAGAAGGTTGGATTCCGTTCCTGACAAACTCATCGAATATTCTGCGGCTGATGTCATGATCGCCCCCCCATCCCCATTCGGTGCCGAAGGTCATCGTGCCCAGGCACAGCTCCTAGACACACAGTCCACTGTTGCCCGGAAGCTGATATTTCATCTCGTTCATATTCAGGCTTATCGGAACTGTTTAAGTCCACGGATTCAGGTATACTGACGGAAATCAGATTTACAGTATAAGTGGGAACGCAGATGACACAGGTGTGCACTGTTTCATTTAGCAGAGCCTGATCATCAAATGAACCTATCTGCATGATCGGCAGCAAAACGTTCGATGGAGCCGGGCTTACGGCCGGTGACCCGTTCCACATCGGGACTGAGGGTTGAACCTTTGTTTTCGCTGAAAAGCCGGTTCAGGAGGGTGAGGTCATCCACCAGCCAGCCCGGCAGTCCGGCATCGGTCATGCCCTGACGGGACTGGTCATGCGATATGGGATGGTATTTTACATTCTTACCCGTGGCCTGCGATATGGCCCTTGCCACGTCTTCCATGGAGATGGCCTCCGGCCCGGTGAGTATATATGTCTTGCCCGTGTGTCCGGGTTCAGTCAGGGCATGGAAGGTCACGGCCGCAATGTCGCGGGCGTCGACCATGCCGATCCGCCCTGTTCCCAGCGGGGAATAGATCAGTCCCTGCGCCCGGATGGTGGCGGCATCGCCGAAGAGGTTCTGCATGAAGGAATGGGGCTGGAGGATGGTCCAGCCCATACCGCTGCTTTTCAGCGCATCCTCGGCAATGCCGTGCTGCCGGCCAAGTGTCGTGGGGGCATCAATCCCGGCGCCCATGGCGGAGAGCTTCACGATGTGCCGGATGCCCCGGTCTTTGGCGATCCGGATCATACCCGACTGCCAAATCCCCTGCTCCGGCGAGGAGACGGAAAGCAGGAAGAGCTTGCGGCATCCCTCCAACGCAGCAGGAAGGGTGGAAAGATCCGTAAAATCACCCACGACGGTTTCAATACCCCGGCCATTCAAGGCAGTGGCTTTCTTTGCATCCCTGACCATGACACGAAACGGCACACCGGCCTCCTGAAGCATGTTCACGAGCATCGACCCGATAGTGCCGGTGCCGCCGGTGACTAATATCTTATCTTCCATGAATCTGTGTTTTGGGGGATTCACGAAACACGGTGGCGCCAACCAACCGGATTCCGGATAGTGTAACAATCCAGGCGAGCCAAGGTTCATTGACCAATATATGCGGGGAACAAAGGGGGATACTAAGAAATTGTTTAACCTTTCAAATGTTTTTGGTTTTATCACTTTTCGAATGACTTTGTCGATTATCAACTGAAATTTTTGTATCGTAATTCCCTCGGGTTTACGGGTAATGAATACCGAAACCGCAGAGGACGGCAAGTATTCGCAGAGATCGCCATGGGAGTGCTTCGTTGTATTGAAGGTAGTCCGGACAGCAATTCTATTATTGGTTTCTTCAGCTGGTTACTGGCGAATTCTTTGCGAACATTGCGTTGATAATGCTTCTTATTGTTTAAACAGTACATTGAGATGATCAAGCCATAAAACATGCTGATGGCCATATTATACACCAAAAAGGAATCGATGTGTAAAAACAAAGATACAAAGCGTACTGGTTTTGTAGTCATTGACTATGTTGTGTCCCTGGCTGCAGGCCAAAGCGTGGCAGTTGAAAGTTAATAAAACAATAGGAAAAACGTGTTGTTTCAGAATGACTGAGTGACTGCCTGAACGGAAGTTATAAAAATCACGATCTCAGGGAGATACAGGGACGGAAGGTGTATTAAAAAGTGAAAAGCATAGTCGCACACACTATCCGCCTCTGACTATTCATGATCTTTACTTTCGAGGTATAGGGTATCCGGACAAAGATCCAATCCATTATTCCACCTGATACTCCCCAGAAACGGACTGACGGAATTAAATACCGAAATATTGGTCAATTCCTTGAACATTCCGGTTTCCAGATAAGGTGACATATCAAAGATCCTCTCCTCTCCGTTTGAAAATGTCAATAGGAGCTTAAAATTCTTTAGTGGCGTTACGTTAACTACTCTCGGGCTCATTATACAACGCTATTTCAGCGGATCAATCCTGAAGATTGCTTCCCCTCTTGATGCCAAATCCCAGTCTGCCATCAGCTCATCACGATGAATTTCAACCCATGCCAGAACCAGTTTTAATTTGTTCGCCGGTATGTTACCTTCAAGGACATCACCCTCCGGAATAGATATTACTGCTTCGTTTTCCTGGTATCTGACATGAATGTGAGGTAAATGATGCTTCTTATTGTTCAAATAATACATTGAAATGATCAAACCGTAAAACATGCTGATGACTGCCATATAATTCACTAAAATGGGATTGATGTGTAAAGACAAAGATAGAAAACTTACTGGTTTGGTAGTCATTGAACTATTCTGTGTCCAAGGCTGAAGGCCAAAGCGTGGCAGTTGAAAGTTAAATAGTATAAAGTGACAAGCCCGTTCTATCCAATACCCCTTTTCCATAACGATCTTTCTACTTTAT
>JAFGHD010000038.1 GCA_016939365.1 Bacteroidales bacterium | reverse complement strand
TTATAATATTTTATATGAAAAAAATCATTACACTGACAGTCCTGTGTTTGATGGCACTGGGTCTTTGGAGCCAGACCGTCACATTTACGCACACCTTCGGCATGCCGGAGCTGGTAGCCACCGATGACGGGTACACCGATATCCGGTACCCCGAATGTCTCAGTTGGGGGGATGAGGGCACCCCTTTGATGCCCTACCTGTGCACCGACCTGCTGTTGCCCTGGGGTACGGAAGGCATCGAAATCAGAATCATCTCGGTCGATTACTACAAGCCGTTTCATGATATCGTTATCCGGCCGGCCGAAAGGCAGTTCCCGATATCGCTGATGCCTGAAGGGGAGTACAAGGTCGAACCAGATCCCGGTATCTATTCCAGCCGGGAGGCATATCCCGCCGGGGTCACCGACAACCTGATCACCCATTTCCTCCAGGGACATTCCATCGGATCGTTCACCATCTGTCCCGTGAGGTTCACTCCCGCCGAAAAGACCATCCAGTGTATCCGTCAGATCACTGTGGAGGTCAGGATTGCTTCCACAGACAGGAGCTCTGAGGCTGCATCCTTTCTGCGGACCGGGACAGAGACCTTCGGCAGGATACAGCGCATCGTGGAAAATACCGGTGGCCTCGAAACCTACATGTGCCCTGAGGGAAAAGCCATCACGGAATACGACATCCTGCTGATCTCCAACAACGCGCTTCTTCCTTCATTTGCGAACTATATCAGCTACAAGACCTCCACCGGCTTCATCGTCAAAACCATGTCGGTCGAGGACATCTATGCCACCTATACCGGCACGGACAACCAGACGAAGATCCGCAACTGCATCATCGATTACTACCAGAACTGGGGGATCAGCTATGTGATCTTGGGCGGGGACACCGACCCGAACAATCCGGCCGACCGGATCATCCCCCACCGGGGAATGTACGGCAATGCATACAGCACCCCTGAAACCGACATCCCTGCGGACATCTACTATTCCAACCTGGACGGAAACTGGAACAGCGACGGCGATACCCGTTACGGTGAGCCGGGTGAAGAGGACCTCTATTCCGAGGTGAGCATCGGAAGGATATGCATCGACGGCACGACGGAAATACAGAATTTCACGCAGAAGCTGCAGAAATACCAGGATGCCCCTGTTGTGGCTGATATCGAGAAAGCCCTGATGGTGGGAGAACTTTTGTGGAACGATCCGACATGGGGCGGGGATTACAAGGACGAGGTAGCCTACGGGAGCTCCAACCATGGCTACACCACCGCAGGCCTGTCGCCCAACTTCACCATCACGCGCCTCTATGAAAAGCTGGGCAACTGGAGCAAGACCGACATATTCAACCAGTTCAACAACGTGGGGGTCAACCTGCTGAACCACCTGGGCCATTCAAACGTGAATTATAACATGAAAATGTACAATACCGACCTGACCACTTCAAATTTCACCAATAACGGCGTGACCAGGGGTTATGTCATTACCTATTCGCAGGGTTGTTACAACGGTTCGTTCGATAACCGGGACGATGCGAACTCTTACAGCTCCGATGACTGTTTCAATGAGAAGTTCAGCACGCTGCTGACCGGTGCTGTCGCCTGTATCGGCAACTCACGTTACGGTTGGGGCATGCACAGCAGCACCGACGGCGCATCGCAGTATTTCGACAGACAGTTCTACGATGCGATGTTTGGGGAAAACATCACCAAAATAGGGGATGCCAACCGCGACAGCAAGGAGGACAATGCGGCCAACATCAGTTCACACAGCGGTGCCATCCGCTGGTGTTACTATGAGATCAACCTGTTTGGTGATCCTACGATGGATATCTGGACAGCCCTTCCTACGAACATCAATGCCACCTATCCTCCCAGCGTTCCTTTGGGGGCCACGCAGGTTTCCTTCCAGACCGATGCACCCTATGCACGGATCGGTCTTATGCAAAACGGCATACTGATCGGCAGGGCTGTGGCTGATGCCAGCGGTGATGCCACCGTGATATTCTTCGACCCGGTCGCCCAGGTCAGCGACATCTCCGTCTCGATCATCGCACACAACCGCAACCGCCACCAGGGCACGATCGTGGTGATCAGCAACCAGCCCTATGTCATTTACAACGACCACCAGGTGCATGATGCCTCCGGTAACGGCAACGGCATACCCGAGTTCGGGGAAGCCATCACCCTCGATATGGAGCTGAAGAATGTCGGCAGCGTGACGGCCACCGCTGTGAATGCAACCCTTGCCACGGCCGATCCTTATGTCACAGTTACCGATGGGACGGAATATTACGGCGATATGGCGCCCGCACAGGCCATCAACAAAACCAACGCCTTCGGATTCACCATTGCCGACCTGATCCCGGACGGTCATACAGTGACCTTCGACGTGTCCGCCACCGGACAGTCGACCTGGAACAGCTTTTTCAGCATCGATCTCCACGCACCTGTTCTGCAGGTGGGCAACATGACCATCGATGATGCGGCAGGAGGCAACGGCAACGGCATGCTCGATCCGGGCGAGACAGCCACGATCCACATTGAGACCTCCAACACCGGCAGTGCGGCCAGCCCATCCTGCACCGGTGTGCTGACCACGGGAAGCCCATGGATCACCATCAATAACGGTACCTCGTCAATGGGGAGCATCGGAGCGGGAGCCACTGTCCAGGCGAATTTCCAGATCACCGTGGACGCAGGGACACCCATCGGCACCTCGGTCGATCTGGTTTACAATGCCACCGCCGGAAGCTACACGGCCTCGAAGACCTTTTACAAATCGGTGGGGTTGGTGCTGGAGGACTGGGAGACCGGTACCATGACCAAATTCGAATGGGAGACCGGAGGCAGCGCGCCCTGGTCGGTGGTGACACAGAGTCCCTGGGAGGGCATCTACTGCTGTAAATCGGGTGCCATAGGCCACAACCAGACCACATCACTGGCCATTTCGTTCAATGTGACCACTGCCGGCACCATATCCTTCTACCGGAAAGTCTCCTCCGAGACGGCTTACGACTACCTGAGGTTCTATATCGACGGTGTGCAGCAGGGCCAGTGGGCCGGTGAGGTAAGCTGGGGCCAGGCCACCTACCCGGTAACAGCAGGCAACCATACCTTCCAGTGGAGTTATGTCAAGGATGCCAACACCATCGGCGGGTCTGACTGCGCCTGGGTGGACTACATCATCTTCCCGCCGGTAGCGCCTGAGACACCGGTCGCCGTTCCGTACTCCACCAACTTCGATCTCGGCGGCGCCCTGCCGGAAGGATGGAAGAACGGCATGAGCGACGACTTTGACTGGACCCCCCTGAGCGGTTCCACACCATCCAGCAGCACAGGGCCTTCCGGCGACCACACCTCCGGTTCAGGTTATTACGTCTATACCGAGGCATCCAGCCCGAATTATCCATCCAAACGCGCAGACCTGGTTACCCCGAAGTTCGATCTGACCACCCTTTCCGACGCGCAGGTCACTTTCTGGTATCACATGTATGGTGCAGCCATGGGCGTACTGCACCTGGACGTCTATGACAACGGAGCCTGGATCAATGATGTCATGACCCCGATATCAGGCAACCAGGGAAATGCCTGGTACCAGAAGACCGCCGATCTGACCGCCTTCGCCGGCAAGCATGTCAAGCTGCGGTTCCGCGGTATCACCGGCACCAACTACACCAGCGATATGGCCGTGGATGACTTCCAGATCACCGGCACTCTTGCGCCCATGGTGCAGCTCGACCTGAAAGCTTTCCTGCAGGGTCCTTTCTCCGGCACCACGATGAACACATTCCTGAACATATACGGATACATCCCCGCTTCCCAGCCCTATAACATGCCTCCGTATAACTACAACGGAACTGAGACTGCCTCCCCCATTCCCAATGCGGATGTGACCGACTGGGTGCTTATAGAGCTGAGAGAGACCACCGGTCCGGCATCTACAGCCCTGCCTTCCACCATGGTGGGCAGACAGGCAGGCTTCATTCTGAAGAACGGATCGATCGTCGCCGCCGACGGAAGCAGCCTGATGGAATTCGACCTGACCATCACAGGCAATCTTTTTGTCGTCATATGGCACCGGAATCACCTCGGGGTGATGTCGAGCGACCCGCTGAGCAAGGCCGGAAACATTTACAGCTATGACTATACTACCGGTTCGACCAAGGTATATGGCGGCATGAACGGCCACAGGGAGATTGCCCCGGGCATCTGGGGCATGATCGCCGGCGATGGCGACTGCGACGGACAGGTCACCTCCGCGGACAAGGTGGAAGTTTGGATACCGCAGTCCGGCAGCTCGGGTTACCTGCAGGCCGATTTCAACCTCAACGGCAACGTGGAGAACGGCGATAAGATCGAATGCTGGGGCGTCAACGCAGGGATGGGCTGTCAGGTGCCTGAGTAAGGATTAATTACCGGTTCATGCAGATCATACTGATATGATATTTTGGATCGCCCACCCAGAACGGCATAGGATGGGCGATCCGTCTTTTTGAAACGGCATGCCCCACCAAGGCGTGCGTTTGTGATTATTTTTTTGGGGCAAACCCCGCACCACCGATACTGCTCATCGGCTCAGATTCAATTGGAGCAATCAGAACCTGTTTCAAAGCGATTCCCAGAAGCTGATGCAATGAATGAAACCTGAATCTCTCCATGTGAAATCCTTTGCCTGTGTCTTGTTGTTTTTCGCTGAATTTGAACCACATCCCGCACCTGCGGGACATAGAACACATAAAAGGGCCACCCAGAACATATGTTATCCTGAAGAAGAAAATACTATAAATTCCAATTTTGACGAGTCTCTGAGTGATTGAATTTCTTTATATTTACCTTCTCGTTAACTGATTGACAGGCTAAAACCTAAACAAAAATCATAAAGTCATGAAACGATTCGGGGTTTATATATCCATACTTTCGATGATCTGTCATGTGGGTCATACACAGGTTCTTTCCGACTTTGAGCAGGGACATACGGACGGATGGGTGTCAGAGGGTGACGGGGATTATCTATGGGAGGGTGGGACGGGGAATCCCGGGGGATGTTTCCGTGTGAATGACGACGCCACGGGAAACATGAACCGGGCCTATGCGCCCTTGAAATTCCTGGGAGACTGGTCTGCTGCCACCCCGGTTGACACACTCAGGGCAGATATTTTTCTTCATAAGATTGCATCGGCATATGTCGGCAGCAATTTCGTTTTCCGTATCATCGGGCCGGGGGGGCAGGCAACGGGCATCCTGAATCCCACGCCGCCGAACGATACATGGATCACCTACTCACTTCCACTTGAAGAATCAGCATGGCAGCTGAACGACGGCACCTGGAGCGGACTGATGCAACAGGTCACCACCCTGATCGTCACCATGGAATACATAAACGGTGATGAATATGTAAGGCTTGATAATGTAGGACTCTCTATCACCCCTATGAACCTGCCTGTGATACCGGTTATCTGTTCCGACTTTGAGGCGGGAGGATTTGACGGATGGACTTTCACGGGTGCCGGGGGGGTTTCGAATCAGTCGTCCGGGGGTAATCCCGGCAGGTATATCCAGGTGGCCAACGGAAGCGGAACGGCCTATGCGTTTGCTCCGCCCAAGTTCCTTGGCGACTGGACGCAGCTGGACAACCATGCGGCCGATGTCCGTTTCGATCTGAAGATCACGGGTACATCAGGAAGCCTGGTGCTGAGCGATGCCTTCCTCAGCATTTCGGGCCCGGGAGGAGAGGCAAAGATCGCCGCAGACACCAATTCCCTGAGAGCGGTCGGCGGATGGTATACCTTTAACTACCCTGTGGAAGAGTCGGCATGGAATGTCGTTTCCGGAACGTGGCCCACATTGATTGACCAGGTCGAGGAGGTCGCCATCTGTCTGGAGTTCTTCTCCGGCTCCGAAACCGTCGGATTTGACAATTTCTGCATCAGCGACCTGCCACCAATCGCAGATTTTACCGTTGACAGAACGAGAATATTCGCCGGTGAGCCTGTACAGTTCCAGGACCATTCCACACAGGGACCTGCCTCATGGGACTGGGATTTCGGCGACGGGCAGACCAGCACCCTTTATAACCCGGTACACAACTACGATACCCCAGGACTCTATACAGCATCCCTGACCGTTGCAAACCATTTCGGAAGCTCCACGGAAACCAGGCAGGACCTGATCGAAGTCCTCCCGGTGGATGAATGCCTGAAGTTCACCGACGATTTCAATGACAACAGCATCGATCCGCTGTGGCAAACCATCAATGGGAGCTGGAGCGAAACAGGAGGTATCATGCGGCAGACATCAAATTACTATATCAACGGGAACCTGCTGGGCGCCTGTTATGCATTGGCAGGTACCCCTTTATGGACCGACTACGCCGTAAGCTGTAAGATGCAATCTACCGACAATGACCGGATCGGCTTGGTGTTTAATTACCAGGATCCACTGAATATGTATATGTTCATCTGGCACCTGCAAACCCCACAAAGGTTATTATATAAATGGGTCAATGGAACGGGAACCATTCTTGCCTCGGACAATGTGGGATATGCCACCAACACGTGGTATGATGTGGAGGTGATCTACCGGGCCGGAAAGATCATTCTGAACATTGATGGCAGCGAGATATTCAATATCCTGGATAACACCTATTCCGGCGGAAAAGCGGGATTGTACTGCTACGGAAATTCGAATAGTTACTGGGATGACGTAGTAATAGAGTGTTCGGGATATGAGATGGACCTGAAGGTCATGTTGGAAGGACCGTTTGAAGGACCTGCCATGAGCACTAATCTGAATGGGCTCCCGGATTTTCCACTGATGCAGCCTTATAGTGTCCCTCCATGGGACTATTCAGGTACCGAAAGTGTGACGATGGTACCCAGCACGGATATTGTCGATTGGATTCTTCTTGAATACCGTGATGCTCCGGACGCTTCACAGGCTAATGTATCCACCCGTATCGCCCGGCAGGCAGCCTTCCTGATGAACGACGGCAGCGTAACCGGGATGGATGCCGTCAGGCTGCCTGTGCTCAGGGAATATCTCCAGGATAACCTGTACATGGTGATATGGCACAGGAACCACCTGGCTGTCATGTCGGCCCAGCCGCTGAACTTCGCTCCCGGTATGTACAGTTATGACTTCACCACAGGGGCAGGCCAGATATACGGAGGCAACCTGGGCGGCAAGGAGCTCGAACCCGGCGTCTGGGGTATGGCCGGGGGTGACGGTAACGCGGACGATATCGTGAGCAATCCCGACAAGATTGAAGTGTGGGTGCCCCAGGCCGGCAGCAGCGGCTATCTGACGGGTGACTTTAACCTGGATGGGAATGTCAGCAATATTGACAAGATTGACATCTGGGCCGTGAACGGAGGACGGGGCAGCCAGGTGCCGTAAAACCCAATTTCAGACATTCAGAGACTGTTTAAGTTTTTGAAAATCTCAATCGTCATGATGATCATCGAAAAGGTCATTCGAAAAGTGATAAAAAAACAAAGACAATTGAAATTTTAGGCAGTCTCTTTTAGACCCGGACGAATCCCCTTGCTTTTTGCAAAGATCATTTTTGACAGTCAGGAGACTGTGTATAAAGGATATCCACTTTTCATGAAACAAGTTGGAACGGTTTGGATTGCTTCTGTTCTGTGCATGCTTTCCGCCTGCTCAGGAATGCTGCAACAGGAGATTGATATCAGCCGGTATTACGGTATGTGTGATGCCTCAGCCGGTGTGGCGCTGCGGGAAGACCTGTTTGTTGCCGCCAATGACGAAGACAATGTTCTGAGGCTTTACCGCAATGATCAGCCGGGAAATCCCATCCGGTCATTTGATATGAGCTCATTTCTTGCCTCTGACGGGAAGCATCCCGAGGCAGATATCGAAGGCGCCGCCGGGTTGGGGAATCACATCTTCTGGATCACATCACATGGAACCCACAGGAACGGAAAAGAGCGACCCAGCCGGCAGCAGCTGTTTGCCACGGAAGTGCATTACACTCAGGATGGCACACCGGTCATCACCCCCGCCGGAATACCTTACCGTAACCTCATCAGTGATCTGACAGCCGATCCGGGATTTGAACAATTCGGGCTGGATGAGGCTGCCCGACGCCCACCCACGAAAGGGGGTGCCCTGAATATTGAGGGATTGTGCGTCACACCAAAGGGTCAATTGCTGATCGGATTACGGAATCCCGTTCCGAACGGAAAGGCATTGATCATACCGCTGGAGAATCCGCAGGAGGTCATTGCGGGACAAAACGCCAGGTTTGGCAATCCGCTCCTGTTGCCGTTGGGAGGCCTCGGCATCAGAAGTATGGAGTATTTTGCAGCCCGGGATGAATACCTTATCCTTGCCGGCTCATATCAGGGCGAAGGAGATTTCAGGTTATTCAGCTGGTCCGGGGAGCAATCTGACGAACCGGTTGAAATCAACGGTTTTGATGCCGGCGATCTGAATCCCGAGGCCCTGGTCATATACCCCGGAGTTGATCAGAACATCCAGATCCTCAGCGATGATGGTACGGTGAAGGTCAACGGCAGGGATTGCAAGGATGCATCTGTTCACCTGCGGAATTTTCGGAGCACCTGGTTTACCTGTCCATAGCAAACGTTCACTGAAATCCGCGGTAACAAAATATTCATACGGGTTCACAGATTACCACTTATTATGCCGGGATCGGGGATGATCGAATGACATCATCGCCTTAACCGGAAGAGGAATCAGGCCTTGCTTGTCCGGTTCCTTATCAGATTCACCAACTGTACCCGGTTATTCACACCGGTTTTTTCATAAATACTGTGGGAATGGCTTTTCACCGTATGGATGGAGATGAACAATTTGTCAGCGATCTGCTGGTTGGTCATCCCGTTGCAGATACCTGCCACGATCTCCTGCTCCCGGGGTGATAAATCATACCGCTCAAAAAACGATTCCAGCGTTTCAACGGGCTGACCCGAGGCGCCGGCCGGTACATGCTGCCGTTCCAGATATTTGAAGTACCATATCAGGGCAGGCAGGTCTGCCGCGAAGTAAAGCACCAGGAGCAGCGGATCCGTCCGGAAACGGCCTGGAAGCGTCAGCGAAAGGATGAAATAGATCACATGCGGTACGGCAAAAAGGAGCGGGAGCAGGGTGGTCATTTGTCTCGACTTGCTTCCTTCCGGGTATCTGGGACGTATCCAGAGCACCATCATACCGGCTACAAGAACGATCACCGACAGGATAATTCCTCCCGGTTTGAGCATCCGGCGCAAAGCGGGATCATAACCATCCAGCCCCTGGTACATATAAATGGCTGTCAGGCTGCCTGCCAGCAACAAAAGGGCGAAACTGCTGAAGAACAACAACGTGAACAGGCCGGGAACCTCATGCCCCGCCAGTTGACGGCACAACCGGATGAAAAGATACCAGAGCGCGATCAGGAAGGGAAGCCCCAGCATTGGGAGCAGCAATGCAAGAAATGAAACAACATCCCCATCCGGGAACAACTCAGGCAACATCCGGGAGGCCAGCAACGGTGCCGCCAGTCCGTAAAACCCGAAGATCACCCTGAGTATCTCCAGGTAAAACCATGTGGAAAGCGCCGGCAGCCGGTATTTCCTCTCGAGACTGTGGGCCATGAGAATGGCCGCACTCCCAGCACCCAGGGAGATGACCAGGGAGGTGATCAGCAGGATATCATGAGTCAATGCCACGGAATCTCATGGAGGTCAGATCCAAAAATAGCTATTCCGGATCATACCAAACCCAACCAAAGTATGATTTTGGCAAAATCATACTTTAGTTTATAGGTTTCCCGCCATGCCCGCATTACTTTTGGCAGGTAAACTTTCAAATAAACACAAGCATGAACGAATCAGGAAAGAACCTTGCCGAAGCGATCCGGCACCTGAGCCCTGATGCCGGCTCATCCCTGGGATACGGATGGAATGTCATGACTGCCTGGTTCCTCGAATTGTTGCTGGTGGTCGTTGTGCTGGTCTCTGCCATGATCCCGCTGGGGGCTGCCAACGGAGCGGAGGAATACTATGCACCCGGCCTCTTCCTGGCCAAGCTGTTTTCCATGGCATACTGGCTTTTTGTGGTGGCACCTATCAGCTACGGTGCATCATGGGTGTTCCTCAAGGCGGTCCGGAACCATAATTTCGACATCAGGGAGATGTTTGACACCTTCAGCAACTACCTGAACGTGATCCTCGCCAAGCTGCTGGCCACCGCCATCATCGCCACCGGTTTCTTCCTGCTGATCGTTCCGGGGATTATCTTTGCCTGCAAGCTGGCCTTTGTTCCGTTTCTGGTGATGGATCGCAGAATGGAACCTGTGGATGCCGTAAGGGAGAGCTGGAACATGACCCGCAATGGTGTGGCCTGGCAGGTTTTCTTCCTGGCCATCATCTCCTTCTTCATCTTCATCGCGGGGATGATCCTTCTGATCGTCGGCACCATCCCGGCCATGATCTGGATCAGGGCGGCGTTTGCATCCCTCTACGAATCGGTGAACAGGCAACGGCTGGCCGCAGAGCCCCAGGCAGCCCCGCAACATGTCCATGAGTGACCCTTTCACGGGCCAATCATATCCGGCTTACAGTGAACGGTTGGAGGGACATGATCGAAAGAAATCCCGGAGAGTATTATTTTTATACCCGGTCCGCAAAAATCCGGAACCGTTCATGAAAATCAGAAAACCCCCTTCCGGAAGTTTTCTCGTCCCTGCAGTACTGCTCATCTGGTGCGCTCTGGTGTACCTGCCGCACCTGGGTAACGGGCTGCTGTCTTCCTGGGATGACAACCGTTATATCCTCAACAACCGCTACATCCACGAGTTGAGTCCAGACGGTATCGCGCAGATGTTCTCCGTATACTATGACGGACACTACCATCCGCTCACCCTGGTTTCCCTGGCTGTAGACTGGAGCATCTCCGGAACCCGGCCTTTTGTGTACCATCTCACCAACCTGTTGCTGCATCTGGCCGTTGTGCTGATGGTCTGGCTGCTGGCGCGGCGCCTCATACCCGGAGACAGCATCTGGCCTCCATTCGTCACCGCACTGCTCTTCGGGATATGCACGTTGCATGTCGAGACTGTCGCATGGGCCACGGAACGAAAGAACCTGCTCTACGCCTTCTTTTTCTTCTGGTCACTGCTCGTTTACCATCGTTACCTGGAGAGCCGCAAAAACAGGCACCTTGCCATATCCCTCCTTCTTTTCCTGCTTTCCCTCCTGTCGAAGGTGCCGGCACTCATGCTCGCCTTCACCCTGCCGGTGATGGACTACCTGCATGGCCGCGATCTCAGGAAAAGGAATGTTTGGTTCGAGAAAATACCTTTCCTGGCATTTTCGCTGTTGTTCAGCCTCAGCGCCGTGTGGGCACAAAGGAGCACCTGGGGGGAGGATCTGAGCCAGATATCCCGCGGGCCGGTTGAACGGATCATCTTTGCATCAGACGCCTTCTTTCTATACATCATCAAGCTTTTCATCCCCTTCCGCCTGTCGGCTTACTACCCCTACCCTACTGCGATCACCCCGGCCGTATGGGCGGGTGCGGCTGCCGGATGGATTTTCGCGGCTGCAGGGATCTATGCAATCGTCCGGTTGTGGCGCAGGGAACCGGTCATCGTAGCCGGCCTGCTCTTCTTTGCCATCAATATCGCCCTGCTCCTGAAGGTTTTCGAAGTGCCCGCGGGCGACTACTTCATGGCGGAGAGGTACGCCTATTTGCCTTCCTTCGGGCTTTTCCTGGCATCGGGTTTCCTGGCCAGACGCATCCTTCCACCCCGGAGCATGAGATCACGCCTGCTGGTTGCTTTGACTGCAAGCTATCTCATGGTCATCTCCCTGGTGACCCTGAACCGGGCCCTGATCTGGAAGAACGAGGATATCTTCTTCGGCGACATGATCAGAAAATACCCGGAAGATGCCCTTGGATACACCAACCGGGGCGCCTGCCGCAAGCAGGAGGGCAAGCTTGCAGGGGCGCTGTCCGACTTCACCCGGCAGGTGGAGCTGAGTCCGGAGAGTTACAAAGGCTGGGCCAACCGTGGTGCGGTGCACCTCGATCTCAAGGATTTTGACAAGGCGGCAAGGGATTTCAGACGGGCGGTTGCGCTGAATCCCGACCGGGCTGAGCTGCTTGCCAGCCTTGGATTTGCACGGCTCAACATGGGCGAATATCACGGAGCCATTATGGCCCTCGATTCCGCCCTTGCACGTGATCCGACGCTACCGGACGCCTTCCTGAACCGTGGTACTGCCTGGTTCAGCCTCGGTAACCTCGACAAAGCCGCCATGGACTACGGAGAGGCCATCCGGCTGAGGCCGGACTATGTCAATGCCTTATTCAACCGGGGCCTGGTCATGCTCAACATGAACCGTACCGATGAAGCCATCAGCCAGTTCAACAGCGCCATAAACATCAATCCCCGGCATGCGCAGGCCTATGCCAACCGAGCCATCGCATGGTCCCGGAAGGGCATTTATGAGAAAGCATTCGCGGATTACAATACCGCACTCCAGATCAACCCGGGTCTGACCGAAGCCCTCCTGAACCGGGGCATCGACAGGTATCAGACCGGCGACATGCCCGGTGCGCTGGACGATCTGAACCGGGCCATATCAGTTCAACCCTCCATACCGGCAGCCTATTATTTCAGGGGGTTGGCACAAATAGCTCTGGGAGACGCAGCCGAAGGATGTAACGATCTCAAAGCCGCATCAAAAATGGGATTCAGGCCGGCAGAGGCCGCAACGGGTCAATATTGCAAGTGATTCAAAATAAAAATAAGTCATTACCGCACGTACAAACACTTTTGCATTATATTGCTGTTTATCAATCATATACGACATTTGGCACGATGCACAACCATTCATTTCCCCGGAGTTTTTTTTATCAAGAGGTTGTTGATAATTGCCATACAGGCAGCTTATGATTTTTGAATTCAACACTATATCATTTTTTCAACAAGCCTGTGTTTATTAAAAAAGCTTGCCCATCCCTTCGCTTGTGTTGTAATTTGGTGTTCCCGAAATATGGCGGGTGTATTCTATTAATGCATTATTATCCAGATGTTTGGCCAATATAACATTACCGACCACCGTTAATTAAGCAAGATGGAAAACAGTCTTTTCACAGACCTGGAGCACACGACAAAGAACAGGACTGAGGAGCGCTTCTACGACAGGGTGCTGGAACAGAGGCAGAGGCCTGCTGTAACGGATGGATTTTTCGAGAACGGTGAGGAGGAGAGGCCGGCGGCGGCCGCCGCCCCGCCCGAATCCGCAACCCGGGAGGAGAAGCAGGAACAGAAGGAGTTGCCGTTCTACCCGCCTGAGCAGATCATGGAGAAGGCGACGGAATATTTCAGGGGCGACGAGCTGGCGGCGAACGTCTGGATGAACAAGTATGCCCTGAAGGACAGCCATGGGCTTATCTACGAGCTCACGCCCGACGACATGCACCGCCGCCTGGCCAGGGAGATCGCACGCATCGAGAGGAAATACCCGAACCCGATGACCGAGGATGAGATATTCGGATTGTTCCGGCACTTCAGGTACATCATCCCTCAGGGCAGTCCGATGGCCGGTATCGGCAATGACTTCCAGGTCTCGTCACTCTCGAACTGTTTTGTGATCGGTCATCCCGGTCCCAGTGACTCATACGGGGGCATCATGAAGACGGACGAGGAGCAGGTGCAGCTGATGAAGAGGCGGGGCGGCGTGGGACACGACCTGAGCCACATCCGCCCGAAGGGGACGCAGGTGAAGAACAGTGCGCTGACCTCCACCGGCATCGTACCCTTCATGCAACGGTACTCCAACTCCACCCGCGAAGTGGCTCAGGACGGCCGCCGCGGCGCACTCATGCTCACCATATCCATCAAGCATCCCAATTCCGAAGGCTTTATCGATGCCAAGATGGACAAGGGCCAGGTCACCGGCGCCAACATCTCGGTAAAAATCGACGATGAATTCATGAAGGCGGTGCGCGATGACACCGGCTATATCCAGCAATACCCCATCCGTTCCGATCAGCCCCTGATGAAGCAGGAGATCCGTGCCCGTGACCTCTGGAACAAGATCATCCATAACGCCTGGGCTTCGGCCGAGCCCGGAGTGCTCTTCTGGGACACCATCATCCGCGAGTCCGTTCCCGACTGCTACGCCGACCTGGGTTTCACCACCGTCGCAACCAACCCGTGCGGCGAGATACCCCTCTGCCCCTACGACAGCTGCCGCCTCATCGCCATCAACCTTTACGGCTATGTCGATAATCCCTTCACCAGCGAGGCCAGCTTCAACTCGGAGCTGTTTACCAGACATGCCCATTACGCCCAGCGGATCATGGACGACATCATCGACCTGGAGCTGGAGAAGGTGGACGCCATCCTGGCCAAGATCAAGTCAGACCCCGAGGACGACGAGATCAAGGGTGTGGAGCGCAGGCTCTGGGAGAAGATCCGGGAGAAGTGTATCCAGGGCCGGCGGACAGGCATCGGCATCACGGCCGAGGGCGACATGCTGGCCGCACTGGGCAGCCGCTACGGCACCGAGGAGGCCACCAACTTCTCCGTGGAGGTACACAAGCAGCTCGCCATCGAGGTCTACCGCGCCTCGGTCGACCTGGCACAGGAAAGAGGCAGCTTCCCCATCTTCGACATCGAACGCGAGAAGGACAATCCCTTTATCCAACGCATCCGAGAAGCGGCGCCGAAGGTCTACGAAAAGATGAAGAAATACGGCCGGCGCAACATCGCCATGCTCACCATCGCCCCTACCGGCAGCGTGAGTATCTGCACCCAGACTACTTCCGGCATCGAGCCAGCCTACCTGATCTCCTACCGCCGACGCAGAAAGGTCAACCCCAACGACAAGACCGCACGCATCTCGTTTGTGGACGAGGTGGGCGACTCATGGGAAGAATACAACGTGTTCCACCCCAAGTTCATGACCTGGCTCGAGGTGAACGGTTACGACGTGGAGAAGGTGATCAAATACACCGATGAGGAGTTGCAGCCCCTGATCGAGAAATCACCCTATTACAAGGCCACCTCCAACGACATCGATTGGGTGAACAAGGTGAAGATGCAGGGAGCCGTGCAGAAATGGGTGGATCACAGCATCAGCGTGACGGTCAACCTCCCATCCGACATCACCGAGGAGCTGGTGAGCCAGGTGTACATGACGGCCTGGGAGAGCGGTTGCAAGGGCATGACCATCTACCGCGACGGCTCGCGTTCCGGCGTACTGGTGAGCAACAACGACAAGAAGGAGGACAAACCTGAGTTCCGCGACACCAACGCCCCGCCCAGGCCCAGGGTGCTCGAGGCCGAGGTGGTGCGCTTCCAGAATGACTACGAGAAATGGATCGCCGTGGTGGGCCTGCTCGACGGTAAACCTTATGAGATATTTACAGGCAAGGCCGACCATTTTACCCTGCCTACCTGGGTGACACAGGCCTACGTCATCCGGAACAAACCCGCAAAAGGAGAACCGGCACGGTACGACTTCCAGTTCATCGACAAGGAGGGCTACAAAACCACCATCGAAGGGTTGTCGCGGTCGTTCAACAAGGAGTACTGGAACTACGCCAAACTGATCTCGGGCATCCTGCGCCATGGCATGCCGCTGACATACGCCATCGACCTGGTGGACCACCTTAACTTCGACAGCGACTCGATAAACACCTGGAAGAACGGCGTGGTGCGGGCCCTGAAGAAGTTCATACCTGACGGCACGGTGGACAGCAAACACGCCTGCCCCGAGTGCGGCACCGAAGGCGGCCTCATGTATAAGGAAGGCTGCCTCGTCTGCAAACACTGCGGATACTCGAGATGCGGGTAAATGTGATCCTGCCGACACTGTTCAGCCAGAGATTCTGAAGCATTCCAAAATTTGGCATGATAATATTATTCGTAATGATATTTAATGAATGGATGACTCCATTAATTGTTATTCATGCGTTGTAATAGTTTTTCATATCTTTTTCCTGTTTCTGCCGCTATACTTGAACGAATCGACGAGTACAGCGAAGTACTTGAGCGTTATTCCTTACCACGTCTGGAATTGATTGAATGGCAGCCGACAGCAGATAATATTGTGGAAATATGAAATGATACCATTGATTTATACCGGTTTTTTGATGCCACTGATATGGCAGAGTTTCTATATAGCTGTGTTGAACAAACTATCGACAAAATCATCCCTGCTGAGATATACTGATGCTGTTTGATTTTGCCTGCCTGATCGGCCCGCCTGTCGTCGGACAGGCAGACAGGCAAAAGCAAAATCTTACAGATCA
>JAFGHD010000037.1 GCA_016939365.1 Bacteroidales bacterium | reverse complement strand
GAGATTAATCTGAGAGAAGTTGCTTTACATAATAAGGTAGCTTCTGCGTGGAGGAAAAATCTTAATTTGATTAATGATGATCCTGAAACAGAGGATGGTAGCAGAGAAACAAAACTTTGGGAATTTAAATATGGATCAGAAAAGAGCGATATCATGGTATTTGTTCTAAATTTTCGAATGGGAAATATTTATCCTGAAGAATTTCTTTATATTATTGACAACTATTTAACGACAAACAATACTATTGATTCAATTCTATTTGCCGACACTGCTCAACTTAGAACTCGTTTCCCTCTTCTGGCAAAAGATCCTTTATTTATACCGTCACTCGTAGATATAATAAAAAGCAGAGGTATTTTTTCTGTTTTTATTGATGTCATGGAAGATAACAAATACAATGAGGCATTGATGGCATCTGCTGATTGTCGTATATTCATTGACGAAAGAAAACAAATCAGTATTAATAATGTAAGGGGTAAAAAATATATAGATAATCTGTATAAAATTGATACCGTTACTGGAGATACAGAACCACCTGAATTATTATTCTCTATAATGCCAATAGTTAATTATATTAAGTCAGATTTAAAAAGAAAGGCAAACAGGGAAATCCTTTAAATAGATTTTATAACACTTTTATCTCTCTTTGACTGTAAGATTTTGCTTTTGCCTGCCGGCCCGCCTGTCATGCCTTCGGCAGATAAATCGTCGGACAGGCAGACAGGCAAAATCAAACAGCATCAGTATAAATGAAATACAGCCGCAATTCCCACTCCCAATTTGAAGTGCCGGCACTTCTGCCCCGCCATGGCGGATAAACTTTTGACATCATACTTCATACATCATACATCGACATGCCTGTACATCCGACTGATATAATCAGTGACTATTAAAACTCCACCCCCATATCCATCCCCTTCATGCCGGCCTTGAGGCACGGACTGCCCTCGCTCAGGCGCAGCTCGGGCGTCAGCCTGGGATCCATCCCCAACAGGTTGTTGCCCTTGTCTTCAAAGCCATCCGGAAGCTCATCGTCCTGGTACAGCGAAAACATGATCCTCGGTTCGGCCTCGCCGTTGATGTAGGCGCCGTTCTCATTGTTCCAGATGATCGTGTTGATGATCGTCGGGAAGGAGGATGAATTACATTCGATGCCATACTCATTGGCCACCAGGGTGCAGTTGGTGATCTTCGGGAAGGCATCGTTCTTGCAGTTGATCGCGGTCCATCCGTTGTACATGAACAGGCAGTTGTTCACCTGCCCTGTGGCGTTGTTGAAGGTGAGGGCTCCTGTGGCATTATCATCCGGGATGATCGTCCGGACATAGTAGGCATATTCAAACCTGCAATATTCCACGATGTTGCCCTGGGCCCTGGAGTTGATGTACACATTGCCCCAGTAACCTGAAGAGGACTCCCTGGTGAAACGGATCATCTTGCCGGCTTTCCCCTTTGCGACCAGGGTGCCGTTGACCCTCAGGAAACCGCATTTGAAACCATCCTCAATATAATCATGGACATCCCCGGTCCGGAACTTCACCACCACGCCGGGCTTGATGGTCAGGGTCTTACCCTCAGGCACAATGGCCTCACCCATCACCAGGTAGGGAGACCCCTTCCTGCTCCATGTTCCGAAAACCTCCGTCTTGTCGGCAATGGTGGTCTGTCCGT
Organism: Bacteroidales bacterium; assembly: GCA_016939365.1. Classification (GTDB taxonomy): domain Bacteria; phylum Bacteroidota; class Bacteroidia; order Bacteroidales; family JAFGHD01; genus JAFGHD01. The sequence goes on along the minus strand of JAFGHD010000037.1, from coordinate 15,218 downwards.
TTACCTGGATCACCAGTGCCAGTGCCATCCAGATCATGATCCTTTTCATACTCCTCTGATTTTGATGAGCTAAAATTATTAAAATATATTTATATCCGGCGGAATTGCTGCGTTTACTACTTTAGCATATTAAAGAATAATTGATTCACACGACCAAGCTTTCGATCATGAGAAGGATACTGTCTTTCGCCGTATTGCTGGCAGCAATACCGGCACTTGCAGATTTTTCCGACCTCTTCGAGGAAAAGACACTGCGGATCGATTACTATCATGCCGGTGATGCCCATGAAGAGGCGTTTTACCTCGGAAAGGTCATCATCGAGCCCCGTTGGGGCGGATCGCACCACCAGCTCATTGATACGCTTCGTTACGGACAGTACTTCCTGGAGGTCTACATGGAGCAAAACGACTCCCTGATCTATTCAAGGGGGTATTGCACGTTGTTTGGGGAATGGCAGACCACTGATGAAGCAAAAAAAATAAAAAAGGCCTTTCAGGAAACCGTTGTCATGCCGCTTCCGCGGGAAAAGTGCCATATCCGGATCAGCAGCAGGAACAGAAAGGGAATCTTTGAAGAAAAATTTGCCTGTTCCTTCGATCCGGCGGATCCGTTCATCATCAGGGAGCCGCGCAATGAATATCCGGCCTTTGATGTCCAGGTCACCGGCGACCCCTCAGAACGGGTGGACATCGTCATCCTGCCGGAGGGATACACTGCGGAGGATATGGGCAGGTTCATCTCGGACTGCCGGCGGTTTGCGGAGATACTGTTTTCCTTTGAACCCTACAGCGATTACAGGGAGTTGTTCAACATCCGCGGTGTGCTGGCACCCTCACGCGATCCGGGGAACGACATCCCAAAGGACAGCATCTGGGCCAGGACCCAGCTGGGAACGTCCTTTTACACCTTCGACAGCGAACGCTACTGCATGACGGATGACCATCACCGCGTCAGGGACCTGGCGGCACAGGCACCCTACGACCAGATTTACATACTGGTCAACTCAGAGAAATACGGCGGTGGGGCGATCTACAACCACTATTCGGTCAGCGTGAACAGCAACCTCATGGCGGGCAAGATCTTCGTGCATGAGTTCGGACATGGCTTTGCAGGTCTGGGAGATGAATACTATGCCGATGAGACCAGCTACAACGACTTCTACGCCCTGGACGTGGAGCCATGGGAGCCGAACCTGACCACCCTTGTGGATTTCGGCAGGAAGTGGAAACACCTGCTCTCACCCGATGTGCCGGTGCCCACACCACCTGAAGTGCAGTACATGAATGTGACGGGGGTATTTGAGGGGGGCGGATATTCAGCCAAGGGAATATACCGGCCTGCTGCCGACTGCCTGATGAACACTTTCAGGGGAGACCGTTTCTGCGCTGTCTGCACGGAAGCCATCATCACCATGATCCGCTTTTATACGGACTGAGAGCCGCCTTGTTAAGTAATTCACAATTGTTACTTTTGCAGGGAAGCAGATCAGTCATCCAGAGATAAATATTACAAAACAATTTATATGATCACGAAGCTTGAACAATTGGTGGAAAAGGCGAGAGCCAAGAGGACCCGCAGGATTTCGGTAGCCGGTGCGGGTGATTACGAGGTGATGGAGGCCCTGAAGAACGCCCGGGAACAGCATATCATAGAGCCTGTACTGGTGGGAATAAAGGAGAATATCGAAAGGATCGCCGGGGAGATCAATTTCGACATATCCGATCTGGAGATCTTTGATATTGAGGACCGGCTGGAGGCATCGCTCACCGCCGCACAATTGGTAAGGGACGGCCATGCCGAGATCCTGATGAAGGGTCTGGTCAGCTCCCAGTTCATCCTGAAAGCGGTGCTCGACCGCGATCACGGCCTGCGTAAGGGCGATATCATCAGCCATGTGGCCTTCTTCGAATCCCCCTATTATCATAAGATATTGGGCCTTACCGATGCAGCCATGAACGTCTCACCCACCTTCGAGGACAAAATCGCGATCATCAACAATGCCGTCGAGGCCTTTCACCTGATGGGCGTGGAGATGCCCAAGGTGGCGGTGGTGGGTTCCGTCGAAACCATCAGTCCCCGGATGGAAGCCACCCTGCATGCGGCCACCCTGTCGATGATGAACAAGAGAAAGCAGATACGGGGCTGCATCATCGACGGCCCCCTGGCGCTCGATAATGCGATCTCGAAGAAATCGGCCAGCCTGAAGCATATTGACAGCGACGTGGCCGGAGATGCAGACCTGATCGTGGCACCCGACATCAACGGCGCCAATTTCCTTTACAAAGCCCTGAACTTCCTGGGTGGGGCCACAGCGGCCGCAGTCATCATGGGTGCAAGGGTGCCCGTGGTGCTCACTTCACGGGCGGACTCCGAAAGAAGCAAATTCCTTTCCATCGCCCTGGCCGCAGCCATCGGATGATTCCTTACCATAATCCGGCTTGGATTGCCGTCCCCGACCATGAAGAACAAACCACCATCAGGCCCTGTACGGATCCTGGCCATCAACCCGGGATCGACCTCGACCAAGGTGGCCATTTACGAGGACGAGAATCCGGTATTCCTCAAGAACATCAAGCACAGCGCCAGTGAGCTGGAAAAATTCAAAAAGGTGGCAGACCAGCTCAACTTCAGGAAGGAGATCATCCTGAAGCTGCTGGATGACGGGGATATCAGTTTGGATTCGATCGGGGTGGTGATGGGCCGCGGGGGTTTGCTGAAGCCGATCGAATCGGGTGTATACAAGGTCAACGATCTGATGATCCATGATCTTCGGCACAGCCCGCTTGGTGAGCACGCCAGCAACCTCGGGGGATTGATCGCCCACGATATTGCCCGTTCCCTGCCTCATGCGGAAGCATATATCGCCAATCCTGTAGTGGTGGACGAGCTGGACGAGCTGGCACGCTATGCCGGACATCCTTTCTTCCAGAGGAAATCCATCTTCCACGCCCTGAACCAGAAGGCGGTGGCACGCGAGCATGCCAAATCGATCATGAAGAGTTATGAGGATCTCAACCTGATCGTAGCCCATCTGGGAGGCGGCATCACCGTGGGTGCCCACAGGAAGGGCCGCGTAGTGGATGTCAACCAGGGGCTGGACGGCGAAGGACCCTTCTCACCGGAACGATCCGGCACTCTGCCTGCCGGTGACCTGGCGCGCCTCTGCTTCAGCGGTGACTTTAACCTGGGGGATATCATGAAGATCATCACCGGCAAAGGGGGGCTGGTCGCCTACGCCGGCACCAACAGCGCCTACGAGTTGGAGGTGCGTGCCTCCAGGGGCGATGACAAGGCACGCATCCTGCTGGAAGCCATGGCCTACCAGGTGGCCAAGGAGATCGGCGCCATGTCGGCCGTACTCAAGGGAGAGATCGACGGCATCCTCATCACCGGCGGACTGGCCAACAGCAAATGGTTCGTCAACCTCATCATCGAAAGGGTGCACAAGATCGCACCCACCCATGTCTACCCCGGGGAGGATGAGATGCGGGCACTGGCTTTCAACGGACTGCGCATCATCCGGGGCGAAACCCAGGCCAGGGAATACCGCTGAATCATTTCCAAAAAATAAGCCTCCTTGAAACAGGTAAAGTCCCCTTAAGATGGTAGGAAATATCTGTACTCGGGAACCGGTATCAGTGCACAACGGCGAACTTCCTGGTCAGGCGTTGTGTTCCGTCGGTGAGGATCAGCAGGTATGTGCCTGATGCAAGCCCGGAAACATCAATATGAACCGCAACCGGGTTTGTGCTGTTCATCAGCGTACCGCTGTCCACCACCCTGAATCCGTTATCCAGAATGGAATATCTCAGATGATCCGGGAATTCTGCATTCACATCCAGACGGATCAATCCCGAAGCCGGGTTGGGATAGACCTCTCCCGATGAGAATCCGGACTGAAGCTCTCCGATGCCATATATCACATTTCCCTGAACGGTTGAGGATTCAATGATGATCTTCACTTCCAGGGCCGTGGGATGTGCTTCATCAAGGTTCACAGGGACAGGTTCAGTGTGCTTACCGGGTACTTCCGCATGGACCTTGTACGCTCCCAGTGAAATATCCATGAAATGGAAAGCACCTTCCGGATCTGAATGGAATCCCGTAAAGGGCTCATTCTCTGAATTCAGAAGCAATATCTCGACGTGACTGGCCGGAAATGTGGTAATGCCGGATAAGGTCCCGTCACCGTTAACAATGGTGCCGTGGATCTCTCCGGGACCGGGGCTGTAGGCAATACAGGGCCGGAGCGTGATGTCGTAATTGTAATATGAACTATGGTGCCTGATGGTGTCGGCCTGATCCCAAAACAGTTCATCACCGTAATAGGTTGCCATGAAATGGTTCAACATGGCCGACCCGGGACCCAGGTCGGCCCTCACCAGGTAATCACCCTCGATCACCTGATAGAACCAGAAACAACCCAGCGTGTCGAACCGCATGGTATCAATCATGGTCAGGCCTTCTCCTGTGATCTGATAGAGCGTGGCAATACCGATATCGATCGGGAAGTATTCCGCAAAGACCTGTCCTCCCAAATGATAGTAATTCTTGACAGTAACCTTGACCATCTTGGTGATCGAACTTTCCATGAACTGACCTGAAGGACTGAAGATACCCTTGATGGTAAGCTTCACCTTGTATACTCCCGGATGGTTATATTCATGAGCAGGATTCTGCTCCGAACTGAAAAAACCATCTCCGAAATTCCATAACCAGGAATCGATGTTAATGGTGTTGGAGCAATCCACGAATTTGAATTTCAGGGGGGATGTGCTGTTGGGGTCGCGGAAGAAACTAAAATCCGCCTGGTAGGGAACGGGAGGAATGCTATCATGGATCATGAAATTGACCACCAGGCTGTTTTCGCCGCTCCAGATAAAACGGAAATATACGGTAGTGTCATAGTGTATTCCATAGAAATCATCGGTCGAGACCATGAGAGAACCCTTCTGCGCCAGAGTATAGACTGTATCGAGGAAAAAGCCGTCCTGATCCGTATAAACCTCACTGAAGTATTGAAAATCAGGATTGTATAAGGTGTCTGCTGAAATCTGTACAAGATGGTCATCCACCGGGCCACCATTGTACCGGTTGGTCAACTGTCCGAAGATCATGATCCTGTTCTTGCTTCCGGGTTCCTGGGAATATGAATATCCACCCGTTATCAACACACACAACAATAAAAACCACCGGTAGTAAGCCACCAGGACCGCTAAATACCGGATGCTGTTCCCTCCTGTATCAAATCGCCATCTCATGATTATTCTTTACGCCCTCATTAGTTAAAAATGAATAAGAAATCCCGTTCGGATACCAAGAGCATAAGGATGTCTGGTATCCAACACATGGGATTTATATCCGGAATTCATATAGTATCTTATCGTAGGTTCAAAAACAATTCCCATACTGTGAGACAGCTGGTACTCCAGGCCGGCTGAAATCAGCAACTGCCAGCTGGTACTGATCCTTTCAGGCATCCTTGAATCGACACCCACGATCCGGATATCCTGGTAAGGCACATCGACACCCGGGATCTGCTTATGGATCAGGAGTGAAAAGGATGGTCCGCCCTTGATGAACCATGATACCCGCCGGTAATCCCGGCAGTATCCGAAAAGCAACGGCACCTGCAGATAGGTATACCGGTTGCTGGTCTTTGATATGGACACATGCCTCACGGAATCATAAACATGCACTGTCTGGGTATGATATGTGGGGGCCACGCCGTTCTCCGTGGAATCAAACGTGATGTCGTAAACATCTTCGTATGATCCCAGATATTTTTCATAATTGACGGAGTAATCCCCGTCGTCATCGGAAAATGCGATTCCCGCTCCGGATTGCAGGAGATAATCCCCGAAACGGTATATTCCGGCCAGATCCGCAGAATAGCGTCTTCCGGAGGTCATTTCATCACTGGGAAAGAAGATGATCTCCGGAAGGAAAGTCAGACCGGCTGAAAAGGATGGCCTCCTGATGAAGGATGTTTTGAAGTCACTTTTATTCCTGAAGAAAGGCTCAGAAATGGAGGTTACCCTGTTTCCGTTGTCAAGATCATACACCACTCCGCCTGTAGCCCTCGGTTGTGAGTAATCCGGGAAAACCGCTTCGAGCGTAGTTGCGATGGCCACTTTGTTCCTCATAGAAAGAGAACTGTTGCTTGCCTTCTTTTCAGAGGTGATGTTTCGGTAGTCCGAAGCCGAAGGCAGGACTTTTGCCTGGGGCCTTATTGCTGTATGGGCAGATTCAGAGGCTGGTACTGTGTTTCGAATATTTACAGGAGACTCACTCCTGATCCCCTGTTGAGGCATCTGTTCGTCAACGGTGCCGAAATGTTCCGGTTTAAAAGGCAAACCGGCGCTATGGTATGGGAAGTCAACTGCATCGGACACCGTCGTGACAGCTTGCGAGACCTCACCAGCCAGCCGGCTGGTATCGGACAATTGCACTGGTTCACGCAGACTCAGAAAGGTGACAAGGCCGCCCAGCATAATCAATACCGCAATCACACCAGCCACTCCGCCCTTCGAAAGGGTGGTTCCACCGCCTGACCCGGAAACCTCCCGGCGGACATTTTCCCAGATATGATCCGGGGGATCAAGTTCAAAATCCCTGAACTTGTCCCGAAAAAGATCATCGATATTTTTATACTGCCCGGTCATTTGTTGTTCCCGTATAACTCGTGTATTCTTTTCTGAAGTGCATGTCTGGCCCTGGATAACTGGGATTTCGAAGTGTTTTCAGATATCTCCAGCAATTCACCGATCTCCCGGTGGGTGTAGCCTTCAATAACATTCAGGTTGAAAACAATCCGGTATCCATCCGGCAATTCCTGGATCAGGTTGAGCAGTTCCCCGAGGGAAATGCTGTCCACAACACCTTCTGTTTCATTCGGAAGCTTGCCGGCCTGCTCAATGCCGATGTCGTTGAGGTGCTTGGAATGCTTTTTGAAATAATTGATTGCCGTGTTGATGATGGTTCGCCTGATCCACCCTTCCAGCGATCCTTCGTTCCTGAATGTTTCGAGCTTAACGAAGATCTTTATGAAAGCCTCCTGCATGATGTCGTCGGCTTCCATCCGGTTTTTGGCAAAACGCATACATACACCATACATTTTAGGCGCAAACCTCTTGTACAATGTCTCCTGTGCCCGGTTGTCATTCCGGAGGCAATCCTGTATCAGGTCATCCTCAAAACCCATGGATGATTGTCGGCTCAGGTCGGTATTTCACATTTCCCCCCCCATCAGTTTCCGCTTAAGGATCGGGAAGATTCAAGGGTGTAAATCTATAACCTTTTATCGACATATCCAACTTTTTTGACGAGGGAATATACCAGAATCACTTCAAAGAACGAAAAATGCGCGTTATTGCGGGATATACAATCTTATCAATAGACAAGCCGATTCCTGAAATGGTTGCATAATTCGTTAAGGCAGCAAACCTTCGTAATTCATGGATCATCTTCATGGTTTGATCATAGCAGGTGCTTGAGTTTTGATGTAAGGGCAACCGGAGATTCATGGATTTTACTATTTTAGCAAAGAATTAGACAAAATTTTTAAATATTCAATGCTAAATCAATGAATTATGGGAAAACATGGAGTAGAAATCCTTGATCTGAATGTCAAAGAACTGATTCAGATGCTGAATGAAGCCCTTTCCGAAGAGTGGCTGGCATACTATCAGTATTGGATCGGGGCCCGGGTTATGGAAGGCCCGATGCGCAGTGAAGTGGAACCGGAGCTCCTCGTGCATGCTGACCAGGAGCTGAACCATGCCGTCATGGTCGTCGACCGGATCATACAGCTGGGAGGCGCCCCCGTTCTGAATCCTGCTGAATGGACAAAACTCAGCAAATGCCTTTATGAATCACCGGAAGATCCCTATATCCGGGTGATCCTTGAACAAAACCTCCGCGGAGAAAGATGCGCCATCAGCCGTTACAAACAAATCGCGGACTTCACAGGCAACAAGGACCACACCACGCATGCCATGGCCACAACAATCCTCAACGAGGAGCTGGAGCATGAACAGGACATTGAGGACTGGATCAATGATCTGGAGAGGATGATGGCGGATATTAAAAAAATCAGACTCTGAACATCCGACCGGTATTCAGGGTACGGAGGCCCACAATCTGATCGGCAGAGGGTGAGTTATGCCTTTTTGGAACACTCTCAGATACTTGAAGGGGAATGTTCCTATCTTTGTCCGTCAAAACCAATGATTCTCAAACGTATTATATCATGAAAAACAAGTGTTTTCAGATAATATGGGGTATTGCTGCCATATTATCCGTAATGGTCTCCGGCTGCGGCGGCCGGCAAGGCGACTCCACCGGCCGGCAGGAGGAACAGTTAAGCGACATACAAATGAAACTGAATCAGTATGTTGAGGTCACACTGACCACGGACATTTCCCATCTCTCTGCACAGGAGAAGGAGATGTTGCCATTGCTTTTCAAAGCCGCTGATATCATGGACCACCTGTTCTGGAAACAGGATGTCGGCGATAAGGATGCCTTCCTGGCCGGCATTAAGGATCCTGATGTTCGGAGGTATGCGTTGATCAACTACGGCCCATGGGATCATCTTGACGGGCTGAAGCCCTTTATTGACGGGTATGGTGAAAAGCCCAAGGGAGCTGAATTCTATCCCCATGATATGACCGTTGAGGAGTTCGAGGCCTTCGATCATCCCGACAAGACCAGTCTGTATACCGTTATCCGCAGGGGTGATGACGGAGCCCTTCAGGTGGTCTGGTATCATGAGGCTTACCGCGATGAGTTGCAGAAGGCCGCCGGGCTGCTCAGGGAGGCCGCTGCCCTCGCCGGAGATCCTGAATTCGCTGAATACCTGAAGTTGAGAGCCGAGGCCCTGGTAACCAGCAATTACCAACCCAGCGATCTGGCCTGGCTCGACGTACGAAACAATAACGTGGACCTGGTGATCGGCCCGATAGAAAATTATACCGACCAGCTCTTCGGATACAAGGCCGCATTTGAATCATTCATCCTGATCAAGGATAAAGCCTGGAGCGAACGGCTGAACCGATTCGCACAATTCCTGCCCCAGTTGCAAAAAGACCTCCCCGTCAGTGCGGAGTATAAAACCGAAACACCCGGATTCGATGCAGACCTGAATGCATACGATGCCATCTACTATGCCGGCGACTGCAACGCCGGAAGCAAGACCATCGCCATCAACCTGCCCAACGACGAAGAGGTGCACCTGAAAAAAGGATCACGAAAACTTCAGCTTAAAAATGCCATGAAGGCGAAATTTGATCAAATCCTCGTACCCATTGCACAGACGCTGATCGCAGAAGACCAGCAACAACATATCAACTTCGATGCTTTTTTTGCCAATACCATGTTTCATGAGGTGGGCCACGGAATGGGAATTAAAAATACGATCAACGGCATGGGCACGGTACGTAAGGCTTTGAAGGAACAATACTCCGCCATCGAGGAAGGAAAAGCCGACATCCTGGGCCTCTTCCTGGTCACCCGGCTCCATGAGATGGGTGAATTCAAGGATACCGACCTGATGGACAACTATGTCACCTTCATGGCAGGCATCTTCCGCTCCATCCGCTTCGGTGCCGCCAGCGCCCACGGAAAAGCCAATATGATCCGTTTCAACTATTTCAACGAAAAGGGTGCCTTCACCAGAAATGAAAACGGAACCTATTCCGTTGATTTCGAAAAGATGAAACAAGCCTCAGAAGAACTCGCCCGCATGATCCTCGAGATCCAGGGTAACGGGGATTATGAAGCGGCCAAAGCCCTGGTTGAAGGAAAGGGAGTGATCCATCCGCAATTGCAATCCGATCTCGACCGCCTGGCTGAAGCGGGTATCCCCGTGGATATCGTATTCAAACAGGGGCCGGAAATGATCGGATTGAAGTGATCCGTTCTTATTGTGCACTTTCGGACACACCCTGAACGCAGGGGGAACACCCGGGCGATAAATGCCAGATATGTCACTCCGCGCAAAGGTGTTATTTCCAACACCTTGAACGGCACTGCATGATTTTTGACTGACACGTGAATTCAATTCGTTTTAAAACAGATCAATCCATTAAAAAAAGATGAAAAAACTATTCTTGCTTTTGGCGGCTGCAGGATGGTTCCTGATTCAGACTTCCGCTTTCACCATGCCCGACGAGGGGATGTGGTTGCCCATGTTTGTCGAAAGACTGAATTATGTGGATATGCAAAAGATGGGGCTGCAGCTGACTGCTGAGGAGATATACAGCATCAACCAGTCCAGCCTGAAGGATGCCGTGGTGGGATTGTCATCCACCCCCACACCCAATGGTTTCTTCTGCACGGGGGGCATCACATCGGACAAGGGATTGCTGTTCACCAACCACCATTGTGGATATGACATCATTCAGCAGCACAGTTCGCTGGAACATGACTATCTGACGGACGGATTCTGGGCCTCGAACCTCTCCGAGGAGCTGGTGAACGAAAACCTGACCGTCTCGTTCTTCATCCGGATGGAAAATGTGACGGACAGCATTGTCCCGTTCCTTTCAGACACATTATCGCCCCGGGATCGTTCCGCGAAGATCCGGGAGATATCAGGAAGGCTGGAAGAAGCCGCTTCCGGGGAAGGGAAGTATCATGTCGTTGTACAAAGCTTCTTCGAAGGCAATGAATATTACCTTTTTGTATATGAAGTGTACCGCGATGTCCGGCTGGTAGGCGCTCCACCATCAGCCATCGGTAAATTCGGAGGGGAAACCGACAACTGGATGTGGCCCAGGCATACCGGCGACTTCTCCATATTCAGGGTCTATTGTGCTCCCGACGGATCACCCGCAGATTATGCAGAAGACAACGTTCCCCTGAAACCAAAACACTTTCTTCCTTTTTCCATCGCCGGGGTCAATAAGGACGACTTCGCCATGATCTGGGGATATCCCGGGGGAACCAACCGGTATATGACCTCCTACGGCGTGAAATACACCCTGGAAACATACAACCCGACGCTGATTGCCCTACTCGGCACCCAGCTGGATGTATGGCGCGAAGCCATGGCTGAGGATGATGCGGTAAGGATCAAATATGCATCCAAATTCTCCGGCTATTCCAATTTCTGGAAGCTGATGATCGGTCAGAACAGGGGACTGAAACGGCTCAGGGTTTACGACAAAAAGGTGACGGCAGAAGAGGCATTCAACGCATGGGTGGAACAGGACCCGGAACGGAAGGAGTTATACGGACAGGTGCTGGATGACATCCGGAATGGATATGAATCGGTGAAAATCCATGCAAATCCCTTGTTTTATGTGAATTTCGGGTTGATGGGGCCTGAAATCATAGGATTCGCAAGGAACTTCGGGGGCCTGGAGGCCGCACTGGAAGTGCAGAAGGATAATCCTGACGGTGTCGCTGAATCTGTGGAATCACTCCGGGAAGATATCGAAGCCCACTTCAAGGATTACGATGCGGCCACCGACCAGCGTGCGACCGTCGCGATGTTTGACATGTTTCTCAGAGACATGGCGCCTGAATACCATCCCGCCTCGCTTTCAGCCATCAGGTCGAAATACAAGGGAGATACGGAAAAGTATGTCTCTGACCTCTTTGCCAGGTCGGTCTTTGCTGACAGAGCCCGGCTGGAAACATTCCTTGACAATCCCAGATTGAAGACACTGCAGAAAGATCCGGCCTATCTGCTCATGAACGAGGCCATGGCAATGCTTATGGGTGTGGCAGGTACTTACAGGGAAGGCTATACCATGATGTCCGGGGCTGAAAGACTCTTCATGGCAGGATTACGTGAAATGTATCCCGGCAAGGTGTTCTACCCGGACGCCAACTCCACCATGCGGCTCACCTATGGATCCGTTCAGGACTATCAGGCAGCGGATGCAGTTCATTATGACTATGTCACCACCGCCGAAGGCATCCTCGAGAAAGAGGATCCGGGCAATGAGGAATTCATCGTGCCGGAAAGGCTCAGTGAACTGATCAGGGAGAAAGATTTCGGGCGGTACGGCGAAAACGGCACTCTTGTAACCTGTTTCCTGACCACCAACGACATCACCGGCGGCAATTCCGGAAGCCCGGTGATCAACGGAAAGGGCGAGCTGATCGGCCTGGCCTTTGACGGCAACTGGGAAGCCATGAGCGGGGACATCGCCTTCGAACCTGAGCTGCAACGTACCATCTGTGTCGATGCCCGGTATATCCTCTTCATTATGGATAAATTCGCAGAAGCCCAGAACCTGGTGGACGAGCTGACTGTGATGGAATAGTAAGGGTGGCGGGGTGACTGAAGTCATCCCGCCATTCTTTTTCTTTCCTTCAAGCCCACCCAGCGATGAAGCCTCATCCCATCTACCTGTGCATCCTCTGCCTTGTCCTGATCCCGGCTTTCCTGCGGTCGCAGGATGAAACCGGCATCCCGCGCCCCGAACACCCCAGACCCCAGTTCCAGAGGGATGGGTGGGTCAACCTCAATGGTTCGTGGACCTACCGGTTCGATTTCGCCGGCAGCGGCCGGGAAAAAGATTTCGCAAATTCCACCGGATTCACCGATACGATCACGGTGCCCTTCTGCCCGGAGAGCCGTCTTTCCGGTGTGGCCCATACCGACTTCATGCCGTCCATGTGGTATCACCGTACCTTCAGCGTTCCCGCCACATGGCAGGGGAAAGACATTCTCCTTCATTTCGGGGCGGTGGATTATGCGTGTGAGCTTTTCATCAACGGCCATTCAGCCGGCAGGCACTGGGGGGGGGCATCATCATTCAGCTTTGATATCACGAACATGGTCAGGCCCGGCATCACGCACCACCTGGTGGTACAGGTCGGGGACGACACACGATCGGGGCAACAGCCCGGCGGGAAGCAAAGCCCGAACCTCCTCTCCTCCGGCTGCATGTACACCCGCACCACAGGCATCTGGCAGACGGTCTGGCTGGAAGCCGTTCATCCTTTCGGCCTCGAAAGTTGCCGGATCATCCCTGATCCGGATAATGGTATTTTCATACTTGTTCCTGTCTTCCGTAGGGAACAGGCAGGGAACCGGTTCGAAGTGACAGTGGATTCCGGGGAGGGGGAGATGCGATCCGCAGGCATGAGCGCCGTCAACGGCGTACCCATGGTCATCGCTCTTGATGATCCCGAACTCTGGACCCCGGAAAAGCCATTCCTATACAACATAACCTTACGGGTGCTGAATCCATCCGGCGAGCCGGCCGACCACGTCACGGCCTACGCCGGGTTGCGCAGGATCCATATCGAAGGCAACCGGTTATATCTCAACAATGAACCCGTTTATCTGCGATTCATGCTGGATCAGGGATTCTACCCTGACGCCATCTGGACCGCCCCTTCCGACAGCGCCCTTAAAAACGATATCCTCCTGGCCCAGAAGGCGGGCTTCAACGGGGCCAGACTACACCAGAAAGCCTTCGAGGAACGGTATCACTACTGGGCCGACTACCTGGGATTTCTGACCTTCGCCGAATCGCCCAGCTGGGGGATGGATGCCAACAATGAGACCGGTGCCCGGAATTTCATCAGCGAATGGGAAGAGCTGGTATGCCGCGACCTCAACCACCCCTCCATCATCGCCTGGACACCCTTCAACGAAACCTGGGAACGGGGTGGCTCCGACGGCCGGCAGCACAACCGTCTGCTGACCGACATCTATGAGCTGACCCGGAACCTGGATCCCACCCGGCCGGTGCATGACGTCAGCGGACTCTATCATGTGAAGACCGATATCTGGTCGGTGCACTGTTATGAGCAGGATCCCGGTAAATTCAGGGATATCCTGGCACCTGACAGCAACGGGGTGTACCGGATGAAACCGGACAGGGAAGCTCCATACTCCGGCCAGCCCTACATGGTCGCCGAATACGGCGGGATCAAGTGGATACCCGGCAAGGCCTGGGCAGAGAACTCATGGGGCTATGGCCAGGACCCCACCACGATGGATGAATTCTACACCAGACTGGAAGACCTCACCCGGATCATCCTTGATTTCGGACATGTCTGCGGCTTCTGCTATACCCAGCTCTACGATATCGAACAGGAGCAGAACGGTATCTATAATTACGACCGGACGGAAAAGTTCGATATGAAGCGGATCCGGTCGATTTTCACCCATCCAGCCGGGGACTGAAAGTCCATCCGTTACTGGCTCCTGTTGCCCACCGACGGTTCATCAATCCAAAATAAGGATCCATCCCCTGAAATCACAGGCCGGGTGAAATAAAATGGATACGGGATCAGGATGAGGTTATGTTTGTACCGGACAACAAAAACTGACCCATCATGAAAGTACTGTCATTATCATTTCTGGTCTTGTTCCTGGCAGGAGTCTCCCGGACCCAGGATTCGATACCCAATGCGGGGTTTGAAATGTGGACCAATCCCTACACCCCGGAGCACTGGGAGACCACCAATCTGCTGATCCCCCCGGGCCATTTCACCTGCAGCCGCACAGGCAACTGCTGCCAGGGAAGCTGGGCGATCCAGTTGAAGACCATCAGCTTTGAAGGATTCATCGTCCCGGGTGTGGCTTCTTTGGGGCATATCGGGATGGGGTATACTGAAGGAGGTGTTCCATTCACCGGGCGTCCGTCCGCTATCAAAGGCTGGTTCCGGCACCCTTCCAAAAAGGATGAGGTGGCGTTGTATGTGCAGTTTTTCAGAAACGGTGAGGAAATCGGCGGGGCAGAGTGGACCATGTCTGATTCTGTTCCCGGCTACACTCCCTTTACCGTACCGGTGGTCTTCACTTCACCTCTGACGCCGGATACGATCAACATCACCATCCTGACCGACTGGATCGTTCCGGGCAGCATGCTGCAGATCGACGGCCTGGAATTTGAATTCCCGCCCGTGGGCATGGGATACCCGGATGCCGTACCGCTCCGGATCGAGGTTTCACCCAATCCCACTTCCGGGAGGGTGCGGATTCGCCTGCCTCAGGAGCAGTTATGCGACATCGCCGTGTACAACCTGACGGGTGAAGTGGTTTTGTCCCTCAGGGATGTCCGTGACGAGCAGCAGGTCGACCTGACCGGTGTTCCTTCAGGCGTTTACCTTGTGGATGCGGTGCAGGGTGAAGCCCGTTGTACCGCCAGGCTGATCCGGCAGTGAGTATTACGATTTTCAAAATCGTGTGATTTTACTTTTGGGATGTTTATTTATTTGTGGTATACCGGTCGTTTCGACTCCG
>JAFGHD010000036.1 GCA_016939365.1 Bacteroidales bacterium | reverse complement strand
TCAGGCCCGGTATTAAAGAGAGATTTGCTCAGAATCTCGTACCTCGTAGCGGCGGAGTATTCAACCACCAACGATTACATGCCCAGCTCCGAAGAAAAGTACACAGCCACGGATGACTATCTCAGGCTGCTGAACTCCTCTCCGCTGATCCCGGCAAATTATGGTGGCACCTTCAGGCGTTCGGAGTTCACGCGCCTGAGCGACCTGGAGACCACAACGGTCCATCCCGGCGCCGAAAGGGACCTGCTGGGCGGATACGGCCGGATCGACCTATCATGGCACGACAGGATACATCTAACGGCCGGCTCGTTCATCCGGCTCAACGATCAGGATCTTTACCTCTTTGACAATGCACTGTTCAATGCTTCCGAAAATCCGGAGGTCAGGGAAAACGGGTATGACAACTTCATCCGGTTCAACCATACCCTGAAGAAAACAGGCAGGTTTCAATTGGATTACAATCTTTTCTTCCAGTATTCCCATCTCGACCGCAAGGTTCAGAACAAGCGGCACGAAGACCGGTTTTTCGAATACGGATATCTGGGCAGATATATCACGTATAAGGATAAGGCCTACAGTATGGGCAGCATTGAGATCGACGGGGTGCTGTATGAGGACGTCCTGTTGCTGAATTCATGGGACTACGATACGGCCATTGTTTTTCAGGACATGGGGTACAATCCGGCTGCAGCGGCCTATACCCGTAGTGTGTACGAGTTCTTTCCTGCTGACGAAATCAACAATGAAGACGATCTCATGCTCCGGGGCGGCTTGCTGAACGGGAGCCTGATACCGGGCGTTTACCCGGGGAAGGGCCTGTGGAACAGCCCGGGAACCATCCGGAATACGGATCATGATGATTACTCGAAGCAGAAATATCAGGAATACCGTGGCGTGTTCAGCACATCGGCCCTCTTCCGGACCGGCAGCATCACCCACCGCACGTTGTTCAGCTTCGGATACGACCAATCCGTTCAGCGGGAATACGGCATACAGGCCACGGAACTCTGGACCCTTGCCCGGGGCCTGACCAATTACCATATCCTCGAGCTGGACCTCGGACATCCCTACCCGGTGATGGATAACGGGGTGTTCCAGGGGATGATCAATTTCCCGCGGAGGTATGATGCCGGTCTGCAGACGGCTTTTGACCGGATGCTTCGGAGCCGGCTGGGCCTGCCTTTGGACGGCACGGAGTTCATCCTGACCGACTCCTATGATATGACCCACCATACCATCAGCTACTTCGACAGCGAAGGGGTAATGGTCACCATCTCGGCCCCGGATGATCTGCTGGGCCTTGAACTGTTCGGCCCGGAAAGCCTTCTGGAGAACGGTCTGGTCCATTACGAAGGCTACGACTGCCAGGGCAATGAGCTCAAGGGCAACACCGATCCTTATGCCTTCTTTGAGGATTGGCGCATCGCACCCTACCGCCCGGTGGAGTGGTCGTTCTTTCTGGAGGAGCGTTTTTCATTCAAAAACCTGGATGTCGGGGTCGGGCTCCGGATGAACCGCTTTGATGCCAACCAGCCCGTGCTCAGGGACAAGTATTCGTTGTACGAAATTCATACCGTCAGTTCCACTTCCCCGGTGAGCGGCATGTTGCACCCTTCGAATGTGGGTCCGGATTTCTATGTGTATGTGGATAACGCTGCCAGTCCATCCACCGTCACGGGATACAGGCACGGCGATGACTGGTATGATGCTTCAGGGAACCGGATTGATGATCCATCCTTGCTGGATGCGGGAATGGGTATCTCTCCCTACCTGAAATACCCCGGCATCCAACTGGGAGGCCCCCGATGGACCCCGGAGATGACCTTCCGGGACTATGAACCCGAATGGATACTGCTGCCGGAGGTGAATGTCAGCTACCTCCTGGCCGCCTCCGGAACGGGCCTGCACCTGAACTACAACACCTGGTCGCAGCACCCGGTATCGATGAACCATTTCAGACCTGACTACTATCTGTTGTTCAACCAGGTTTCCGGCCTGATCCCCAATCCTGCCCTGAAACCCTACCGTACCATGAAATTCAGCACCGGCGTCCGGCAGAAGATCATCAGGGGGCTGTATGCAGGAGTAGAATTTCTCGACATCCGGACTAAGGATTACTTCCATATAAATCGAATTCTTGGGGCCTGGCCTAAAGATTATTGGACCATTGAAAATTATTTCAGTACAATCCGAAACACAGGATTCCATGTTTCAGTGGATTATTTGAACCAGCCGGCATCAGGTTTTCGTTCTGGTTTTGGTTATACAATACTTTATCCGGAAAAAGGGGCTGGTTTTGGCCAAACATTGAGCTCATACCTGCTTTTCGACTTCGGTTACGGGCCCAGATTCATCGACCTGGCCGAGGGGAAAACCTTTGAGTCCGTTTTTCAGAATGTGGGGATCGGCCTGTTCTTCACTTACCGTAGCGGCAATCCCATCGCCACGGAGGCGTATCTTCAGGATGAGATGACGGATTATCCTGATTTCAACATCCTCAACCTCAAAATACAAAAGGGATTTTTTATCGGCAAAAAAGGATCGCAGCTGGATGTTTATCTCTGGGTGGAGAACCTGTTCAACCGGAAGAACTATTTCTACCTCTATCCCGGTACCGGCCTGCCTGACAACGACGGATACCTCGCCGCCCCGGAGTGGCAGCATGAGATCAACCAGCAGACCGACCCGGAAGCCTTCCGTGACCTGTACCGGCTGAAGCTGCTGGATCCGGAACATTATGATATCCCTTCGCTGACACGGATGGGGGTGGTGTGGACTTTATAAATTCAATACAGGTAAGGATTCCGGGGGCCTTCACCGCGATTGCATGCTTCCGCACTCCTGCTCGCGGAGGACTCCGGAGAAGGAGGCCGGTGAGCATTGTCTGGGGCTAAAACTTATGACATTTTGGTAGTCAGTCTCCCAAAAGCCGTGTCAGAAATTTTTCTTGAGGAAATTTTCACCCCCAGACGCAGAGTCCGCTGTTATGTTTTGTTGTTTAACAATATCAGTTTTCTTTGCGCTCTAGGCGACTCCGCATGAAATTTTACTTCTGAAAAAACCTCTGATGTTTGCCCTGTTGAAGTGTATTAATAATCCTCTCCCTTTGGTTTTCAAATAAATGGCTGGCTGCCAAATACAAATTTCTTTAACACATCCCGAGGATGTGCGAAAGGAAACAAAGCAAAAAACATCGTGCTGATTTTTTGACTGTTAAACATATCGGCATCCGACATGATATCCGCATAAGGAGGTCCATGGCGCTCAGGTCGACCCGGGCTGAGGCCTGAAAAGGCCGCATTTTGTGTTCAGGATCAATAGAAAACATGATCTTTACAGTCCTGAAAAAAACATCGTCAAAGTGAGGCTGGGAAAGAAGGACAGCGGGATCCGGTGGGAGAACCTGCTGCAGGAAGTTGTTCATATGAACTGAAAGCTCTTTTTCATTTTCCATCTGAAAGATAATGAACTCAGAAACCTCAAAGTGCACCAGTCCTTCGGAAAGAACATCATTGGTTCCATATTGAATTCAGGCCGGAACATGTAAATCCCCTTTCACCCCTGCCGGCTTCGCAGATACATGTCCCTGTGGGTGATGATGGATTTCTTAAGTTCATCCAGGCTTAATTCCTTTTCCTTCAGCATCACCGGCCATGCTACCGGTATGATGTCTTCGAAAAATGTCAGACTTTTTACTGCATGAAATGCATTCCTGCTCTTATATTTTGTTTGATAAAAATCAATGATTTCTGAGAAATCAAACTCCTTCAATAAAAAATACATATCGACAAAATCTTTTACCCGTGTTCCATTTCCGGCTATTACATTAACTTTCATTGCTGCAATATCTTTTTTGGAGGCCAGAGTTATATACTCCAGCATAATGGGCTCTTCAATATAATCATAGTCATGAGTAATAAAGTCCACGAAAGTTTCATCGATTATTCCCTTAAGCGTATTTGTATATTGGTATTGCTCCTTAAAACCATATTTATGCTCCAGGTGCTGAAGCAGTAGCTGGGGATCAAATTCCTTTCTTGTAAAAAAATCAATATCAACAGATGTCCTGTGGCCGATCTGGAGTGCAAGGCCCGTTCCGCCGACAAGGACAAATCCGTCCAGTAGGCTATCTGATTGCAACTTTCTGATCAAATCCAGTGTGGCGCTGCCGACTGCTTCTTTATATAACACCTGAGGTCGTTTTTGTTAAGGTTAAAAAAGCTGACAACGAAACTGAGCGTTTTGGGGTCGAGGTAACCCAGGAGCCTGATGGTTTCAATCAGGGTTTGGTTATTATAAGTGTTGAGCAGGAAAACAAATTCCTCCATATTGCCAAGGGTCAAAATCCGTTCGATGATCAACCGTTTATGAATTTCAGGGTCGAGCTTGCTGAAATCAGTATCCCAGAATAGTTCCTTTCTGACCGGCAGCATGTTCACTGGATTAAGAGATTATTATGGCTCATGTTGAAGAATGTATTTATTCTGTCTCATGCATCGCTGTAAATAGGGAGGAATACTGTGTT
>JAFGHD010000190.1 GCA_016939365.1 Bacteroidales bacterium | reverse complement strand
TTACCCGCCGTAGGAGGGCCTGTCCTCCATCTCTAAAAGAAGCCACGAATTGAAGACGAATATTCGTGTTGCATTGGTGTGCGCCTTTGCAAAAAGGAATTTGCGTTTGTCAGATGTTCATCGAAGGTGAATGAAAAATTCGTCTTTATCACACCCGGTATGCCACTGAATTGATGTTCATCCCGGCGCCGACGGAGGCAAAGACGATCAGGTCTCCGGTTTTAAGCTCATGGCCGGGCATCTTGCCCTTTCTGACCAGGTCGAGCAATGTCGGCACGGTGGCCACCGAGCTGTTGCCGAGCCAGTGGATGCTCATCGGCAGCACACCTTCGGGTATGTTCCGGATATGATAGAGACGGTATAACCGCTTGATGATCTCGAAATCCATCTTTTCGTTGGCCTGGTGCAGGAATATCTTCTTCACATCCATCACTTCCACGCCCGCTTTCTCCAGGCTCTCCTGGATGGCATAAGGCACATACTTCAGGCTGAATTCATATATCTTTTTGCCGTACATCTTGATATATCGGACTTTGGGATCGGAGTTGTCGATGTTGCTCTTTCCCAGGAAGAGGTAGTAGGCTTCTTCAAAGGTATAAGAACCGGCTGTATGGGAAAGGATGCCTCTGTTGAATTCTTCCTCGGTACTTTCAAGGATACAGGCACCTGCTCCGTCCGCATAGATCATCGAATCGCGGTCGTGCAGGTCCATCACCCGGGAAAGGGTCTCCGTACCGATCACGAGACACCTGCGGGCGATCCCCGTCCTGATGAATGATTCTGCCTGTATGATCCCCTGTACCCATCCCGGGCAGCCGAACAGAATGTCGTTGGCAACACATGAGTTTTTACGGATGCCCAGGCCGTGCTTCACCCGGGCAGCCAGGCTGGGAACTGTGTCGGTCTGGATCGTGTTCTTGCGGATATCTCCGTAATCATGGGCAACGATGATATAGTCGATATCCTCCGCAGATATCCCCGCATCCTTTATGGCTTCCTGTGCTGCCAGTGTGGCGATATCCGACGCCACCAGATCGTCCGATACGTAACGTCTTTCAACGATACCCGTGATGGCGAGAAATTTCTCCGCAATCTCCTGATGGGGCATATCATAAGCCTCGCCTGCCATATCGTAAAAGATATTCCGGGCGAAATCCTCATTGGTCACCACTTCGGTGGGAATATAGCACCCTGTTCCTGTGATGACAATATTCTTTTTCTTCATTATACCGTATTCATTTTATACTAGGTCACCTGCAATTCCGGTTGATGAGACGCGGATGCAAATTTATTTAATAAAACGTGAATTATCGATTGTGCGGAAGCTTTGTATCTCAACCGCAATGTTCCGCCCGGTTCTGAATGATCACCACGACGGGGGTCCCTTCTTAATGGGGAGCGCAGTAAACTATGGAACCGCCGGTAAGAATTGTTTTTTCAGCGGTGGTGCATATCCACCCCCAGGAACACCGGATGCCGGTGTTCTGAAGAAGATCGGTTTTCACGGCCGCCCGGCGAAAGGCTACCCTCCCGGTGAACAAACATTCCTCCGGGGAAATCCTGCCAGAGGATTATCCCAAATCCGCTTCCGGAAATGCCGCATAAATATTCCCGGAAGCCTTTCTTGATATATCGGACAATGGATGTGTAAACAGCTTATTATGACCATAATAATGCGTAAAGCAGATGTATTTAAAATATGTAAGCGCTTACATACTGCGATCGCCGGATCGGTTTCCGGCCTGGATGGGTCTGGTTAAGGGAAAAAGCCCGGAGTTGGAGGTATACGGGCTGCACGTATGATCATTCCGGGTATTTCAAAATATCCAGTGTGAAAAAGCAGGATTTTTCATAACTTTGGCAGAGTCAAAAATTCAACACTATGAAAAATATTATTTATATGTCTGTCCTGATGTTTCTCTTTGTGACGGGAAATGTCTCAACAGCACAGGTGCAGATCATCAGCGGCCTGCCGGCTTCCGCCCTGGCAGATACGCTGTGCGGGATAGCGGTCAGTTTTTCCAATGCCACATTAATGGGTGCTGATGTAGCTTTCGGCGCTTTTTCCGGTGGCGGAACCACGAATCTGGGCATAAATGATGGAATTGTACTCTGCAGCGGGTCGGTTGAAATCATTCCCGGCCCGAATAATACCGGCAGTGCAGGTTTTAACAACGGCATGAACGGGGATCCGGATCTGACCGTACTGGCCACAATGCCGACA
This sequence comes from Bacteroidales bacterium, assembly GCA_016939365.1. Lineage (GTDB taxonomy): Bacteria > Bacteroidota > Bacteroidia > Bacteroidales > JAFGHD01 > JAFGHD01. The sequence goes on along the minus strand of JAFGHD010000190.1, from coordinate 6,652 downwards.
TATGATGCTGTCATCCTTGAGTTCGATGTGATACCTGTTTATGATACCCTGAGGTTCCGTTATATATTCGGCTCGGAAGAATATCCGGAGTGGGTGATCAATCTTTTCAACGACGTTATTGCCATATTCGTAACCGGACCTGATCCTTCAGGGGGTAACTACATGCTCAAAAATATCGCTTTGGTACCCGGGACGGACCTTCCGGTGAACATACACAACATCAACAATGTCATTCCGTCCTATCCTGAGTATTATGTAGACAATACCGGAGGACAAACCATCCAGTACGACGGATTCACCACGCCCCTGCCGGCTGTGTTGCCGGTCGTTCCGGGAGAGACTTACCATATCAAAATTGGTGTGGCCGATGCAGGTGACGGGATATATGATTCGGGCATTTTCCTGAAAAAAGGCACCTTGTCGTCAGCAGGTCCACCCGTATTCGAAGCATTCGCTTTTCTGAAGGAAATCAATCCGCAACTTCCGGATGATATTACTGGCGTGATCGTGGATTCTGCAGTGATTTTGACGGTCCCTGCGGGTACCGATGTCACAGCGCTTGTGGCTTCATATACCACCCCTGCCGGAGTCGAAGTCACTTCCGGAGGGATTCCCCAACAGAGTGGTATTACTCCCAATGATTTCTCAGCCCCCGTGGATTATATGCTGCTGGGTTGTGATTGCATGAAATGGACAGTACATGTTACCATCATGACCGGTTCACCCGCTCATGATCTCTCTGATTTCAGCATTGTGGCAGATCCGTCGGACAGAAGCATTATCCTGAGAAACGCGAAGGATTGTAAAGCAGTTATTTATAACCTGCTTGGCGAGGCTGTCCGCACAGTTCACAATTCAGGCGGCGGGGAAACGGTGATCTTCAGGGATATGCTTCCCGGGATTTATATCATCAGTGTTTCTGACGGTACACATACCTGCTCAGGGAAAATCAGCCTGAACTGAGAGTTTGTTTCGCTTTCTTTGTAGAAATTGAATTTTAAACCCGAAAAAGCCTATTGATTTTTTCGGGTTTAATTCTAACTTCATGCAACCATTTGCTCATGATGAGGCACTCTAATAGTGAAATTGAAGAGCTATATCGGCAGTCGCGTGCGTCAGATGCCGGCAATATCAGGAACGGAACCGGTCATCCGCCCGGTTGAGGCGGAGCTGGTCAGAGGGTGCATCCGAAACAGGAGGGCATCGCAGAAAGCGCTTTACGAACGCTATTGCGATGCCATGTATTCCACGGCTTACCGTATCCTCGGCAGCAGGGAAGAAGCGATGGATGCCCTGCAGGATGCGTTTATCCAGGTGTTCCGCGACATCGCTTCCTTCCGCGGGGAATCCACCATCGGCGCCTGGATCAAAACCATCGTCGTCAGGAGCGCCCTGAAAAAAATCCGGAACAGCGTGTCCTATGTGCCGATCGAAGAGAATGTCCACGACATCGCACTGGATATTCCGCCCGGGATCAGCGGTGAATACCTTGAAAAAGCCATCCTGTCGCTGCCCGACGGTTACCGGACCGTCTTCCTCCTGATTGAGGTGGAGGGCTATTCCCACCAGGAGGTGGCCGGGATGATGGGCATTTCCGCCGGAACATCCAAGTCGCAGTTGCATCACGCCAAAAAGCAACTGAAGCGCATGATCACTTCTATAAACGGGTATCATCCATGACAGGAGGCACGCATACGGGAGGTTTTCGCGACAGGCTTCCGGGGCATTCGGTGGACGGGGAGCTCTGGCAGCGGATCGAGCAGCGGCTCGAAGGTATGGATGCCTCACCGGGCCTGCAGGATAAGCTTCCTGTGCACCGGCCACCCGCTTCCCTCTGGAACGGTATCGCCGGATCCCTCGATCGTACCATGCCGGTGCCAGTTCACAGGAAATTATGGTTCCAGATCATTTCAGGCGCCGGTGTGGTACTGCTGGCCACCCTGCTCTGGCTACTCTCGGACGAGCGACAATCAGCACCCGGCTACTTCCTGATTACAGACCCTCCACAGCGTGAAACCCCTGTCCCGGATGAACCGGATGCCGGTCCGGCAGCGGAGTCAAAACCAGTTTCCGGAGATACCCGGAATTTCCCGGCACAAGTCAGGGAAACCCGGGATGAGGGCACTCCGGTACCGGATGAAAAGGCTCCCGGGAGCATCACTTCCGCTGCCGGAACATCCCAAAGTGAACAGGCTGCGACCAAAACGGAACCGGCTCCTGCAGTTGCTTCTGCATCCAGACCTCCCTTCGGCACTTTGGGACTTGTCCCCCTGACAGAACAGGTTCTGACATCGCCACCCAGGGACTTTTACAGCCCCATATCCATCGCGTCGATCCGTTCCGCACCGGAATATTTCCCGGACATGGGCTTCCGGCCGGGCCTGGAACTTGGATTTTACACTGAAACGGGTCGTATTTTCAACCAGGATCCCGATCATCCGCCAATACCGGGTAGGAGTGCGGGACTGGATCTGGAAATCCGTATGAAGGGATTTTTCCTGCGAACCGGGGCGGGTCTCATGGCTACCTCCGGAGAGTGGGACTACCGGATCAGTTTCCTTAAGAATGACCTCGTCGGCTCATATGAGAAGGTGGATTCGGTACTCTATTTCTATGATACCCTGCAGGGAACGCTCCGTCGTGAATACATGACCTCCCTGGTTTATGTCTATGATTCTGTCCCGGGAAGGCAGGATGACCGGATCGGGCAACGGCACCTCTACCTGAATATACCCTTCCTTGTAGGGATGGAAAAGAGCTTCGGAAGGATCACCTGGACTCTGGCTGCAGGACCGGTGCTTTCATTCCGGCTCCATGAGAAGACCGTTTTTCCTGAATGGCATGTCGACCAGGCACGGATCGTCGGTATCGAAAACCGTTCCCTGAGCGCAGTGGAGACAAACCTGCACCTGATGGCCGCAACGGGACTGGTCTGGCATCCCGGAGGCCGTATCAGTGTATCTGTCGAACCTGTATTCAGGTATTACTACAAGCCCATCTACCGGCTGGAAACAGCAGGAAAGAGGCGCTCTTACTATACCGGACTGAGGGCAGGCATACGCCTCGGCTTCTGAGATACATGCAACGATTTTATGCAAATCATTTAGCAAAATTAAATTACTCATGCAACCATTCACCGGCAAGTAATCCCTTTATGGTGAATATTGATCAATATCGCCCTTCAATGATCCAATCCGAATCCAATCAGTTAATGAACTTAAAATCATAGGTCATGAAAAGAATTCCGATCATCAGCCGGATGATCATGGTGCTGTCTGTATTCATCTTTGCAGGCAATATGCAGGCACAGACCATCCGTACGAATGCCAACGGCTTCCCGGTCAGGATCCATCAAAAGGATGCATACACGGGAAGCCGGACGAAGTCCGATAATCAGTTGCTCAGGGAGCAGCGGTATATGTTTCTCTCGGAGAAATATTCCGGGGAAGGTCTGTCCGGCGATGTGATTTCCGGAAACGGTGTGCTGGTCGCCGACCTGTCACCGGTACACCAGTCCGGGCCGGAGATATATGCGATCATTGACAACATGGAGATACCCGTGGAATATACCACATATCTGCCCCCCAACCTCCATGATTACGCATCCGTCTTTGTGTGCCTGGGCATGTTTCCCGAGAACTATATCCTGTCCGATCCGGAAGGGGAGATGCTGAAGGCTTATCTGCTCTCGGGTGGCAATGTGATGATGGAAGGGGGTGATACATGGTACTGGGATTATCCGACCCCTGTTCACCCCTTGTTCAACATTCAGGGGATCGAAGAGGCTTTCTGGTATGATATCAGGGATGTGGCCGGGCAGCCCGGCACCCTCACCGACGGGATGCTTTTTGCATACCAGAACGGCAATTATATGTGGGGACCCGATTTCGATGAGATCGAAGCCATCACACCTGCCCTCGATATTTTCTTCCATTCGGATCCTCCCTTCGGATGCGGTGTCTCCTTTGATGCCGGAGCATACAGGACGGTGGGTCTGGCTTTTGAGATCGGCGGGCTGGCCGAGCTCTATGGCACCACAAAGGATCAACTTGTGGCCTCGATCCTGTCATTTTTCGGACCGGGGTTCACTCCGGGACTCATCGAGGATTTCGAGACAGGCGACTTCAGCAAGTTCCCCTGGCTTCTCGGAGGATTGTCTCCCTGGACCATCGACACTTCCGCTCCCTATGAAGGTATGTATGCAGCCCGGTCAGGCCAGACAACCGGGAACGGATTCTCACTACTCAGCCTGATGCTCCAGGTCGATCAGCCCGGAGAGATATCCTTCTGGCTGAAGGTGTCATCCGAACCGATGTATGACTTCCTGAGGTTTTCCATTGATAATGTCCTCATTTCAGAATGGTCGGGCGAAACAGGATGGATACAGGCCGCCTTTCCGGTGGAACCCGGAAACCACCTCTTCACCTGGTCATATGAAAAGGATTTCTCGGTGAACCTGGGCGAGGACTGCGCGCGTCTCGACTTCATCATCTTCCCGGGCTCAAGCCCGAATCTCGTTGCGGATTTCATGGCCGAACCCACTATGGTGTGCGAAGGTGAACCGGTGCACTTCTTTGACCAGTCCGTCGGGAATATCACATCATGGCAGTGGGAGTTCCCGGGAGGTATCCCGGAAATCTCTGCCGAACAGTACCCCATGGTTCACTATCCGACTTTCGGGGTATATGATGTCACACTGACCGTCAGCGACGGTTACAACGTTGCCACTCTGACCAAACCCGGCTACATCACGGTAGAGCATTGTACCTACAGCGACATCCTGATCGCCGACCTGGACAACAACCACAACTCAGGCCCGGTGATCATGAATGCCATCGGCAATCTCGGACTGTCAGCGGAATATAAAGTCACTATCCCCAATGACCTGGCCTCCTACTCTTCCGTATTCCTGTGCCTGGGCACGTGGCCCGAAAATCATATCCTTTCGAACGCAGAAGCCGATATGCTTGTGAATTTCGTCACGTCAGGAGGAAACCTTTACATGGAGGGTGCCGATACCTGGTTCTTTGACCCCCAGACCCCACTCCATCCGCTCTTCCATATCATGCCGGTCTCCGACGGCACCTATGACCCTGAACTGGAACTCATCATGGGGCAGCCCGGAACATTCACCGAAAGCATGTCATTCCTTTACGACGGGGACGATATTTGGGTGGACCATATCCAACCGATGGGACCCTCTTTCCTTGTACTTGAGAACACGGGGTTCAGCCCCTTCGGATGTGCCGTTGCACTGGATGCCGGGATGTATAAGACCGTAGGCGCATCAGCGGAGATCGGCGGTATGGCGTTCGGATCGACACCCGTGGAGGAGCTCGTGCACCACATTCTTGAGTTCTTCGGAAGCGGCGGAGGCGGCGGAGACAACATCGAAGACTTCGAAACGGGCGACTTCAGCAAGTTCCCCTGGCAGTTCGGCGGCTCGGGCGGATGGCATATCGAAACGGCTGACCCCTTTGAAGGCGTCTACTGTGCAGCATCCGATTCCATCGGAGGCAATCCCGCCGGAGGGATTGAATTCGCCGATCTGTTCATTCAGATGACAGTTGAGCAACCCGATGTGATCTCCTTCTTCCGAAGGATCTCTTCCGAGCCCAATTACGATAAGCTGATCTTCCTGATCGATGAGATCGAGATCGCACAGTGGTCGGGTGAAATCCCATGGATGCCGGAGGAATTTCCGGTGGAGCCGGGTGTGCATGTCTTTACCTGGAGATATGAGAAAGACTTTTCTGTCAGCATGGGCCAGGACCGTGCCTGGGTGGATTATATCACACTCCCCGGAGGAGGAACGCCCCCACCTCCGCCACCCGTGGACGAGGACTTCGAAACGGGTGACTTCAGCAAGTTCCCATGGGAATTTGCCGGAAATGAGCCCTGGATCATCGACAGCACCATGCCCTTCGCCGGGCAGTTCTGCGCCCGCTCGGGCATGATCCCCGACAATAGTTCCTCCTCGCTGATGATCTCCCTGAACATTCTGCAACCCGGCGAGATCAGCTTCTTCCGGAAGGTTTCCAGTGAGAATAACTATGATCAGTTGATCTTTTCTATCGATAACCAGCAGGTCGCAACCTGGTCGGGTGAAATGGAATGGGGCTTCGAGGCGTTCCCGGTGCCGCCGGGAGTGCATACCTTCAGATGGGACTATTTGAAGGACAATGTGATTGCCTGGGGGGCGGATGCAGCCTTTATCGACGACATTACCTTCCCTCCCTTCGAAAATCCCTGCCCGCCGGTCGTGGCAATGTTTGAGTATGCTGTCAATCCGGTCAATGCCTTCGTATACTCATTCACCAGTACCTCCACGGGGCCCGTTTCAGAATGGTTCTGGGATTTCGGCGATGGTACCACCTCGACCCTCGAGAATCCCGAACACCAGTTCCCGGGTCCGGGCATATTCCATGTCTGCCTGACCGTGATCTCTTCATGCAACGGACAAGTGGATACCTGGTGTGAAGAGATCGTTGTGGATGATCCTTGTCCTCCCTGTATTGCCCATTTCAGCTACATCATCGATCCTGCCGATCCCTTCACGGTCTGGTTCAATGACGAGTCACAGGGGAATCTTGCCACCTGGTTCTGGGATTTCGGCGATGGTACCACCTCGCCCGATCAGTTCCCCGTTCAT
>JAFGHD010000189.1 GCA_016939365.1 Bacteroidales bacterium | reverse complement strand
TCGGGCGGAGGCTGGACAAAAACAGTTACTTGATCCGAAAGCTGGTTCACACCATCGTCCACCTCGCAGAAATAGACGGTGGTCGTGCCAGGGACATCCACCGGATCCTGCTGGCTGGAATAGAATCCCGGAGGATCTGAGTACCACGAGTAGGAATAGTTCCCTGAACCGCCGGCAGGGATGGCATAAAGCTGTACCTCCTCTCCCAGACAAAGTGAATCCGGTTCTGCAGCAACCTGCAATCCTGGGTAATCCTGTATGTGGAAGGCGGCGATGCGCGTTTGCCAGCTCCGGTCGCCGGTCATCTCATAGTATTGCTGGGTATACCAGAAAGTGCACTGGTCTGTGGGATCAACGGACATGCTGCTGTAGTCGCCCCACCGGTGATTTGGATTCAGCTGCACCCCGTATCCCTCCATGATCACCTCCTCCGCCAGGGTCATCACGCCCGGGGGATCGCCTGCCTTCCTGCCCGTGTAGCGGATGGAGGGATATACTTCCTTGCTGGACACCGAATACCCCAATGCGATATTCCCGTAACCGTCCATGGCGATGGAACCCATCCAGCGGTACCGGTCATCAGGGGAGTAGGTTCCCTGCTGGTGGATCACCCATCCGCTGCCCGCATCCCGGAACTCATACCACCGTACAGCAGCGACAGCATCTCCTCGGTTGACGGTGTGATTGGTCACCATGGCATGGTAGCCATCAAACTGCCTGAATTGGAGCCGGTACATGATCCGGTTGGACAGAGGGGCGAGGTACGGTGCATTTTCCGGCTGCTCGATGCCTGCCGGCAGGCTCCCGGAAAAGGGCTCCGGCAGCAGGGTGACCATCCATTGCAGGGAGGAGTGGCTGGGGATCACCCAGTCGGTGATGACCTGGTACATGGTGATCCGGTCCGGATTTCCTTCATCGAGGTAGGCCAGGTATGCCGGCAGACCGGCAGGAGGCGGATCACCGTCGGAGTCGGCCGGGAGAACGCTCCAGGGCACCTGATTGGGGTAGAAGTCGAAGAAGATACGCTGGGCGTCCGGAGAGCCCGTCAGCATGCTGTCGCGCTGGAAGACGGAGACGCCCACGGCATGGAAATGCCAGGCGTTGTTCTCCCAGTAGTTGTTGTTGGTGGTCAGGTAATAGCCGTCGTGCCACACGCCGAACTTCGGGTAATCACAGAAATAGTCATATTCATAGCCATACAGGTACCATGATCCGGTTGGGTCGCCGGTGGCCGATACGGCGATCTTGATGTAGTAAGGGCCCAGTGGATGAGTGGGAAAGGAGAGCTCGCTGACCAGCCAGCGGTCGGCCGCCTCATCGTACAGCACGATGGGATCCCCGTTGCTGACACTGGACCAGGGCGCCGGCATACCCTGCCATATCGTCACGTTGGCCGCCGGCCCGTAAAGGATGTTGCCCTCCTTGTCGAAGACGGCAAAGGACATATTGATCATCTGGAGATAGTGCTGAGGGCCAACATCCCCTTCAGTGTCGGGCGGGATCTTGTACTGCAGGTTGCCCACCCCCTCGAAATTGGAAACGAAAGTTCCCGGTGAACGGAAGCCATCAAACGATTGCCATAAGGGATCAGTGAAACATACCGCAGGAGTTTGTCCGGGGCGATCCGTGTTTTCCACCTCGTCATGCCCGCCGGCAGATAACAACGCTTCGGGAGGAATGACCGGCATGTCGCGCAATGCCGCGGTTTTGGTAAAAAAGACCGGCTTTTCACATCTTGAAGGCGAAACAGACTCCTCCTGTCCGCTGGTCAAACCGGTCAGTAAAAACAAAAAAGTAATAACGATGAATGTTCTCACCATCTCTGAATGTCAAAGTTAAGGAATCCGATGGAATCTTTCATGGCACGGATTACAAATCCGCATCTGCAGGCAGCCTGTGCCAGACATGACAACCACCTGATCCCGGAAGGATCACATGTGGTTAGAAACACAACCGCCAATAGGATATCCGATCCCAAAGGGATTGAATATCAGATCAAGATGAACTCTCTTCCCCGTCCCGAAGTCTCGGGAGGGAAGGGCCGGGGATGGGGCTTTCCTCAGCCTCTAAAGCGTTTTCAGAACGGATCGTCGAACCGTGAATTCGGCTTGATGTACAGTTTCCGGTTGGAGTAATCGAATATCAGGTTGAACCGTGTGAGGATACCGCTTCCCATGACTGCATCGGCGCCGCGTTGTCTGGAACGAACCTCTGCAGGGGCAAAGGAGGCATTCACCTGCTTCAGCTCATGGTCCCCGATGATCAGCCTGGAGATAGGGCCCTTCTTCCCGTAAATATCGCCGCTGAGGCCGCGGCCGAGGAACACTTCTTCCGTCTCTTCCGGCAGTTTGAACTTCATTCCGGGTTTTTCAAGCAGCACGATGGCATCCCGGTCGGCAAAGTCTATGTACATGGAAAGCGGGACGGGGGGTTCGTCTTCAACGGCAACGAAGGCCTCCATCCAGGGAATGTTATTGTCCCTGAAAAACAGGGGTACTTCTGTCCAGCTGCTGTCGGGATCCATTTTCCCATAGTGGCGCAGGGTCATGATCTGCCGGTCATAGTCCAGCTCCACGGCATAATGTCCGAAGATGGAATAGCCCAGAACCCCGTTGGTCGGGAATCCCTTGTAGGCATCGCCCTGAAGCAGGATGATCCTCTGGTTCACCAGGTTCACATGGCCCAGGCTGAACTCCGTCGAGTCGATCATCAGGGCATGTGAGGCTTCACCATCGCCGGCGCCGCCCAGCCTTACCTGCATGGCACGGGACAGGTCCAACGAATCGCTGTAACCGGGATTATAGATGAGGATACCGTCATAAGGCAGTCCGGTGTCGAGCATAATGTCCGGGATAGACACATCGCCGATCTTCACCGTGACCAATGTGGCGTTTCGGATACATTGAACGGGAATTTCAACAACATCCTGGCATGGGGCGGATAACGCCGGAAGGATCACCGCCATCCCGGCAACAAGGATCCTTTTCATGGTAAGAGTATCATTTATGACAAGGTTCTTCAAAGGCAGAGCTTAACTAATCCAGCTTTCCATCCAGCCAGTGTGCCAGGTTGAGTAGCAGCTTATAATTTCCCGGTGCGTATTCCGAATTCATTCCCACCCGGAACATCTGCGGGCCGGCCAGCTGTGCGGTGAACATGGCCGCTTCACCGAAGACCACCACCCTTCCCTTTCCGTACTTCTTGAAGGCGCCCTGCGACCAGCTGCTGACGGGGTAACGGGGGGTGTTTTCATGGAATTGCCAGGCCGTGTCGGGCAGGTAATTCACGAAGCGGTCATCGAAGACCAGCACCGGGATGGCATCATCCGGTATCTGAAAGGCCTGGCCGGTGAAGGTAACCACCTGCCGGACGGTTTCTGTCGAATCCCTTCCCCGGGTGACAATACTCTCCATCAGTGTGTGGTCGTCTGTCTTAAATACGGATGGACCCCGGCTGGATGTGTCCATAGCAAAGCCATTGGTAAATTCAAATCCGAACGCAGCGGCCAGCGCTTCCGCCGCTCCGGCCATAGGCATGTGGTCTGCGATCAGGAACAGGCTCCCGCCTTCAGATACCCATCTTACCACTGTTTCGATCTCATCCGGAGTGAACGCCGAAGGTGTGGGAAGGTACCAGCCTTCCGTGTTTACTACGTTCAATGCATTGGAGATCACCAGGATACTGCCTTTCCGGAGCCTTCCCTTTTCAAATGTGCCCAGGTATTCCTTCACCACATAACCGTCCCTTTCCAGGAGCCGCGTGAAAGGTAAAAAGCGACCATTACGCGTATGGAAGTTGTAGTGTCCTCCGTCAATAAAGATTACAGGACCTTTTCCGGGATCATAAGCGGGATGGCTGATCGAAGGATTGAAGGTTGTATCGGCGACCTGCTGGGAAAACAAAACACCCGGCAGGGCCAACACAAGAACCACCAGGCGGAATGTAAATTTTGTCATGTGTGCAGGGATTTCCGTAAGTAATTATACCAACGCTCCTATTTGTCCGGATAGTATCCGTTTGAATTAAACAACATTAAACGAAATCAATATTCACTTTTACTTTAAATGTCATGCATCATACATTATGACATACACAGGATGATGCTATTCCGTTCATATCCCTATCAATTATTTCTCCTGTTTGATATGGATCAGCTTTTTGATATCCGGTAATTCCAACCGTACCTTTCTCCGGGCCAGTTCCATTCCCCAACAGCTCCCGGGTATTCACGGAATACAAAATCCCTGAGCTCCTTCCAAAGGCCCCACGTGATACCAAGAACAGCCTCCAGAGCGGTATCGTCCGGCTTTCCTGCCTTACCGGTGAAGATACTTTTATCCATTATTTTTACATGAAATAAGAGTTCAATTTAAGGTCAAATGCAGCATGAACGTTTATTTACCACAAAGGCACGGAGGCACAAAGGGACACTAAGATAAAATAATTGTTCCTGTTGGTTCCCATGAATCCCGCGAAAGACAATAAAGCAAGATCAAAGACGATGCTCCTGCCTATTCAAAAAACCAATTCCATGAAATCCATCCATTACCTGATCAGTAATTCAGTACTTTCCGTGCTTCTCACGATCTTCATTTCCGGATGTCAGCCGGGCACCGGTGACCCCCCCGGCCGGCAGGCAGAGGACCTATGGGGCAATCCCCTCCGGCTCGACCGGGCCATTGGATCAGAGGTTCCAACAGTCATCATCCCTTTTTCCACCTCCAACTGCGGCTATTGCCTGCAGGACGGGCTGTTCACCGAGGAGAACTACATCCGGAACAATGAACAGGCAGGCGGTCACAGCTTCCACATGTGCCTGTTCAACTCACAGATGGACATCTATACCTTTCAGAAGCACTTCGGATGGACATCGCCGATCCTCACCCACCCCCCGGCGCTGCACCAATACCATGAGGACGGCTTCCCCACCCTGCTGGCCTTCCGGAACGGCAACCAGTTGATCAAGGAATTCTATAACTACGCGAAATACGACACGCTGAAGGGATTGCTTTGGGACAATCAGGTCAGGCTGCACCCTGCCGGACCGCTGCAGATGGCCACGAGGATGATCTACGAGAATGAATCCTTTGACGCCGTCATGATCTTCCCGCCCGGCAGGGAGATACCGGATGAGGAGACCGTCCACGGCAGGAAATGGAGCGCCTATACCTGCATACATGCTGACCGGATGACGGAAGAGGACGTGCAAAAGCACCTTTTCCTCCGCTCCGGTCCGGATGTGGGGTGGCTGAAAAGCTTCTTCGCAGGCATGGAGATACCCCTGACCTTTGATTCCGGCACCTTCCGCATAGGCGAATACCACTTCCGGACGGACAGCACGGCCTTTTACGGCTGGTTCCCCAGTCCTTTCCATCCTGAGAAATACATTGTGCTTTCCATCTCCAGCGACTATGCCCGCAACCGGAGACAGAACAACTACCTGGATTACCTGGTGTACACGGGCAACAGCCCGGAAAGCGCCCGCTGGCTGCTCTATGGTCATTATGCGAAATCCCCCGGCGGGCAAATAATCTTTTCCGCCGGCCGTTCTTTCAGCGAGGTGGACCCAGAGACTTACTGCGAGCGCCGCTGCCTGCCGCCCGGGCCCAAACAGATCAGAATGCTGGAAACTCCGGATGTCACTGTAGCGCATTCACGGGAGGGCCACCGGGAAACCTGGACCCTGGGCAACGGCAAATGCCGCTTCCCGGACATTGCGGCCGGTGATGGCGGCCTCTGCCGCGTGGTCTGGGAAGAGGACGGCAACATCCTGACCGCACGGGTGGTAAGCGGGCGTAAGCCCATGGTGTACTTCGCCGAACACGATGACCGCGACAGCTACCATCCGAAGGTCGTCGCAGACGGCAATGACGACCGGATCATCTACCTCAGCAGGATGGAGGGTTACTACCGCCTCTGTTACCGGTCGTTCGACGGCAGCCGGTTCACAGATGAGGTCACGCTTACCGGGAAGATGCCCGTGGATGTGGTCACGCCGGAAGCCGCCGGAGACGGCCGGAGTCATGTGACCGTTGCCTGGTGCGAATGGAAGGCCAACTACCGCTATCTTTACTATGCCACGCTCGGGAATGGCATTGCGGGAAAGGCCCATGAGATATTCGTTGCCCCACCGGTGTATATCGACGAGTACACCAACGCCTGGTGCCCGTCGCTGGCATATGCGTCTGACGGGGCAGTCTGGAGCGCCTGGAACCAGCACTACCCGGCCGGCTTCGGCGTCTTCGGGGGCCCGCTCTCAGACACCGCCCTGCCGGTCACCCGCACCGCGGAGAAGATGGACGACCGCGAAAACGGGCTCTACCCGGACATCTTCACGGACGGCACCAAAATGTACGTGGTCTGGGAATCCAGCGCCTGGGAGGTCTACTACAGCGGAGCCCAGCAGGAGATCAAGATATCGGAGTTTGACCATGAATACCACCGGTGGGCCCCCGGCAGGGTGATCACCCTGCCCGGCGTGACCCAGTTGAACCAGACTCCCGCAGGTGTTTGTGATCCTGAAGGCAATAAGTATGTCGTCTGGAGCGGCAGAAGCATCACGGAACGAACTCCCTGGGGCATATACCTGACCGTTGAAAAAGACGGCCAATGGAGCGATCCGGAGCTCATCTCCCGACATGGGGAGAATGCCCGGCACCCGAAGATCACGATCAGCGCAGATGATCACCTCTGGATCTCCTGGCACAGCGGAACAGGCACGGATATGAAGGTCAGGCTGGTCAGGATGCCCGCCTCCGGCCTGTAAGCAAACAAACGGTCCGGGCAGGCGGGGAGTAAATCCCTATTCCTTATATTTGTATAACTATGAGGCGGCACAAAGAAATCTTTTCCCGGTGGACCGACAGGTTATCAGGATATTTCTCGCTTACCGTCCTGATATTACCCTGCTGTTTGTGGATGGTTATGGCCGGATGCGGCAAGGAGCCGGTGATCCCTCCGGAAGGGGACTGGTCGTTCGTAGTGTTCAGCGATGTGCAGCAGGGATACGGCGTGTACGGCCGGCTGTCGGAGATCATGGGGGACCTGGAGCCTGCTCCGGCACTGGCCGTCTGCTGCGGCGACATCATGCTCCGGCCCGGCAACGAGGTGGAGTGGAAGCACTTCTGGGAGGTCTCCTCTCCCGTCACCTCAAGGATGCCTCTCTACATCGCCCGGGGCAACCACGAAGGGAATGACCCGGCATCGGAAGAGATCCTCTGCCAGCAGCTGGGATGGAACGAGGATCATTTCTACCGGGCAGTGCAGGCGGAGAGAAGCCTGTTCCTCATCCTCGACACCTATCGCAGTGACGGGGAGCGCAGCATCACGGGAGAACAATGGGTGTGGCTCAGGGAGGAGCTGGAGACAGCCCGCCGACGCGAAGACATGCGGCACATCTTCATCTTCATGCACCACCCCCTCTTTCCCCAGGGACAACACGCCGGCTCACCCCTCGAGAACAGGGAAGAGCTCCACAAGCTGTTCATCGGCCATCCCAAGATCAAAGCCGTCTTCTGCGGGCATGAGCATATGTTCCTCCGCTACTTTCGGGACGATCTGGATTATATTACCACCGGCGGTGGCGGCGGTGTGCTCTACCACGGCTACGGCGGCGACTACCACCATTTCACCCGGGTGTCCGTCTTCGAGAAAGAGAACCGAATCCACGTCCAAACCATAGGTATCTTCCATGAAGTGGTCGACGATTTTGACCTGTAGCATCTGGCTGCTGTGCATTGTCTGCAGCAGTCGATCCACTGCCCAGGAGCTCACGGCGGGAGGGGCCATATATGATTTCACCGGTAAAACGGCCGCGGAGTTCTACATCCTGGCTCCGGGCATCATGGCGGGATACGACCTCATGACCTTCTCCCGGCTCCGGTGGATCTCATCTTTGGGTATATCATACAATTCCATCAAATACGACGGGCACCGGCACCATCTCTGGCTCCTGCCGGTGTTCACCACCCTGCTGTACGACGCTCCCAATCCCGGCAGCCGGCTCAGGCCGTACCTGGGTGCCGGGCTCTCCCTGGCCATCAAAGCCGACCGAAACGTCACATTCGATAAGACCCATTATGCCTTCACTTACGGATATCATGCTGCCATGGGAGTGAAATACGAACTGAAAACCGGGATATCACTCCTGTTCGATATGCGCTACAACCTCCTCATCCCACCGGTGATGGAAGAGATCGATATCAGTGGTATGGTCATTACAACAGGCGTTTCATTGCCGGTCAACGTGATCTTTCCTCACGGGAAAACTGACTAAACATCTCTGTGACTCTCTGTGTCTCCCCTGCCTGCCTGTCCGCCGGTTTGTCAGGCGGGCCGCCCGCCTGACCCCGGGCAGGGACGTGTTTGAGGAGGGTACAAAAAATGCCAAATCATAGAAACATCGACTCAAAGACTGTTTAAATTTCAGTTAATAAAATGATTATATCCTGTTTTCTACATCACTGATTCTTTGGTGGGATTTTTTGCCTGCCTGCCCTGAGGCAAGCTCTGTGGGCCAAGCAGGCATGTTTTGGTGATTTAGTGGCAAAAAATGTCGCCACAAAAACACTGAAGCACAAAAATCCACAAAATCTAATCTCCGCATAATCAGCACTCAAAGAAATATTTAAACTGTCTTTAATTCAATAGTATTGGTAACCATCTCCGGATCACATCCACCGCTTCACCAGGTTCCTGATCGCAAGCACCAGCAACAATGCCAGGATGGCACCGATGACCAGGTATAATGCGATCCCTTCCAGCCGTGCCAGGTACCGCTGGATCATCCCGCCGAGGAAATAGCCGGCAGAAGCAAACATCACAGTCCAGACCACCGTGGTACCCGTGGAGATCAGCATGAATTTCTTCACGGATACGCGGCTCATGCCCGTGATGATGAGTGTGGTGATCCGGAACCCATACAGGAAGCGGTAAAGGATCAACAAGGCCAGAGGATTCTTCCGGATCCAGGCCCGGGGACGGATCGATTTCCGGTGCAGGTAGGGAAAGCGGTCCAACAGCCTGTCGCCGATTACACGCCCGGTAAAAAAACAGGTCCAGTCGGCCAGGAGCGTGCCTGTAAGGGCTACGATACCCATTATCCAGATGTTCATCATCCCCTTCCGCGCGATGAGCGCCCCCGCGGTAAGCGCCGTCTCGCCTTCAATTACCACGCCCAGGAACAACGCCAGGTACAGGTAAATCCCTTCCATGATCAAATGGCCTGATTAGTAAGTGAAACTCAACATTCATAAACAAAGTGAAATAAACTTTGAAAATTGAACCCGTTCTGAAAACAATAAACTGGTGAAAATCAACAAATGTAATCTGTGCACTCTGAGTCTCAGCGCGACAATTGAATCAATTATGAAGTTCCGGTACAGCCTCAGTTTCATTTTCACCCGTAAAAGTAATCATCCATCACAAAAAAACAGGGTGATCATATGTTCACTATTCCTCCGAGGTCTACGTGTTCCCCGTGTTTTCGTCTATGTGGTTCATAGCCATACTCCCGAAAATAATCACCAGTTAGCTCTAAAATGCCGGAAATGACTATTTTTACCTGGCATTGCATAATCAGTTACACATGAGAATCCGGCTTCCCCTTATCTTATCCCTGGGCTCCCTTTTCCTGATGGTGGGTGCCATGCGGGTCACCGCCCAGGACGTGCTGCACCTGAATGACGGCAGCACCATAAATTGCAAGGTTCTCGAAGTGGGCGACAAATACATCGCCTTCAAGCTATCGTCGAATCCCGACGGGCCCGATTACCTCGAAAAAAGATCCCGGGTGTATAAGATCGTATACCAGAACGGTATGGAGGATCTGATACAGACTGTCTACGACATGGAATGCATCAACTACCTCCCGAGGAACATCTTTTCCTACCACCTTTTCGATGTGGTGTTCAACGACTTCACGCTCTCATACGAGCGGATATCCAAAAACGGCAAAACGGGGATACGAATCCCCATTTCTGCTGGATATAATTATGAAGAAAATTCAGATTTCGACCTGAAAAACTTGTTTTACTCCGGTGCCGGGATCAACTTCTATCCCACCGGGCAGGGCAAATTCAAGTACTTCATGGGGCCGCACATCCGGTTCGGATTGTCAAGGTCTCAGTCCAACAGTTGGATTTGGGTTGAGATTGATCCAAATAACGGACATTTCGAACAGAAGAAGGAGGATTACTTTTATGGGAAGCTCTTTATCGACAACGGGTTAGTCTATACTCCCATCCCCAGTTTCACTGTATCCTCCTATCTCAGCCTGGGCATCCGGTACTTCGATTCCACCCTGGATGTCGACGACGGTCTGCGCAGCACAGCCCACTTCTCGATCAACCTCGGATACCGTTTCTGAACAAAACTATTCGGACATTTGATGATCCGAAAACGAAGAGAACCTCAAACCATTGTGGCGCTTGGAATGACAATACACATAACTTCGTAGCTCTCTGTGCCTTTGTGCCTTTATGGTTAAAAACGAAAATGTCCAGATTTGTGATTTATAAATGATCAAATGCTATGAAGGAAATCCGGTCTCCTCAGGTATTGTCCTTTCTGTTATTGCTTTTCTCCTGCACACAGCAGCAGAATCCGGAGATGTACAAGGTGCAGGGTGAGACCCAGGGCACCTATTATGCCATCACCTGGTTTGACCGGCCGGGCAGTGATTTGGAGGCAGGCTTCGACTCCGTCCTGCTGGCGGTGGACCGATCAGTCTCGTTATGGAACCCCTCCTCGGCGCTCTGCCGGATCAATGAAGGCGATACTGCCATTATGGCTGATGCGATCTTCAGCCGGGTCTTCGAACTGTCCAAGGAGGTGCATTTCCGTTCCGGAGGGGCCTTCGATCCCACGGTAGGGCCGCTGGTGAATGCCTGGGGCTTCGGGTTCAAGGGCAAGCTGGAGATGACCCCGGAGCGGGTGGACAGCCTGCGCGGGTTGCTCGGCTTCGACGAGGTACAGCTCCGTAACGGACACGTGCTGAAGGCCAGGCCGGGCATACGTCTCGACTTCAACGCCATCGCCCAGGGATATGCGGTGGACCTGCTGGGGGAATACCTCGATTCCGAAGGCATCGAAAACTACCTGGTGGATATCGGGGGCGAGGTGTTGGCCAAAGGCACCAAACCCGGTGGAGAACACTGGAAGGTGGGCATCGAAAAGCCGGCCGGAACCATGGACGACTCCCGGGTACTGCAGACGATCGTCCGGATCACGGACCAGGCCATCGCCACCTCAGGGAACTACAGGAAATATTTTGAGAAGGACGGCATCCGGTATTCGCACACCATAGACCCTTCCTCCGGCTATCCGGTACGTCATTCCCTCCTCAGCGTCACGATAATGGCCGACCGCTGCGTGACAGCCGACGCCTGGGCCACAGCCTTCATGGTCATGGGCCTTGAAAAGGCAGTTCAGTTCCTGGAGCAGGAAAAGGAAATGGAGGCTTTCTTCATCTACAGCGACACGAACGGCCAGGTCAAAACCCATGCCACCCCCGGCTTCGCCCGTATCCTCGAATCCACCGAACCGGAATAGTGTTTATTATACCTGACGATCTTTAATACGATCAAGATTATTAATATGCCGAATAACGCATGCTCTGGGGATTCTTCAATTTTTTACCACATAGGAACATAGGACACATAGGTTTCACATAGGTATTATCGCCTGGGCAGTGCAGCATATAGATGATTTACGAGGGTTTTCTGACCTTCTTTGAAGATATTGGTGCAATTGAAGTTTATAATGATCCCTTTAGGTTTGGCAAGAATATGCATATATGTAAGCAGTACGGCCTCGTGTATGGGTAATATTCCCTCAATGGATTTTAATTCCACAACAATACAATCCTCAACCAGAACGTCATATCTCAATTCAGCTTCAAGGTCAATACCCTTATAGCTCAGAGGCACTTTTTGCTGTGTCCTGTAATGCAATCCCCTCAAATAGAGTTCATGAACAAAGCACTTCTCGTAAATACTTTCAAGAAGCCCGGGCCCGAGATGCTTATGAACCTCGATCGCACAACCTAGAATTCTAAAAGTCAGATCATCACATAGTTTCTGTGTCATTTCTCATGGTGGTTTGGTTCGTGCCAGAAAAGTAATTCTTTTTCTATGTGCCTTTCTATGTGCCCTATTGTGCCTATGTGGTTCAAAAAGAACATAATATGTTGGGCGATATTGAATTCCTCAAAAATTCAGGAACCAAAATGTATAAATTATCTTTACGGGTCTAAAGGGCGGGGATATGATCCTGAACCATCTGGACTGGCTGATCATCGGAGGGTTTTTTGTTTTGTCGTTGGTGATCGGTCTGGTCAGCGCCCGCAGGTCGGGAAGGAGCATGGCCGAATTCTTCCTCTCGGGCCGGACGATGCCTTGGTGGCTGCTGGGCATCTCGATGGTCGCCACCACATTCTCATGTGATACCCCCAACCTGGTCACCGACCTGGTGCGTCAGCATGGTGTGGCGGGCAACTGGGCCTGGTGGGCCTTCCTGCTGACCGGCATGCTGACCGTCTTCGTCTATGCCCGGCTGTGGCGCCGCTCAGAGGTGATGACCGACCTGGAGTTCTACGAGATCCGCTACAGCGGACGTATGGCCGCCTTCCTGCGGGGTTTCCGGGCCATCTACCTCGGCCTGTTTTTCAACGTGATCATCATTGCGCTGGTCTCCCTGGCCCTGATCAAGATCGGCGCCGTCATGCTCGGCTGGTCACCCCTGCGCACCCTGGCCGTGGCGGCGCTGGTCACGGTGATCTACAGCACCCTTGGCGGACTGCGCGGCATCCTGCTGACCGACTTCTTCCAGTTCCTGATCTCCATGGCCGGCGCCATCGGCGCGGCGGTGATCATCATCCGCAGTCCCGGGGTGGGCGGCATGTCACAGCTCATGGAGCATACGGAGGTCGCCGGCAAGCTCAGCCTCCTCCCCTCCTTCAACGACCCCGGTGCCTGGATCACCCTGATGGTCATCCCCCTGGCGGTGCAGTGGTGGAGCGTCTGGTACCCCGGCTCTGAGCCCGGCGGCGGAGGCTATATTGCCCAACGGATGCTGGCGGCACGCTCGGAGCAGGGCTCGCTGAAGGCCGCACTGCTCTTCAACATCGCCCATTATGCCCTCCGGCCGTGGCCGTGGATACTCGTGGCCCTGGCCTCGCTGGCCGTCTTCCCCGACCTGGAATCCATCGCCCGGGCCTTCCCCGCCATCACACCTGGTCTGGTAAAGCACGACCTGGCCTACCCGGCCATGCTCAGCCGCCTGCCCAACGGCTTCCTTGGGCTGGTCGTCGCCTCACTCATCGCAGCCTACATGTCCACCGTATCCACCCAGCTCAACTGGGGATCATCCTACCTCGTGAACGACTTCTACAAACGCTTCGTCTCGCGACATGCGGGTGAACGCGAGCTGGTCCTGACTGGACGGGTCTTCACAGTAGCCCTGATGATTCTCGGAGCCCTGGTAGCTCTGCAGCTGAGCAACGCGCTACAGGCCTTCCAGATCGTCCTGCAGGTCGGCGCAGGAACGGGACTGATCTTCATCCTCCGATGGTTCTGGTGGCGCATCAATGCCTGGAGCGAACTCACCGCCATGACGGTTTCGTTCCTCGTGGCGCTCTACTTCCAGCTGATCCACCCCCATACCGGTCTGCCGGAGATCAATACCCACATCCAGCTGATCACCGGCATTGCAGTCACCACCGCAGCCTGGTTGCTGGTAACCTTCCTCACCCTGCCGGTGGAGGAGGAGACGCTGCTGCGCTTCAACCGCCTGATCCGCCCCGGCGGACCGGGATGGAAACGGTTCAGCTCCATCGATCCGGCGGCAACAGATGCGACGGCACAATGGGATGTTCCCCGCGGCATCCTGTGCATGTTCTGGGGCTGCGTGACGGTCTACTCCGCCCTCGCAGCCACCGGACACTGGCTCTACGGCAACCTGGCCCTTGCCGGCCCGCTGACTTTGGCGGCGACTATTGGAGGCTACTTTTTATGGAAAACAATGAAAATCTTGATAAGGTAAAAGCAAACTTGATATATTGCACAGGTATTAACTGAAGAATAAATACGAAAATGTTATGAACCACATAGACACAACCTGTCCCGAGACTTCGGGACAAAACACAAAGGATTCACATAGAAATCTTCTATGTGTCCTTTTCTATTGTGGCCGGTGTGTATTTGTGATAAAAAATCTGAATAAGGGAATTAGTTTTTCCATTTCGATCATAACCACGACAACGATGATAATAAATCCTGGACGTGATCGCCTCGCAAAAGGTGAGGGGTGGTCGTGATCCTGATCGAAAAGAATACGGTATTAAGTTTGAAAAATACAATGTTGTTAAAAGATTCATTATGATCGATTTGACCTTTAATTCACACTTCGATCACGACCACGATCACAATCACGATCAGGATGATAAATAATCAGTGACTACTTATGACTCATAAGAAACCAACCTTACTTATCCTTGCCGCCGGGATGGGGCAGCGGTACGGCGGGCTGAAACAGGTCGATCCTGTCGGCCCCTCCGGCGAGGCGATCATCGACTATTCGATCTACGACGCCATCCGTGCCGGGTTCGGAAAGGTCGTCTTCGTCATCCGGAACCACTTCGCCGAGGCCTTCACCGCCTCCTTTGAGCCGAAGCTCGAAGGCCGGATCGAAACCCGCTATGTTTTCCAGGAGCTGGAGATGATCCCTCCCGGCACCGCGATCCACCCTGACCGCCGGAAGCCCTGGGGCACCGGCCATGCCGTCCTGGTTGCCCGGAAGGCGATCGACGAGCCCTTTGCGGTCATCAACGCCGACGACTTCTACGGCCACCACTCCTTCCGGCTTATCCACGACCACCTCCGATCTCTTCCCCGGAAAGATACAAATCACTATTGCATGGTCAGCTACCGCCTTGACCGTACCCTTTCGCCCCACGGTAAAGTATCCCGTGGCATCTGTGAGACCACCCCCGACGGTTTCCTCACCGCTGTAACAGAACACACACACATCGAGCGTCAGGACGATGGCATCGTGAGCCTCTTCGGGGAGGGCGAAGCCACCGTCTTCACCGGTAGCGAGCCCGTCTCGATGAACATCTGGGGCTTCCAGCCCGGGTTCTTCGAAGAGCTGGACACCCAGTTCCGCGGGTTCATCCGCACCGGGGCGGGCGAAGTGAAGTCCGAGTTCTACATCCCCACCGTGGTAAACCGCCTGCTGACCGACGGTGCCATCCGGCTGAAGGTGCTCGAAAGCCGCGACGAATGGTTCGGCGTCACCTACCGTGAGGACCGGGAACAAGCCGTGCACAACATCCGGGCGTTGATCAACGCCGGGGTATATCCCGAACGGCTCTGGACATAACAAGTGCTGCGTCAATGGACGGGAAGCATCTCGATATCTGCCGCCTGTTTGAAATCCCCAGCGAGCCTGTCCGCCTGGAGCGAATAGATACGGGCCACATCCACGGTACGTGGATCGTTGAGACGGGCACCGGTGAGAAATACCTCCTGCAGGAGATCAACCGTCTGGTATTCCCCGATGTCCCGGGGCTGATGCACAACCTCCGCACCGTCACCGCCCACCTGCAGCATAAGGTTTCGCTGAGTTTCAAGCTCCCGTTTCAAAAAATCCTCACGCTGATCCCCACTAAAGAGGGAACGGACTGGCACGAGGATACTGACCGGCGGTGCTGGCGGATGTATGCATACATCCCCGGCACGCAGACCTACGACCGGCCCACCGATACGGCCATGGCCCGGGAGGCCGGCAGGGCCTTCGGCGGCTTCATCAGCGACCTGGCCGACCTCAACCCCGCGACACTCACCATCCCCATCCACCGCTTCCACGACCTGGCCTGGCGACTGGAACAGCTCGACCGCGCTTACGAAGAGGCCCCGCAGCAGCGGAAAGCCGCCGTGACGGAGGAGATGAACTTCATGCATGAACGTCGCGAACGGCATCTCCTCCTGGACCACATGGCCAGGGAGGGCCGCCTGCCGCAACGCATCACGCACAACGACACCAAGCTGAACAACCTGCTGTTCGACGCTGCGTGCCGGGCAGTGTGCGTCATCGACCTCGACACCGTCATGCCCGGCATCGTCCACTACGACTACGGCGACGCCCTCCGCACACTCGCCGGCACCGCCCCGGAAGATGTCCGGGACCTTGATTCAGTTCGATTGGATATGGAACTGCTCCGCGCCTTCACTGAAGGTTTTCTCGCTCCTCTCCAGGGCACACTCCACCCCGACGAAAAGGAGACCCTCCACCTCGCCCCGGCCTTCATGACCTTCACCCAGGCCATCCGCTTCCTCACCGACCACCTCGCCGGCGACACGTACTACCGCACTGCATACCCAGGCCACAACCTGCAGCGGGCTCAGGTACAGATAAGGGTGGTGGAGGAGATGGAAAACAATGAAAAGACAATCAGGCAAATCATTGATGACTTACAATGAAAATCCCAGTAGCAGTCTAAGAACCTGTTTAAATTTCATGTAGACCATTGATTATCTGAATTTCCGGGTATAATGTGATTGATGATGCAGTGATCTGGGGTATCATAAAAAAGGATGTCCCCAGGTTGAAAGAACAGGTGGATAAGCTGGCTCCGCAACTGCCTCCCCCTCGCTCCGCCAATCCATGACCTTTTGATCACGTGAAAATCCCCCCCCCCGCTCCCGGATGTTGGACTTTTAAACCAAATGTTCCAAAGAATTCGCAAAGCGCAATGAAGAAACGTATAATACGTAAGCTGTCCGGACTCCCATCAATACAATAAAGCACACCCTTGGCGATCT
>JAFGHD010000188.1 GCA_016939365.1 Bacteroidales bacterium | reverse complement strand
ATCTGTAAGATTTTGCTTTTGCCTGTCTGCCTGTCCGACGACAGGCGGGCCGATCAGGCAGGCAAAATCAAACAGCATCAGTATAAATACCAGATGCGGAATCCATCATTTCCCATTTCCGGAAGTGATCCCCCATTTTTACAGAGGCACCAATCATCAGATTGTAATCTCCGGTAGCAACCGGCCAGATTCAAACATTCACGGAGAAAATGCCTTGAGCTATCGGTCAGGGAATTCTGATAAAAATCCGCCATCCGGTGTATGATCTCCAGATTGCCGTGATCATCGGCCTCTTCCGGTGAGATATGCAGGCTGTCGGTTACGGATGCGGAGCAGCCTCCGGCATCAGAGGCTATTTAGTATGGAGCGGTTGTGTGGCATCAGTGAAAGAAAAGATAGGCCAGGAGTATGGCGGCCACTATTCCTGCAAAATCAGCGATCAGCCCGCAGGTAACTGCATATCGTGTTTTTTTGATCCCAACGGAACCGAAGTAAACGGCGATGATATAGAAGGTGGTATCCGTAGCTCCCTGAACGGTGCATGCCACCCTTCCGACGAACGAATCGGCACCCCAGGTGGTCATGGCATCCACCATCATACCCCTGGCCCCGCTTCCGCTTAGGGGCTTCATCAGTGCTGTGGGAAGGGCCCCGATAAAGTCCGTATTGACACCGAACCACTCGAAGAACTGCCGGATGCCATCCGTAAGGAAATCCATGGCGCCGGATGCCCTGAAAACCCCGATCGACACCAGAATGGCAACCAGGAAAGGGATGATCTTGACCGCCACTTTGAATCCCTCGGCAGCTCCTTCGATAAATGACTCATATACATTTACCTTGTGGAACAGAGCCAATGAAATAAACAGTATGATCACGCAGAAAAGGATCACATTGCTGGCTACCGAGGATATGGCCATGATCTCCTCCCGAGACAATGTAGAGAAATAAAGGATGATCGCGGCAACCAGCAGGGTGATGCCCAGAAGATAAGCCAGAACAACGGGGTTCAGGAGGCGGATCCGCTGAAACATGGCAACGCTGAAAAGGCCTGCAAGTGTCGAAAAATAGGTAGCAAGCAGGATGGGGAGGAAAATGTCTGAGGGATCGGCAGCCCCCAGCTGTGCCCTGAACACCATGATGCTCACCGGCAAAATGGTTAATCCCGATGTATTAAGCACCAGAAACATGATCATGGGATCGGAAGCGGTTTCCTTGTCGGGATTGGTCTGCTGCATCTCCTCCATGGCCTTCAGCCCGATGGGAGTGGCTGCATTATCCAGGCCCAGCATATTCGCTGTGATATTCATCGTGATGGAACCGTATGCGGGATGCCCTGACGGCAGTCCCGGAAAAATCCTTGAGAAAAACGGATTCATGAGCCGGGAGAGAGCGTTCACCACCCCTCCCCTCTCCCCAACCTTCATAAGACCAAGCCACAGGGTCAGCACACCAGTCAGTCCGAGAGATATTTCAAAGGCTGTCTTGGCGGTATCAAAGGTACTGTTGACCATCTCCGAAAAAACTCCCGTATCCCCGAAGAATAACAACCTGGACAATCCGACAATGAATGCCACCAGAAAAAAGCCGATCCAGATATAGTTCAAAGCCATCTTACAGGAGTCACAAAGACGCCTGAAATTAACCTTTTTTTCAGGTGCCCTTTGCCCAACTCCATAACTTTTATTCAATTCTTTTGAACATATTCCGCACTAAGAGAACATCCGTGCATTCTGAGGGAGATTGGTTCACGGATCACTTTCCATAGCCTGTGAGCCTTCTGGCCCGGGTGTTTGCGATGGAGGATCGCAGGTCTCGGTATTGAAAGGGGTCACAGCGTCACTTCATCTGAGCTTTCGGGATACAGAGGCAGACAGGACAACGAACAAAAAAAAACCTATTTTTACCCTTTGTTTTATCTTATTCCAGGCCTTTCTCAGTGCCTTTCATCAAATCGAATGTATTTATGATCAGAAAGATACTGGTTGCCAACAGGGGCGAGATCGCTATACGGGTCATGCGAACATGCCGGGAGATGGACATATTGTCTGTTGCGGTATTCTCGGATGCAGACCGTACATCGATGCATGTTCGTTATGCGGATGAGGCTTACCACATCGGGCCTTCCCCATCTGTTGAAAGTTATCTTAACATCGACAGGATCATTGATGTGGCAAAACGCAGCGGTGCCGATGCGATCCATCCAGGGTACGGATTCCTATCAGAAAATGCGCAATTCTCCAGGCGATGCCGCGAGGAGGGAATTATTTTCATCGGTCCGGGACCTGAGGCGATCTCCACCATGGGTGACAAGATCACAGCGCGAAAAACCATGATTCAGGCGGGTATCCCGGTGGTTCCGGGCACGACAGAAAAGATTACGGCAGAAAACCGGGCTGTTGGGATCATCCGGGAAATAGGATTGCCTGTGATAATCAAGGCATCGGCCGGAGGCGGAGGTAAGGGCATGAGGCTGGTTCACCGTGAGGAGGATATCCTCTCTGCGATACGTGCTGCAAAATCCGAAGCCATGGCGGCATTCGGAGATGATTCGGTGTATATCGAGAAATACATCTCTTCGCCTCATCACATCGAATTCCAGATACTGGCTGACAACCACGGCAACGTAATCCATCTGTTCGAGAGGGAATGTTCCATCCAGCGGAGGCATCAGAAGGTCATAGAGGAAACGCCCAGTCCGCTGATGACCCCTGAAGTCAGGGAGGAAATGGGAAAACACGCCGTTGCTGCCGCCAAAGAAGTGAATTACTCGGGAGCCGGCACCATCGAGTTCATCGTCGATGACCACTTGAACTATTTTTTCCTGGAGATGAATACGCGTCTGCAGGTTGAGCATCCGATCACTGAACGTGTTGTGGGCGTTGACCTGGTCAGGGAACAAATCCATATTGCGAACAATCAGCCTCTGACATACCGGCAGGAAGAGCTCTACCAAAACGGACATGCCATTGAATGCCGGATATATGCGGAAGATCCGGACCGCGACTTCATGCCCAGCCCGGGACTGATACAACATATTACGGAACCCCTGGGATTCGGTGTCAGACATGACGGTTATGTTTATGAGGGTTTCGAGATACCCATTTACTACGATCCCCTGATCTCCAAACTGATCGTCTGGGGTAAAAACAGGACGGAAACCATTCAGCGGATGAAGAGGGCTTTGTATGCCTATAAGATCACCGGTGTCAAGACCACGATCAAATTCCTCGAAAAGATCATGAATGCCCCTGATTTCGTCAGTGGCAACTATAACACACACTTCATCGAAAAGAACTGGGATTTCCTGACGGACAGGGAAAAATGCCTGGGTGACTGTATGGCTGTGGCCATCATTGCAGCATACTATGATTACATGGAGCGAATGAAAGCTGCCCAGGAAAAGACCGGTACAGGCCGGACCACCGGCAGTTGGAAGTTCTGCGGAAGAAAAGCCGGAATGTCCCGCTACTGATAAAAAAAACAAAAACGATGGCTCTGGAAATATATATCGACGGCCGTATGATCGCGATTGAACTTCTTCACCAGAAGGGAAATATCCTGAAAGTCTCCATCGACGGCAAGTTATATGAGGTCGATCTGGTGCCGGTGGAAAAAGGGGTATACTCCATTTTGTACAAGAACAAATCCTACAATGTGGAGCTTGTTCCCGGCAAGAAGCCGAAGACCTATGAGATCAATACACTATACAACTCGTACCATGTGGACATCATGGATTCCGAAGCCAAATACCTGAAGGGACGACATGATGACCACATGGACGATAAAGAAGCCATCTCATCGCCCATGCCCGGCAAGGTGGTCAAGGTGCTGGTCAAGCCGGGAGACCGGGTGAAAGCCGGAGAAACGGTGGTTATCGTCAGCGCAATGAAGATGGAAAGTGAATACAAGGTTAAGAAAGACCACCTGATCCGGTCGGTGCTGGTCAAGGAAGGTGATACTGTTGACGGCAATCAGCCACTGGTCATCATTGAATAACCCTCCAAGGAAGTCAGATAAAAACACAGATTATGTCTCTCGAAAAAAAATACCAGGATTTTGAAGAAAAAAACAAGCTGGCAGAACTGGGCGGAGGTACTGAACGGATTGAAAGGCAGCATAAAGCGGGACGGAATACGGCCCGGGAGAGAATCAAGGAACTTCTCGACCCCGACACCTTTGTCGAGATGGATCGGTTTGTCACCCACAGGAGCACCGATTTTGAGATGGATAAAAACAAGATCCTGGGGGATGGAGTAGTGACCGGTTATGGGAGAATAGACGGGAGACTGGTTTATGTATTTGCACAGGATTTCACGGTTTTTGGAGGTACGTTGAGCCGGGCCAACGCCGACAAGGTGGTAAAAATCATGCAGCTCGCCATGAAGATGGGAGCACCTGTTGTCGGACTGAACGATTCGGGAGGGGCCAGGATACAGGAGGGCGTGGAAAGTCTGGCAGGGTATGCAGACATTTTTTATCTTAACACGATCTGTTCCGGGGTAATCCCCCAGATTTCCGCTGTATTGGGACCATGTGCAGGAGGGGCGGTCTATTCTCCGGCGATCACCGACTTTATTCTCATGGTCAAGAACACCAGCTATATGTTTGTTACGGGACCGGATGTAATCAAGACCGTGACACATGAGGAGGTGACCAAGGAGGACCTGGGCGGCGCCATGACCCATAATACCAAAAGCGGTGTTGCCCATTTTGT
The DNA here is from genome assembly GCA_016939365.1 of Bacteroidales bacterium. Classification (GTDB taxonomy): domain Bacteria; phylum Bacteroidota; class Bacteroidia; order Bacteroidales; family JAFGHD01; genus JAFGHD01. The sequence goes on along the minus strand of JAFGHD010000188.1, from coordinate 947 downwards.
TGCAGAGGACGACGTGCATGCGATGATGATGATTCGCGAGTTATTGAGTTTCCTGCCTTCAAATAACATTGAAGACCCACCGGTGAAACCCTGCACTGATGATATCCGCCGGGCGGATGAGAGGCTCCAGCAGATCGTACCGGATGATCCCAATAAACCCTATGACATGAAGGAGATCATCACCACAGTGGTAGACGATCACAACATCTTTGAGGTGATGCCCTACTATGCTCAGAATATCATTATCGGGTTTGCCAGGTTCAATGGCCGCCCTGTAGGTATTGTAGCCAACCAGCCCGCCTATCTTGCAGGTGTTCTTGATATCAGCAGCTCCATCAAAGGGGCACGATTCGTCAGGTTCTGCGATGCCTTCAATATTCCGCTGATCACCTTTGTGGATGTCCCCGGCTTTCTACCGGGCACAGCCCAGGAATTCGGGGGAATTATCAAACACGGGGCCAAACTTCTGTACGCTTTTGCTGAAGCCACTGTTCCAAAAATCACCATAATCACCCGCAAGGCCTACGGCGGAGCATATGACGTGATGTCAAGCAAACACATCGGAGCAGATGTCAATTTCGCATACCCTACATCAGAAATCGCGGTGATGGGCCCGGAAGGCGCTGTCAACATTATTTACAAGGATAAACTCTCAGGTGAAGAACGCACCCGTGCCGTCGAAGAGTATAAAAACACGTTTGCCAGCCCTTATAAAGCCGCTGCCCTGGGTTATGTCGATGAGATCATCTATCCGAAACAGACAAGGTTCAAGATTATCCAGGCCCTGGAAATGACTCAAAATAAGGTGAAGAATCACCCCGCTAGAAAACACGGGAATATTCCCCTATGACAGGCAATGAGAATTATACTGACGGAAATCAGGATTACAAATTTAAACTGTCTGATTTTGTCAGATTTAAAATTCAGACATTTATCGTCTGAAATAT
>JAFGHD010000035.1 GCA_016939365.1 Bacteroidales bacterium | reverse complement strand
GGTGAGGTCGATCGCGGACAGGAACAGAATCTTTTAAATATCCGATTCCCGCCTGTTCAGCCGGACAGGCCCGCCTGGCCAAACGCTACAGCGGACAGGGAACCCGCGACCCCATAATCCCTGTAAACCTTACCCCATCATAAGTCAGCGAAGCCTTTCTCTCAAGCTCTGTAAGAAAAAAGGCAGGACTCCTCAAACAGGAATCCTGCTTTTCAGGAGCGGGAAACGGGGCTCGAACCCGCGACCCTCAGCTTGGGAAGCTGATGCTCTACCGACTGAGCTACTCCCGCATTCATCCTCCGAAGTCACACTCTTCATGTGACGAAGGAGGATTTTGATCTCCGAAGCCTCGGCGAAAGATATCTTCTCCTGTATCCAAAACCTTCGCCGGAGGTTTCCACAAAATTAAGAAAAAACCCTTTGCCTTCCGTTCAGGTTAGAATTTTCCGAACTTCAGGGTAAGTCCGCCGCTGAAGCCATGCAATACCTTCTTGCCGGTATTCACCAGTGCGACATCGGAGGTGATCCGGTAATACCCTCCCAGTGCGATACGCATGAACCGGACCAGGTTCAGCTCCAGTTCCAGTCCGGGTTCCAGCAGAAAGAAGGCCGAGGCGTCCTCGGAATAATAATCCTCGCACCCATAGCAGCTGGTGCTCCAGTGCTTGCGGATATAGCTGACCCCTCCCGCACCGATGAGAACAGGAACGGAGACATGAATGGGATATTTCGGAGCGATAACAGGTTCAATGAGCAGGCCGCCATATCCTCCTACCAGGGCCACATCCTCTTCGACACCCGGTACAGTATATTCAATGTCATTAGCGAAGCCATAACCTCCCAGCCCGATCGCAAGGCTGTGGTTGATCACCCATGCACCCCTGCCCCCGGCAAGAAAGGCATCCTTGCCGTCGATCCGGGAGTAGTTCATGGAGATGGCCCCATATCCGCCGTGGGTGATATTCTCGCTGCCGAAGATCGTCCTGTATTCATTTCCGTCTTCCTGGGCAGCTACCACGCCTGCCGCTGCCAACAGGATCATTAATAACATCTTTTTCATATTGCTGTGATTTACTGATTCATTACATATCTTACCGTCAGACCGAAATCCCACATATCCACACGGAAAAAATGCTCCCCGAAAAACTCCAGGTAGGGTTTATAATCCAGACTGATCCAAATGGGTGCGGTGAAGAACCGGTATTCGAGTCCCACCATGAAATCCATGCCGATGACAGGGGCAAACCTTTTCCGGCATGAATAATAGGTGATCCCGTTATCGACACGGGTATCGGTATCGTCATAACGGATATATCCGGCATGTCCGCCCAGCGCGGTGACCATGAACATATTGCTGAACCGGCCGGTCATCACCGGCTTATGGTTGCCGGTCACCCCGGTGAAACGAAAGCCGTTGTCCTTCCATCCGATGATCCCCTCGAAGGTTCGTTCGGCCCGGTCGACATATTTCAGGGTGATCCCTGATGTGCCGCCTCCCCGCAGTCCGACCGTGGTATAATCCGGCTGACCATAAGTGCTCCACGCTGCAAGTAACAAGGGAGCCGATAACAATAACCTGTAAAAGTGCATTGTACATTGATCCTTTTAAGTTTACCGGAATGTGCCTATTTTTCCGTGATCCTGACATTGCCGGAGAGGGTCCGTATATTTACAGTTCCCCCGCCGCCGGTACCGCTGCCGGCTTTTCCTGCTGTCCGGTATTTATCGTTCCGGGTATCGACCTCCGCTCTCTCCACTGTGGCAAAGCCGGCCGGATACTCCAGTGTGGTGTTCCTGGAATGTTCGATGTCCACCATGCAGTGGGCATCCGGTCTGAAGCCAAGATAAATCCCCGAATACCTGGAACTGATGTCTATCTTACGGAAGCTGCCGTTCAGTTCCCTGAAGTTCAGTTCGCCGTAGCTGGATGTGATCTCCGATGACCTGCCCAGGTCATTGACATGGATGTAGGAAAAGGAGCACTCCCCGTTGAGTTCATCGACCCTTTCCAGGCGGTAGGTATCGCGACGGGAGGTAAACCTGATTTTGCCGGCCGATTCCACATCGATTTCCGAGGATTTGGTATCGAACACCAGGTCTGCGGTTTCTTCCAGCTCCAGCTCACCGTAGTTGAGAGACGCCTTGCCCCTGGTTATCTCACGAAAGCTCGCCTTCCCGAAGCTGATGTCAATCTCTGTCTGTCCGGTCATCCGGTTGGCTTTCAGATCCCCGTTCGAAAGGATGATCACCGCCCTGCCCGAATGATCAGACATATAGATGTTTCCGAACTTGTGGGTGACCTTGAGATCGATATCAGCGGGCATGTAAACAAAATAATCGATCTGTGTCTTGCTTCCGCTGCTGAAGAGCGAGGAGGCCAGGTCGCCAAGTTCGGTCCAGAAGCTGCTCTCTTCATTCCTGAAAGTAGTCCGTGCGATGATGTAGAACTTTGAGGAGGAGAATTCAAAGTCGATATAGTCATAGATGTTGTCGACCTTCTGGGGTTTGTTGGCCCGGACGGAGAGTTCGATGTCGATCCGGACGGAGTCATGCTCCCAGGGAAAGAGATGAATATTGCCGTATTTGTTGAAGAGTTCAAGTGATGTTTCGGAGTAAACCGGGAAGGACCTCCTCACCTTCCGGCTCTTCTCATAGGTTTGCGCCTGCAGCAGTGCGGCGCAGAGCAGGCCGGCCATTAAAAGCAGGACTGTTTTTCTATATCTCATGACTGCTTGCAGAGGGTTCATCTTCTCCCGTTGTTTTTTGCCTGTTGATCTGCAACAATATCTCTTCGAGTATCTGCAGCTTGATCCTGTAGTTCTGGATCATGGCCCGGATCACCTCCTTATTGTCGCCATTCTCCCTGAGGTCTCTTTTCAGTTCTTCAAATACGGTATCGAGCTCGCCGAGATCGATATTGATTTCAGAAAGGATCTGTTCATCGTTTCCGGATACCCGGATGATCTCCTCCTTCATGCCGGCGATCCGGGCGGAGTAATATCCGTCGGCCTCCATCAGTTCCCGGAACTCCTCCGGCACCGGGATTTCCTGTGCAGGGCCTTCGGTCACGTCGCTGCGGTGGGTCAGGTCAAAGAAAAGATAAGAGCCTGCAAAGATGACGATCACCGCGGCAGCCTTCCACAGGATGCTGCCCCACCTGATCCGGACAGCTGGCCTGGTCTTTTGCTCGATCCGCATCCAGACGGATGGATCCGGCTCCTCCGAGTCGAACTCATCCCTGTTCTGCAGGATAAACCGTTCCAGTTCGTCAGTTTTCATGGTTCATCTTGATTAACAGTTCCTTCACCCTGTTACGGGCACGCATGTATTGCGATTTGGAGTTTGATTCGCTGATCTTCAGTATCTGGGCGATCTCACGGTGATCATACCCTTCCAGCAGATAGAGCGAAAATATCATCCGGCTGCCGTCGGGCAGATGCTCCATGGCCTTGCGGATATTGCCCACAGTCATCTCATAATGCTCATCGCCCTTCTTTCCCTGCTCTTCCCCGGTCGAATCAAACTGAGACATGTCTTCAAAGTACTCCAGCCCGGCTCTTTTCTTCTTCAGGTAATTGATGCAGTGGTTGATCACGATCCTTTTGAGCCATGCCCCGAAGCTGGATTCGTGCCGGAAGGATTTCAGCCGGTGGAAGGCATCTGCAAAGGAATCCTGAAGCACATCCTCGGCCTCTTCCCTGTTACAGACCATTCTGAGGCAGATATTATACATGGCTTTCGAATAAAGCTGATACAGCTTGTATTGGGCCAGGCGGTCACCCGTCTTGCTCAGTTCGATCACTTCCCGGTGGATGTCGGTGTAGGTGTCTGCCAAAACCCGGTCGCTGTTTTCATTCATGAAGGACAAGATGGCCGGAAAGGGGTTGCAATTTCCGGTGTCAAAGGTGGTTTTTTTTGTTGAAGTGAAATGCGTGTGTAATCGTAGAGAGGAGTCAGGAGAGAGGAGTTGGGAGACGGAGTTGAAGTGATTGGCTTTTTTCAAGCTTCAGATAAAAGAGACCGGTCATCAGAGGTGTTTCCGGCCGGCGATCCGGGAGAAGAACTCCTTGCGGTATGTCTCACCCACGGGGATGCGCTGATCGCCGATGCAAACCGTATTGCGCTCGATGCTTGAGATCTTGTCCAGCGCTATTACAAATGACTTGTGCACGCGGATGAAGCGTTCCGGGGGCAGTACCTCCATCAGGCGGTTGAAACTCTGCAATGTCATAATCCGCTCCGTGACAGTCCAAATCCGCAGATAATCCTTCATTCCTTCAATGAAAAGAATATCCTCAAACCTTATTTGCTGTATCCTGTAAGCTGTTTTGACAAACAGAAACTCATCCTGCTCCGCACCTTTTATGGCAGGCCTTGAATCTGCCCCGGAAACGGATGCAGCCGGAGCGGCCGAAGCCATTCTCCGGTGCACCCTGTCGACAGCTTTGATGAAACGCTGGAAGGAGATGGGTTTGAGCAGGTAGTCAATCACTTCCAGTTCATAACCTTTGAGGGCATAGGAATCATAGGCTGTGGTCAGGATGACGGCAGGCCGGTCGGGGATGGCTTCCAGGAGCTGAATGCCCGTGAGATCGTCCATCTGAATATCCAGGAAGATCAGATCAACCCTGTTCTCCCTGAGGAAGCCCACCGCTTCCACCCCACTGCCGAAAAGGCCCAGCAGGTTCAGGTATTTCACCCGGCCGATGTATTCCTTCATCTTGTCCAGGGCCAGGGGCTCATCATCGACAGCGATGCAGTTGATGGTCATCGGATGGGTAATTTAAGCCTGACGTGAAAAATACCGTTGTCATGCGAGATCATCAGGTCATGCCTGCCCGGGTATATCAGCTCCAGCCTCCGCCTGACATTACTGAGCCCGATGCCCGGAGTGATGTCGCCGGCAAGACGGCTCTGCTCGCTGATGAAATTGGTGACCTCAAAATTAACATAAACGTGGTTGACATACAACCGGACCGTGATCCCCGGAGTGGAAATGTTCCTGCTTCCGTGCTTGAAAGCATTCTCGACAAAGGGGATCAGAAGCATGGGTGCGATCCGGATGCCCTGGTAATCACCTTCCACGGATAGACTGACGAAGTCCTTCGACTTCAGGCGAAGCTGCTGAAGTGCAATATAGCTCTGCAGGTATTCGATCTCCCTTTCCAGCAGTACTTTTTCAGTGTTGGCCTCATAGAGCATATACCGCATGATCTCCGAAAGCCGGATGACGGCATCGGATGCCTTTTCAGGATCCCGCGGGATCAGTGAATCAATGTTATTCAGTGTATTGAAGAGGAAATGCGGGTTGATCTGCGTGCGTAATAACGCCAGTTCGCTGGTCTTGTTCTGATTTTCCAGTTCCGACCTGATCCTCTGATCTTCATACCAGTATTTCAGCATCTTGAATGCGGCAAAGAACCCAACCACCGCATAAATATTGAAAAACGAGTAGAACGGATTAAATACGAAGAATTTCAGGCTGGAGACTTCACCCGGATAAAGCATGGGATAGGTGATATAAAAAAGGATCATCCGCTGCATCAGGATGAATATGGGTGCACTGCAAAGCCAGGAGATGAAAAAGAGCAGATACCTGCGTTTCATCAGAAACCTGGGCAGCAGCACGTATACAGTAAGATATGTTGCGCCGATGTCGACGAACATCGTCAGGAACAGCTGCAGTGCAATCGGGCCCAGTAACGGATTCCTCCGGAGGTATATGCTTTGTACCAGGAAAAAAGCATAATAGGCCACCCAGAAAAGGATATGCTGAACTACCCTTGGAATCCTGAAATTCAGGCTTCTGTAAGAAAACTCCATAAGGTTTGGCTCCCCCTCGTGAGAATGTTCAAAATAAAGGAATAATCGGCACTTTCTTCACCCCGCTGAGGTCATTTTCGACCTATCTCATGAAATAATCGTCCAGGGCAGGCATTGAATCCACCAACGGGAGATAATTCGCTTCAAAGCCCATATGTCGGATTTTCAGCGTGGTATGTATATTTTATTTGGTGAAAACAACCTGAATGTTCACATTTGGGTCGAATGACCAAATGATATCGCCATGAAAACCATGAAAGTATTATTTACCATCAGAAGATTAGCGGTTTGTGGCTTCTGTATTTCCATCCTCATCGCTGCATTACTGTTATTGCCCGGGGGGAGGATCAAAACAGGCCGGGCCGTGTATGAGGAGGAGCTCAATATTCTGGCGGCGGCCTGGCTGAAAGACAGGTCCGGGTCCCCGGGGAAGGCCGGTGTGGACGATCCTGATATGGCTTCGCTCAGGGAATACCTGATGACCATGGATCCTAAAGAGCAGCGGGTTCCGGCCGAACGCCTGGCCCTTGCACGGCAACAGACAGCTGAGATGATAGAATCCGGCAGAAGTTCCGGCCGCATGTTGCCTGAATGGGAGGAGTGGCAGGCTGACATGGGCGGGCGCACGCGGGCCATGATGTGGGACCCGAATGATCCGGCGGGTTTGAAAGTCTGGGCCGGAGGAGTCACCGGGGGTCTGTGGTACATTGATGATATTTCCTCGTCAGTGTCAGAATGGACACCCGTCAGCGACATGTGGGCCAATATGTCCATCTCCTCGCTGGCCTGGGATCCCAATGACCCGATGACCTATTATGCAGGCACCGGCGAGGCACAAACAGCCCTGATCATCTACCGCGAATCCTCCGGGAGGGGATGCGGCATCCTGGCTTCATACGACGCCGGTCTGACCTGGGAGGTGATACCCTCCTCAGTGTCATTTGCCTATGTCACCGATATCGTGGTCAGGGATGAGAATGGAACGAGCGTCATCTATGCGGGTGTGGCTTCGGGAGAATATATGGGTATGCCGCACCAGAGCGTTCCTTCCGACGGGCTGTACCGGTCGGCCGACAGTGGTATAACCTGGGAGCAGGTGCTTCCCGACATCCCCGGACAGAATGTTCCCTTTGCCCCTTCCGATATCGAGCTGACTTCCGGCGACCGGCTGATCGTAGGCACCATGCCCAATATTGACAAGGAGGGCGGGGCCTACATCCTTTATTCGGATGCCGGCACTCACGGATCATGGACGGTCTATGACGATTACCACAATATCATCATCAATCAGCCGGTGTATAATTTGCCCGGCCGCGTGATCCTTTCTTCATCTCCTTCTGATCCCGGCCGTGTATATGCCCTGATCGCCTCGGGCTATATGCAATACCTGGTGGCCTATGAATGCCGTCATATCGCCAGGTCAGACGACCATGGTGAAACCTGGTCTTCGCTGATCACCCCGCCCAACTCCCCGTCGACAGGCAACTGGGCATATATCGCCTGGCATGCCCTGGCCGTGGGTGTCTCTCCCACTGATCCCGACCACCTGTTCATCGGAGGACTGGATGTCTGGAAGGGGGAAACAGGCGGAAGTGCCTGGAGCAAGGTTTCCGACTGGCTCAAGATGTATTCGGGGGGTGGTGATGATTATGTACACGGTGACATTCACACATTTCTCTTCCGGCCGGGGCATCCCGATGAGATGATCATCGGCACCGATGGCGGCGTGTTTTACACTCAGGATGCGGGTGCATCTTCCCCGGTTTTCATGGAGAGAAACAGGAATTACAACACCCTTCAGACCTATGCCTGTGCGATCAGCCCCTATACGGGGGATATGAAAGGAGGAGCCGGATTTCAGGACAACGGGAGCCTTTATTACGAAGGTGATCCCGTTACCATCGACGCTATGGTCAGCGGGGGGGACGGTGCATATTGCTTCTGGGACCGCAATGAGCCTGAACTGTGCATCACTTCCTCACAATATAACCGCTATTATATCTGGCTGAACGAGACACTCGTCACGACCATCAGCAACTTTCCCAGCGGCAATTTCATCTGTGCGGCCGGTTATGACTACAGGATCAACACCCTGTATGCCAACGCTGCGTGGTTCATGCTGTTCCGTCAGGATACACTGCTGCGTATTTCCAACCTGCCCAGTGGGATCCCGCGGGGATATATCGGCCTGGGTACGGGCTCCACGGTTCCCTTTAACCATATCACCGTATCGCCGCACTCCCCGGAAGGCCAGTCGACACTGTTTGTCGGAAGCCAGTCCGGCAGGCTGTTCCGGGTGGACAATGCCCAGGATGTTCCGGTGACCACCGGGATCGGCAGCACATCATTTCCTGCGGCGAACATCTCCTGCGTGGCGGTGGGAGGATCGGAGGATACCCTGCTGGTGACCTTTTCGAATTATGGGGTATCATCCGTATGGCAGACCTGTGACGGCGGGCAGTCGTGGGAAGAAAAGGAAGGCAACCTGCCTGATATGCCTGTCCGTTGGGCATTGTATCACCCCGATGATGCATCACATGCCATGCTGGCCACCGATCTGGGTGTCTGGAAGACAGACAATCTGCAGGATGAGGATGTCGAATGGTACCCCGGCGGCGGAGGCCTGGCCCATGTCAGGGTAGATATGCTCCGGCTGCGGGAATCCGACAGGACGGTACTGGCAGGCACCCATGGCCGCGGACTGTTTTCCTGCACCTGGAACCTGCCACCCGTCACCTCCCTGGCAGAAAAATCCGGACTGCTGGCCAGGGTCTATCCCAATCCGGCCTCCGGAAAACTGTTCGTGCAACTATCAGAAGTGACAGGGAACCAAATTACAGTTCATCTTCTTGATGTCTCCGGAAAAACAGTGCTGGAAACGGCTGCTTCGCGCGACGGTAAGGATCAGCTGCTCATCCCGGTCACCCTGGATCATATCCCGCCCGGGATTTATCTCCTGAACATATATGACGGACAATCAGTCCATTCTGAAAAAATAGTGGTCACTCCATGATATTTCATTGACATTTCAAAAACAGAAAACACCACACCATGAAAAGACGTATTTTTCGGCATGTTGCAGTCATCACGTTATTCACCCTCCTGGCAGGTGGAGTTGATCTGCGGGCTCAGCTTGAATTCACCCAGCACCCGGTATCGGCAAATTTTATTTCGGGATTCGATGTGATCGCAGTGGACCTTGATCAGGACGGATATATGGACATCGTGGCCGCCTGCAATGCCACCACCGGGAAGGTCAGCTGGTTCCGCAATGATGGCTTCCTGGAGTTCAGTGAAAGGGTGATCACAACCAATCTTCCCGGCTCAAGGTCTGTCCGTGCGGGTGATATCAATAACGATGGCCGGACTGACCTGGTGGCGGCCGGAGTTACTTCACACCGGATCGTCTGGTGGGAACAAAATGAGGATACCACCTTTCAGGAACGCCTGGTGGACGGCAGCTTCACGGGTGCCCATACCGTTGATATAAAGGATGTGAACGACGACGGCCTTCAGGATATCCTCTGTTCCGGTTGGGACTCCTGGAACCATAACGGAGAGATCGCCTGGTGGGAGAACGGGGGACAGATCCCACCGCAGTGGAACAAACATCTCATATCAGACCGCTTTCAGCAATCACCTTTCATCTTCGGGGAAGATATGGACGGCGATGAAGACCTCGACGTTCTGGCCTGCGGTGAGCTGAATGATGAAATCCTCTGGTGGGAGAACGATGGTTTCCAGTACTTCACGGAACACATGATCGACAGCCTGATCGATGCCATCCATACGGTTATCCCACGCGATATCGACCTGGATGGAGATATGGATGTCCTTGCTGCGGCCTGCATGAGCAGCCAGGCAGTCTGGTACGAGAACAACGGATCACAGGATTTCATCAAACATCCGCTGGGTTATTTCCCCGGCGCCTTATGGCTGGATGCGTCAGACCTGGACAATGACGGCGACCGCGACCTGGTTGGTGCACCGCAGTCAGCGAGCCAGCTGGCCTGGTGGGAAAACAACGGATCGCAGCAGTTTGTCAAGCACAACTTCACGAGCATATTCACGCAATCCTTTTGTGTTGTCCCGGCCCTGATGGATAATGATAACGATACCGATCTGGTGGCCATAGGTTATCTGTCAAACAAAATTTCCTGGTTCGAGAACCGCCTGACCGATCCCAATCCTTACAACCACCCGGAATGTGTCGTATTTGATGAAAAACGGGACCGGTACCTGATTTCCAATCCGGGAGGGCCGGCTGAGGGCTATATACTGGAGATTGACAGCACGGGAGAGACATCATACTTCAAAACCCATCTGGCGGATCCCCTCGGCATGTGCCTCATGGGTGATACCCTGTTTGTCTCCGAAGCTGATGATGGTGTGATCGGTTACGACCTGGAAACCGGCGAGGAGGTCTTCTTCAGGGAGCTTCCTTCAAGCGGCAACCTGGATGGTATGGCCCACAACGGGCAGGGGTACCTGTTCATCGTCGATACCGGGGGCCGGATCATCCGGCTGCATCCCGGAACAGGGAACTGGAATTACCTGGTCACTTCAGGGTTGACGGCCTATGTCCAGGATATCATCTTCGATCCGTGGAACAACCGGTTGCTGGCAGCGGGATATGCCGGCAACTCCCCCGTGCAGGCCATCTCCCTGGCCGATTCCACGATCACCACGGCTGTGACCACCGAGTACGGCAAATTCGACGGCATCACCGGCGACCAGTATGGAAACATCTACCTGGCCTCGCACAAGAGTCCTGGGTATATCCTCAGATATGGCCCGGAAATGCAGAACCCGCCTGAGATCATTTCCACAGGACACAACGAGCCGGCCGGCCTTCACTTCAACAGGGAAGACCACATCCTGGCCGTGCCCAACTACGGATCGAGCACCGTGGACTTCATTCCCGTGATCATCACAGGTGAAAAAAGGAATCCGGACAGTGAAATCCGCGGATCAGGAGGTTTGCATATATTTCCCAACCCGGCCGGAGAATACCTGAGAATCCGTTATCCGGCCGAAGAAAGCCAGGACATATCCTGGGCGATCTTCTCAATGGACGGAAGGAAAATGGGATCAGGAACGGCTGTATTGCATCCGGAAGGAGGCCCGGTTATTGGTGTTTCGCAAATGGCTGCAGGTCTTTATGTGATCCGCGTGACCGGTGCATCATTCTCAGCATCGGAGAAGCTGATGATATATCCATAAATACCCATCATCTAAAAAAAGAGGGCTTTACTTCAACGGGAAAACGCTTTCTCAGGGATCAATCCTCCGGAGTAAAAATTTCAGTTTTCCTTTTACTCAGTCAGTTGAGTATTTTTACTCAGTGTATTGAGTAAACTGTCATTCTGGCTTCAGCCTGTAGAACACCCCCCGCTGCTGCCGGAATGTTTCGATCCGGTCATCCTCTTCCAGCACGCCCAAGTATTTGTTCACTTCATTGAGGTGGAGACCTAGTATCTGCACGAGGTCATCAACTGTACAAGGTCTTCGTGAGATGGTCTCCAGGATGGCCTGCTCCCTGTCCGGTCGGTAGGAGACCACCTCTTTTCTTGCGACAGGTGCTGCAATGATCTCCACGTTCCCCATGTTCCATTCCTTTGCGATTCGTTCGAGCTGTGCCCTGCCGGCAGGGATGAGATCCCCCAGGGTTCCGGGCCGGTCCAGTGTGTTCAGCTGGATCCTGTCGGGCCGGATGCGAACACAGGCATCCCGCAGTGCCTCCAGGTCACCGGTATTATCGTTATAGCCCGGAAGGATAAAAATTTCGAGCCAGACCTGTCCTTTGAACTCATTCCTGAAATCGACCAACCCCCGGACATAGGTTTCCAGGTCCAGCTCCGGATGGGGTCTGTTGATCCTGGTGAAAGTGCCATAAGTCGCTGCATCCAGCGAGGGCAGCACCACATCGGCATCCATGATTTCATTTCTGACCTCTTTCCGCGATAAAAGGGTGCCGTTGGTCAGGACGGCTACAGGAATTCCGGGTTTCCTTGACTTGATGAAATGCAGGACATCTCCGATACGGCTGTTCAGCGTGGGCTCACCCGAGCCGGAGAAGGTGATGTAATCGGGGTCGGGATGCCCGATGAAGTAATCCTCAAGCTCAGCTGTCACCCTGTCGAACAGGATATACTCTTTCCTGTCCAGGGTCAGTTTCGTGGTTGCCCCGCATTCGCAGTAGACACAATCCAGCGAGCATACCTTCCGGGGCACCAGATCGACTCCCAGGGACATGCCCAGCCGCCGCGACGGCACCGGTCCAAAAAGATATTTATACATATGGGTTGCAAAATGGATCAGTTGTAAGCTATCCGTGTCTCTTCATCCGCCAGTGTGGGCCTGATGAGCTCCTGCCATTCCGGGGATTTCCAGGTGCCCAGTTTGGTGTGTGTCTTCAGGTACTTTTCAGGTATGGGATGGGTACCGACTACCACCTTCATGCCGTATTTCTCTTCAATGAAACGCCTGAAATCCTGAAGATAGGGACATGGGGGATATCCAACCACCAGGCCGGTGGCCAGGTGGATCACCTTCGCCCCGTTCCTTTTCATCTCCTCAGGGACATATTCAACGTTTCCGCCCGGGCATCCGCCGCAGGTCGAATAGCCCACCACAACCACATCCTCATCCTTCCCGTAAATATCAAATGCGCCTTCCCTGTTGTAAAGGGCCCTGAAACACTTGCCTCCGCCACAGGTGTGGTAACGGTGGCAAATGATGATACCGATCTTCTTCTGGTTTTTCATGACATCTGGCTTAGAGTGACTGTTTAATTTCATTCAGGCTATTTATTATCTTAATGTCCGTTTTAGTGGATTTCAGGCCCGCCTGCCGGATCAACAGGCTTTTGACTTCCCGCCTGCCTGACAGATGGTTCAGGTAGGTCAGGACTCTGCGGCGGGCTATGCCTTCTGCAGACTGTCAACAAAGCGGCATGAATTTTTAGCCACTAAAACTCGAAATCACAAAATCCCACAAGAATTTTAAAAAACTGTGAAAATACAGTCTCTAAATAAAAAAAACAAATTCGCCATTAGTAAGTACGATTTTGCATGTTCTCTACGGCTCTATTATAAAAAGCCACTAATTCCTGCCTGCGGCAGGCGGGCCTGCCAGCCTCAGGCTGGCACGAATTGAAGACAAATAGTGTTTGTGAACCAGACATGTTAGGTTTTTATTTGATGCATCTTCAGCACTATATCATTCTTCCTGACGCCCAGGTCCCTGGCCAGCACAGAGCATTTTGCCTTCAGCATGAAAAATACCGGCCGCCCGGAATCCGATAAGCCTTCGTAGTTACCCTGTCCTTTGCTGATGATCATGTCGGCTTTGCGGTATCTCTCCAGGAAATCATCATTACACAGTTCCGGGATGGTACCCGGGGCAGGGCATCCGGAAGAGATGATCTCAGCCACTTCTTCCAGGCCGGATGCCACGGCATCCCCGAAGGTAACATCGTTGACTACGGGGGCATCACGGACCACATAGGTCACCTTCTTCCCCAGCTCGCCGATGAGGATCTTGTCGAATACGGATTCCCCGGCATTGTCACCGATATATAATACCGATCCGGCCCGGTTCAGATATTCCCTGAAACCGTCATAATCAAAAATGGCGAAATCCTGGTCCATGATCCTGTTTATCTCCCCTTTGATATCATACTCCCCGTCCACGCCCAGATCGATGATATTACCTGCCACGGCCAGCCTTATGGCTGTGAGCAGGGGATTTCCTGAACTGCGTACCACCCGGATCAGTTGCGGGTAAAGGGACAATGCCTCCGCAATGCCTGCCTCTTTGGCCTTTTTGAAAGGATCTGACACACCTGTGATCGCAGTCACCTTCCTGTAGATCAGAAGTCCCGTTTCCGGGGGGGTACTCTCCAGCGAGATATCTTTCAGCATACCTCCCATGGCATCAAGCAGTCCCTTGATGCCGGTTTCCTCCATATCGGCCATCCTGCCTGCACGAATGGCCTGGGCCATGAAACAGGGTATGCAGTCAAGATAGGTCTTCATCCGCCGGCAGACTTTGTCATGAGGAACCTGGAGAAGGCAATCATATAAGGGCTATTCATTAAACCGTGCTCAGTTCGTCATTTTTATAAGCTTCATAAGCTTCCCTGACAGTCATCTCATTTGCACCATAGTATACCATTATCCCGGATTTTTCAAGTGCAGAGGCTGCATTCCCGCCCGGACCGTTGCCGGTGATCAGGATGTCCGGATTCAGGTTGAAGAGATGCTGTGCTGTCTTTGGTCCTGCCCCATGGGCTTCATTGCCCGTTTCACGGTTGTCAAAATGGGTAAGGACTCCTGTCTTCTCATCAAAGACCAGGAAAAATTCAGTTCGTCCGAAACGGGGATCCATCATGGCATCCCAATCCGTTCCCCTTGTAGTAAATGCTATTCTCATCTTTTCTCTGTTTATTGAATGGCGTGATTGATCATGTTCCAGCTCTCTTCCACCTGTTTTTTCAGGTCAGAGCCGTCATACTCCACGATGGTGAGGCCGCGGGTCATGGCCTCTGTGAAGCGTTCATCATAAAGGAAGCGGCCAAGGTTCAGGATATCCTGATCCTGCAGATATTTTTCTATGTCCCCGGTGACCTTCTGATTGATGTCTGACTTATTGATGATACACCCGGCTCTGATATGGAACTTCTGCACCAGCTGGTGCACGCGTTTCAGGTCGTGGTACCCCGACAGGGATGGTTCCGTGACCAGCACCACGAAGGCGGCACCTGACAGTGAAGACACCACCGGGCAACCTGTCCCGGGCGAGCCGTCGACAATGATGTAATCCTTGTTTTTCTCCTTCGCGACCTGGCGGGCTTCATTCTTCACCCGGGCTACCAGCTTGCCCGAGTTGCCTGCGCCCGGAGCCAGCCTGGCATGAACCATTACACTTCCGGTTTTAATGTTCGAGATAAACCATTGGCCGGATTTCACGGGTATGTCGGTGATGGCACCTTCTGGGCAGACGCGGGAGCAGTATCCGCAACCCTCACAACTGAAGGGATCGATGACATACCGACCATTCCGGAGCACCACCGCCTCAAAACGGCATACTTCATGACAACGGCCGCACATGGTACATTTTCTATTGTCAATGACTGCCAGGGCTCCGCTGTAAAAATCCTGACTTTGTCCGAAATCAGGCTTCAGCAACAGGTGCATGTCGGCGGCATCCACATCACAATCGGCCACGATCACCTCCTGTCCCCCAAGGTATGCAAAAGCGGCGGCCAGCGATGTCTTGCCTGTCCCGCCTTTGCCCGATATGACGACGATCTCTTTCATAAGGCCTTCTTTCCCCATGTCTCATCAAGCCAGGAAACGATCTCATCCAGTGACCTTCTCGCCTCAGGTACATCCTGATAGACCGGCTTACCGGCAGAATAGAGTTCTGCGATCTTCCGGTCATGAGGGATCCTCGCCAGCACACGGATATTCTCTTCGCGGCAATAATCCAGGACATCATCATTCCCGGTTCCATAGCGGTTCAGTACCACGCCAAAGGATTTCCGTATTTCCCTCATGGTCAGTACGGCAAGCTTCAGGTCATGCAGGCCGAAGGGAGTGGGTTCAGTGACCAGGATGACAAAATCCGCATCCCGGGTTGCTTCTATTACAGGGCAGGTAGTCCCCGGAGGGGCATCCACCAGCCGGATGGCCCCGTCCGGGGAGTGATCATCCAGGTATTGCTTTGTTTGCCTGATCAGGGGGACAGCCTGCTCCTCACCGATATCCAGACGACCCTCGACGAAGTCAAGATTACCTGTCCTGAGATGGGTCAGCGTTCCCATTTTCTTCGGTACCATCGGCAGGGCCGATTCCGGACATAGCCCCGAGCATGCATGGCAGCTGTGGCAAAGCTCCGGGAACACCATGATCATGGTACCCAGTTGGATCACGGCATGAAACTGGCATACACCCTGGCATATACCACACAGGGTACAGGCATCCTCCTTCCATTGCGGGATCATCTTATACCGGTCCTCATGGAGTACCTGATCGCCCCGGATAAACAGGCCGGCGTTGGGTTCCTCCACATCCAGATCGGCCAGGATTACCTGCCGTGATTCAGCCAGCAGATATGCCAGGTTGACTGCGAGAGTAGTTTTGCCTGTACCACCCTTACCGCTTGCGATGACGATCCTCATAAATCTGCATAAGGAGGGTTATGCCATGACCTGAGGATTGCCTGAAATGCACCCCGTCTGCGGGAAAAAGTAATGATCCTCCTCATTGCCCCGACTGCTTTTTTTTCAGCAATTCTTCACGGATCATGGTATGTCCGCACTGTGGGCATTTGATCGAGGTGCACTTGATGCCCTGGAGATGTGGTATCTTTTTTCCGCATTTGGTGCAGACGCAATAGCCTCCTGGTCCGTGGGCACCGCCTTTATTCCTTCCGCGGCCTCCTCCCCGGCCAAGCCCCTTGCCTTCACCCTGACCCAATCCTTTTCCCGGAGTGTTCATGATTTAATTCGTTTTCATGGTTTATTCCCTGAAACCTTCCAAATTTACGGATAATACCCCTCTAAGCAGGAATGATTCAAACTGTTCCTGTGACATTGTTGCAGCAACTGCAGGAGAAGGGTCAACCGCCTTTCTTTTTAAGGGCTTCGAGCTGCTTCTCCACAGTGGTCAGCTGTTCCTTCAATATCCGGGCTTCGTTCTCAAGCAGGGTCTCTCTGGAGACGTTGGGCTCAAAATCTTCCTGCATACGTCCGTAGCCGTATCCACGGCGGAACCGCATGCCCCAGCCGCCCCAACGGCCTCCTCCCCAACCACGGCCCAAGCCTCTTCCGCCCATACCGTATCCGGGAAAATCAT
Organism: Bacteroidales bacterium; assembly: GCA_016939365.1. Lineage (GTDB taxonomy): Bacteria > Bacteroidota > Bacteroidia > Bacteroidales > JAFGHD01 > JAFGHD01. The sequence goes on along the minus strand of JAFGHD010000035.1, from coordinate 8,384 downwards.
TCCCCGCGCAATAACCCAGACCTCTTCCGGTCATCGGACCTTCTCCTTGGGGTCCTCTTCTGTCGCCACCTGGCATGATTACCTCCTTTTTTATGATGAATATCAGATTCTTCCTTTAAACAACATTGTCCGTGTCCGAAACCTCCGGCCAGGCTGAGCAGGTTTGTCGAACCGCATTCGGGACACTCGGTGAACACCGTAGCGATGTCCATATTGAACATATGCCCACAACTCAGGCACCGGATGATGTTTCTCCGGAAATGGATCTTGCCTCCCTCGATCAGTAGCATATTGCCACTTACGATAAGGTCTGAGATCTTTTTTCTTGCCGTTTCGATGAGGCGGGTGAACGTAGGCCGCGAGATTTCCATTTCACCAGCGGCTTCCTCATGCGACATGCTGAGATGATCCGCCAGGCGGAATGCTTCGTACTCATCCAGTGTCAGGGATATCTGGCCCAGCATCCTTCCGGGAAACCCCACCGGCTTGAACTCAGTGAAAAGCGGCGGCTCGTGCACCATTCTCTCATTCTGCGGACGCGGCATCTGCTGTCAAAATGATTACGCAGCAAAGATAATGAACATATGCTCATTACGCAAGAAAAACTGAAAATATTTTTCACGCAAATGAACGCCACAACTCCGGAGGAGTCGAGTGGGATCATGAAGTAAAAAGTGAAAAAAGTTGCAAGTGATATAGAAATGAACCTCTTTCATTTTCAATCGTCGGTACGAAATACAATAAAGCCATTAGACTTTTTTGGTTTAAATTTGAAGAAAATTCCAGCCATGGGCACCGATGAAATCAAGGGTAAGCTGCACGAGAGCATAGAAAATATTGATGATACTGAGTTTTTGCTAACCATCAAGGAGTTGATCGACCGCAAATATCAATCTACAGATACGCCTCAATTATCAGAGCCGCAAATAATAAGGATACGTGAATCTGAGAAACAAATCCCTAGAGGTTGTTATTATACTGACGAGCAGGTTGACAGATTGATTGACAGATGGTTAAAAGAATAATCTGGTCCAGAAATGCACTCAGGGACAGGGTGCAAATATTGGAATACTGGTATCAGATATCCGGAACCAAAAGCTATTCCCGTAAACTTGACAAGGATCTAAGACACTCGATTAAAGGCCTGCAGAGATTTCCAAAGATGGGCAGAGTGATAGAAGAAATCGGTATCCGGTTTATTGTGAGGGACCATTATCAAATTTTTTACAAATATACCGGGCAGGAGATCCATATTCTGCATCTATGGGACAGCCGGCGTAATCCTGATGATTTGATCATTGAGGAATAATACGGCTTTGACACCGTCTTCTTCTCATTTAATGCATTACTCGAGACCAAATCCCGTGTCATGTCTTGTTCAAAAAGGTTATATACCGGTAAAAAAGTCCCGCATGTTTGCTCCCGGCACGTGGTTGCAAATCCGCGACAAACTACGCAAATCGAAAATCGCTGATCTGCCCTGCCTGTCCGGATGGACAGACGGGCCTGTCCGGATGGACAGACGGGCCTGTCCGGCTGAACAGGCGGGCCTGTCCGGATGGACAGACGGGCCCGCCGTACCTCTGGGCAGGCGGGAATCGGATATATAAAAGATTCTATTCGTGGTTATGATCGAGGTCGGGCATCGAGCTGTCTTCTGACCTTCCTGTCTCCTGCAGGCCAGCCAGCCGGTTAAACTAATGAACCCTTGGTCGGGCAGGCGGGAATCTGAATTTTCCACCAATAGCATACTATGATCGTAAATGAGATAATCCGTAACTTTGAAAAAAAATACATAGGAGCTATTATCATTAAAGTAGATAAAAGGAGCAATCAGATACTTTCCGAACTTGCAAAGAAGCTGGGAGGTAACGTAATTGATCTGAAAGACGAACAAAACGAAGAATTTGTTCTCGGATCGATAATGGATGCAGAAAAAACCGGAGAGACTGTTGACCGGGATTCAATCATACGGAAATTAAGGAGTAAATGATTGTCGAGTTTGACAAGCTCTTTGAAAAGTCTCTTGATAAAGTCAGGGACCGGTCAATAGCTTCACGTATTGAGAAAGTAATACTTCAATGCGAATCCTCCAAAATCAAATTCCCAGCTGCTGCTTATACTAAAAAGGTTCCGATACACCGATGAAAAGCCCCGGATGATTATCCCGGCATGGATTGCAAATCCGCGCAAGCGGCGGCGGCGGAAAAAGTTGAGTCCTGGAGGCTGTCTGCCTGTCCGGCTCGACTGATCAATGGAGATGCAGGCCAATATTTCGCCAGAAAACAATCTATCCTTTTCACTTCTCCAGTCCGAAGAAAGCCGCCATCCGGTCGTATATGCCGGTATTCTCATATACCCCGGAGAATGCCGTGGCGCCCGGGCCCCCGGCCAGGACGGGGATCATGGTCCCGGTATGCTGGTAAGTAAGGAACTGCCCGTTCACGGTATGTGCCTGCTCATCCCCGCCCACCAGGGTATACCCACCGGTCTCATGGTCGCCGGTGATGATGACGAGGGTGTTACCGTCCTGATGTGCATATTCCAGCGCTTTGCCCACGGCGCGGTCGAAGTCGAGCATCTCGGCCAGCAGGTAATCCTGGTCGTTATTCTCGCAGGCCCAGTCGATCTGGCCGCCCTCGACCATGAGGAAGAAACCTTTGGGATTGGTCCGCAACATCTGTATGGCCTGCTCCACCGCCTGGGTGAGCACCTCCCCCCTGCCCCCCAGGTATGCCGGCGGGGCATCATCAGCGATGAAGATCGCGGCCTTTCCTGTTGAAGAACCTAACTCACCGGGTTGTCCGGCCACCTGGTATCCCCGTGTAATGAGGGAATCGATCAGGTTGAGGCCGTCGGTGCGCTGATCGAGGTATTTCCTGCCGCCCCCCATGAGATAATCGATCCCTGACCCAATCAGTTCCATGGCTATCGGTTCGTAGGCAAAACGGTCGTTCTGATGGGCAAAGAAAGCCGCAGGCGTGGCATCCATGATCTGGGTGGTGGTGATCAGGCCCGTTGACAAGCCTTGCTCTTCAAGGGATTCCACGATGCTGGTCAGGGGTTGCCCATCAACATCAACTCCGACCGTATAATGGTTGGTCTTTTCACCACAGGCAATGGCAGTGCCGGCGGCACCCGAGTCGGTGACATATTCGTCGGCAGAGTGGGTGGACTGTATCCCCGTCACCGGACAGGTCAGCATGTTCAGCCCGTTTTCCGAGACCGTACGTGCAGCCGTGATCTGCGGCATCCCCATCCCGTCGCCGATCATCAGGATCACGTTCATTTTTCCCCCTTCAGCCTTCGGGACAGGCTCCAGCCGGACCGTGTCATCCTTCCTGCAACCGGCCATAAGAAGCAGGACAGCCAGAAATATATTCAGCGATCGTCTCATGATGCAGTTAATTACAAGATCATACACAATTAAACACACTGAAGTGGGCAATGGTTGCACCCCAATGCCAATTACCCCCGGCTCATTTACAAAGGCATCGTCTATCGAGGATCGTGGTCGTGATCGTGATCGCCTTATGACAACAACACCCCTCAGCCTCAGTTTGGGAATTTGGAATTCCTCCAGGGCAGTTGGCCTTTTTTTTGCCACGAATGCACTGATTGAAGACGAATTCATTTGTTTTTCATTCGTGAATTCGTGGATATTATTTGCGGTGTTCTGTCGGCGGAAATCGGCGAGGTACAATGAATTACCCGGTCGTTAAGGCGATCCTCCGGTCGGGGTCGCATTGGCCCTCTCCCCCTGCCCCAAGCAAGTTAAAAGTAGAAAGTATAAAGTGAAAAGATTGTCCAATTAACCCACATTCAGATCGTCATCCGGATCATCGATAAGGCGCTGTGTCAATCCGGGCTAGGTACAAATCAATGTGGTACTGCCAATAGGGCAACGTCATTCACTCATGCGGCGTTCTGTTTCCGGGCAGCCAGAACGAGGTTGTTGAAATAGATGGCAAAAGGCCTGTATGCCAGGTGCGACCATTTTGAGAAGGGAACCTCGATCATCAGCATGGGGAACAGCACCATCAGGTGTATAACATAAATATAATAGGTAAGATACGGCATGCCGTTGATCCTGAACAGGTGCACAAGTATTCCCGTAACGGTCGTGAGGAACAGCAGGATGAGGAAGGTCCAGTCGGTATAGTGCGAGTGCTTTGTTTTCTCGTTATTTTTCTTGATCCGGAGGTAAGAAAAATATATGGTTCCGATCAGCAATCCGAAGGTGGCATAATAGCCCAGCATGCGCTGCGGATGCCACCAGGGGTGTATCTCGTCTGTCTGGAACCATCCCAGCATACCGACGATCATGGTGAACAGGATGACATAGCCTGACATCAGCAGAAAGTGGACTACCCAGTAATTATACTTTCCTTTTTTCAGGTTCTCCCGGCGGGTTCCGGACTCACTCTCGCATTTGGAAAAGCGCCATTGAGTGGCAAAGTGGAATATCAGCGCCCAGAACTCCTTCAGGTACAGCTTCAGGGGTATCCTGATACGGCTTTTCCTGACGATCATGAAATACATGTGTACGATGTTGCTGATCAGGAAAAAGGAAAGGAGACCGGCCATGGCCCAGTCACCTATCTCAACAGCCTGCCAGGGTGCAAAGGTATTGAGTGCCACCCCTCCTTCAGGGGTCAGTTCGGTGGTCATGGGACCATGGAAAAATACAAAAAGCAGCAGGATAAAGACCGACAGGGTCAGGATGGCACCGATCTCCCATCTCTTGGAGGTATAAAACTTCCCTGACAAACCGGTCCAGTCATATTTGGCTGTAAGCCATCTCCTGAGCGACATCATCAGGAGGGCAGGGTCGGCCTCGCGCGGGCAGGTCGTACTGCAATCGCCGCAATAATAACACAGCCAGGGCTCCACGGAGGATTTCAGGTCGTCTTCAAGCCCCAGAACCGTATCCCTCAGCATCTTTCTCGGAAAGGAATTACCGGCGTCGGTCAGTGAACACACCGCAGTACAGTTACCGCAATTATAGCATGCATTGAAATCGAAAGATCCGTATTTCTGGATTTCCTTTTTGAATCCTGGATTGATCCGTGCCATTTTCTATTCCTTCAGTTTATAGTTAAAAAACTCGTCCATGTCGTCCATCTCGCCGGCGACGATCTTACCGTACTTCATCAGGGTCATCAGGTGATAGGTCACCACTTTCATCGCCAAACCCGTCTCTTGGGCGATCTGGGGTATGGTCATGGATTTCTCCTTCAGGGACTTCAGTATCTCCCTGTGTATCCGGCCTTCCTCTTTCACCTTTTCCTTCAGCTCTTCGCTGACTTTTCTGTTCTGTTTTATCTGGTCAATGGTTTTCATGGATTGACATATGATTCGTTCAGCCGATCATCTGATCGATCATGCTTTCGATCTCGTGGTCCGAGTATCCGGTGAGCCCGATCGCATCTACATTACACACCGGAAGACACATACCGCAGCCCTTGCATTTGGAATGGTCAACGCTGGCAATCTGTTTTCCGTCAAAGCTGATTTTCGAAATTGCATCAAAGGGACACGCTTTGGCACAGGAATCACACCAGACGCACACTTCCTGGTTCACTTCGGCCAGCAGCGGGTCCAGCTCAATGTAACCCTTACTTATGAGTGCATTTGCCTTGGATGAGGCAGACAAAGCGGATTTTACGGACTCGGTGATATTGAACGGGGCCTGGCAGGCGCCGCAGATAAAGACACCGTCAATGACCGTTTCCACCGGTTTCAGCTTCGGGTGTACCTCGTTGAAAAAGTGATCCCTGCCTGTCGGAATCTTCAACAGTTCCCCGATATTACTGTTCTTCCGGGGAACCATCCCTGTGACCAATACTACCAGGTCTGCCTCTGCCTCGACCTCCTTCTGCCGGGTCAGTATATCATTTACCCGGACAATGGTCTTCCCGTTTTCCGAAAACACCACCGGCGGCTCCTCCTCCAGGAACTGGACAAAAATATCTCCGGCCTCAAGGGATTCACTGTAGAAGGTTTCCTGCTTTCCGTAAGTCCTGATCCCCCTGTTGAAATGAATATTCTGTATGCCGTGGTACTTGCGGTTTGCATGGATAGCGGCATGGATGGCTGATGTGCAGCAATAACGCGAGCAGTGTTTGTTCGGCCCTTCGGTCTGACGGCTTCCCACGCAATAGATATAGGCTATGGTATGTATGGGTCTGCCTTTGTAAACGAGTTCTTTTTCATCGATCTCGATCAGTCTTTTGAACTGCGGAAGGGTGATGACATTGGCCAGCTCATGATATCCATATTCACCTTCCGCCGGCTCATAGGGATCAAACCCGGTGGCTACCAGGATGGCTCCCACCTGAACACTCAGGGTCTCCTCCTTCTGTTCCAGGTCGATATGGTCGAAGTATTTAAGGCATTCCCCGCATCGGGTGCAATGCTCGTGATCAATAGCAGGGCATTGCGGAAACTCGCTTTTGAAGGCGTTATAAATGGCTTTTCTCTTTGTAATGTTGAAGTTGAATTCATCCGGGACTTCCACGGGGCAGGCATCAATGGCTTTCTTCAGAGCGGCTTCAAGCTCCGGATACTGCTTCATATCACAACCGGGTTTGATATATCTGGGTGTGATTTTTATCGTGGCTTCAAAATTGCCGACAGTTCCTTTGACCGAGACAAGCTCTGCACCGGTCAGCAAAGTGATATTGGGATTACTGTCCACTTCACGGTATACCCGCAATACCACCTCTTCACCTGTTTCAAAGGTGGTGAAAAGCGAGCTCCATTGGGATGTCCTGCCTCCGACAAAGTGATCCCTTTCGATGAGGAAGACCCGGGTACCCATATCGGCCAGTTCGAGGGCTGCTTTCATCCCTGCCATTCCCGCACCGATGACCAGGGCGGTGTTGACCGAGGTGATCCTGAGGCGGGTGAGGGTCTGCGACAGCTTGGCACGGGCAATGCCCGCCTTCACCTGATGGATGGCCTTGAAAGTAGCCATCTCCGGATTATCGGAATGGGCCCATGAACCCTGTTCACGGATGTTCACCTGAACGTACCGGTATGGATTCAACCCGGCCCTGTTGGCAACCTCGCGGAATGTAAACAGGTGCAGCTTCGGAGAGCAGGACGCTATGACGATGGCATCCAGCTCATTGTTTTGGATATCCTGAACGATCTCTTTTTGTGTGGCATCAGAGCACGCGAACATTGTCGTCCGGGCAAGCACTACACCGTCTGTTTCCGCCACTTCCGCCCTGACCTTCTCGACATCAATATAGTCGGAGATGTTAGAGCCGCATTGACAAACATATACACCGATCCTGTTATTCATGACAAGCTTCTCAGATATGCTGAAGTTTCCGATGATGCTGCTCCGGCCGAGAGGATGGAATCGGGGATATCCATCGGTCCGCTCGCCGCTCCGGCGACAAAAACGCCTTCAATGGAAGTCTGGGCGGGATGGCTCAGCTCATCAACCTGTTTAATAAAATGAAAGGGATCCAACTCAAGTGTCAGGCCTTTGAACATATAATCCGGGAGTCTGTCCGGTAAAATACCTACCGACAGAACCACCAGGTCGTGTTCGGCTTCCTTCACAACTCCTTCAATAATATCTTCATACCGGAGGAGTAGGTTGCCGTTTTCCTTCTCGGTGATCCTACCGATCTTTCCCTTAATGAATTCGACGCCCATCGACTTCCCCTGCTGATAAAACTCTTCAAATCCTTTCCCGAACGCCCTGATATGCAGGTAGTAGATGGTGACATCGGCCATGGGTAACGCACCCATCAGCAGCTGGGCCTGTTTGATGGAATACATGCAGCACACCTGGGAACAGATGGGATTGCCGACCGTGGCATCCCTGGAACCGGTGCAGAGCACATAGGCGATATTATCGGGCATCTTACCGTCCCCGGGTCTCAGCACATGGTTGTAAGGCCGGGTTGGTACCAGTTGCCGTTCCATCTGCATGGAAGTGACCACGTTGGGAAACCTGCCAAAGCCATAGCGTTCAATCCGGGTCGCATCAAACAACTGATAGCCGGTAGCCAGCACCACCGATCGTACCTTGATATCCAGCTTTTCCGGAACCTGGGTAAAATCGATGGCATCCGCCGGACAGGCCTTTTCACAGGCACCGCAAAGGATACAATTATCCAGGTCAATTGCGGCAACACGCGGATTGGCTATGCTGAAAGGAACATAGGCGGCTTTTCTGCCCACCATGCCATACTGGTACTGATCCTGGACGTACACCGGGCATTTTTCCTCACACAACTGGCAACCGGTGCATTTCTCCTCGATCACATACCTCGGTTTTTTCAGCACCGTCACATCAAATCCCTTCCCACCGTTTCTGCTGACCTCCTCGACGGTGCAATAGGTCATTATGGTAATGTTGG
>JAFGHD010000034.1 GCA_016939365.1 Bacteroidales bacterium | reverse complement strand
GTCATGCCTTCGACCTGTCTTCCTCCAGGAAGGCAGATAAATCGTTGGACAGGCAGACAGGCAAAATCAAACAGCATCAGTATATCAATAATATAGTCCTCTTTCTTCTGTCCTGACTTAAAAACCGATCTGATCTATTTGATTTAATTTAGCCGGGAGTCCACGTAAAAAAATGACAGGAAGAGTCATTCAGTTCTCATTACGCAACCTCCTGATCATAGGTCTGCTCACGGCAGGCCTGGTGCTCTGGGGGGTTTACAACTTCACCATCCTTCCCATAGATGCCGTACCCGACATCACCAACAACCAGGTACAGGTCATCACTATATCGCCCTCTTTGGCTCCGCAGGAGGTGGAGCAACTCATCACCTTTCCGGTGGAGGTGGCCATGGCCAACATCCAGGATGTTACCGAGATACGGTCGGTATCCCGGTCGGGGCTTTCGGTCGTCACAGTGGTCTTCCATGACAGGGTCAGTCCCTACCTGGCACGGCAGCTTGTCAGCGAACAGATCAAGATCGCCGAGGGTGAGATCCCTGCGGGATACGGCACACCTGAAATGATGCCCATCACTACCGGGTTGGGGGAGATATACCAATACGTGCTCACAACCATGCCGGGGTATGAGTCGGTTTATGGTCCGATGGAGCTGCGCACCATTCAGGACTGGATCGTCAAGCGGTTTCTTTCGGGAATACCTGGGATTGTGGAGATCAGCAGCTTCGGGGGATATCTCAAGCAGTATGAGGTCTCCGTCAAGCCAAGGACACTTGTGGAGATGGACCTCACCATACTGGAGGTCTTCAATGCCCTGGAATCAAACAACCAGAACTCCGGTGGAAGCTATATCGAGAAGGGGCCGGGCGCATATTACATCCGGGCTGAGGGTATGATCCGGGATGCTGATGACATCCGGCAGATACTGATCAGGCAGGTCAACGGTATACCTCTGACCATCGGTGATGTGGCGGAAGTCAGCATCTCCTCCCCTCCCCGGTTCGGGGCCATGACACGTAACGGAAAAGGTGAGGCAGTGGGCGGGATCACCCTCATGCTGAAGGGCGCCAACACATCACAGGTCATCCGGAATGTCAAGGAGCGGGTGGAGGAGGTACGCAATATTCTACCTGAAGGTATTGACATCCATCCTTACCTTGACCGGAGCCGGCTGATCAGCAAGACCATCCATACAGTCAGTGTGAACCTCACCGAAGGGGGCCTGATCGTCATTTTTGTACTGGTACTGCTTCTGGGCAGCCTCAGGGCCGGACTGATCGTGGCCTCCGTCATCCCCCTCTCGATGCTGTTCGCCTTCTCGATGATGAACCTCTTTGGTGTCTCAGCCAACCTGATGAGCCTCGGAGCCATCGATTTCGGCCTGATCGTCGACGGGTCTGTGATCATGGTGGAAGGCATCATGCACCAGTTACACAGGCATGAACGGGGCAGCGTGATCACGCGCCAGGATTTGAGTGGCCATATTTTTACTGCCGGAATGCGTGTCGGGAAATCCGCTGTATCGGGCATCTTCATCATCCTTATCGTTTACATCCCCATCCTGGCATTCACAGGCATCGAAGGTAAAATGTTCAAGCCCATGGCCCAGACGGTCTGTTTTGCCCTTTTGGGAGCCCTCCTGCTTTCGCTCACTTATGTCCCCATGATGTCCGTATTGTTCCTGAATCGCAGGATCAGTAAAAAAAGGACATTCTCCGACCGCCTGGTGGAATTTCTCCAGAAAGCGCATCATCCGGTACTGGAATTCTCCATAAGTAACAAGGTAATGCTGATCTCGGCCACCCTGGTCATCGTCGTGCTGAGCTTCGTCTTCTTCGGCCGCCTCGGAGGGGAATTCATTCCGACACTGGAGGAGGGCGACCTGGCGGCCCAGATGACCCTTTCGCCGGGATCATCCCTGACAGAAAGCATTGAATCATCCACAAAGACAGAAAAGATCCTCATGGACCGGTTCCCGGAGGTGGTGGAGGTAGTATCAAAGATCGGCACCGCAGAGATACCCACAGACCCCATGGCCATCGAGGATGCAGACATCATGATCATTCTTAAGGACAAGAAGGAATGGACCTCGGCAAAGACACGCGAAGAGCTGGCGGAACGGATGAAGGAGGCTCTGTCGGTGTTGCCGGGACTCTCCTTCGAGTTCCAGCAACCGATCCAGCTAAGGTTCAACGAGCTGATGACCGGAGTTAAGTCGGATGTGGCGGTCAAGATTTACGGTGAGGATTTGGATGTCCTGTATAACAAGGCCACTGAGGCAGCCGGTCACATCAGGAATATCGCGGGTGCAGGGGATGTCAGGGTAGAGCAGGCCGTTGGGCTGCCCCAGCTTGTGATCCGTTACCGTCGCGATCAGCTTGCCAGGTATGGGCTGGATATCCGCGACATCAACAGGATCATACGTGCGGCCTATGCCGGGCAAGCAGCCGGGGTGGTCTTCGAAGGGGAGGCAAGGTTCGACCTGGTGGTCAGGCTCTGTGAGGAGTGCAGGAACGAGTTCAGAAGTATCCAGAACCTGAGGATCAGCCCACCTTCCGGGGAACTCATTCTGCTGAGCCAGGTGGCTGACATCACGGTGGAGCAGGGACCAATGCAGATATCCCGCGATGATACAAAACGCAGGATCACCATTGGCATCAACATCCGCAACCGGGATGTAGAGTCTTTTGTCAGTGAGACACGGGATATGCTGGAGTCGAAGCTCAGCCTGCCTCCGGGATACCGGATCACTTACGGCGGGCAGTTCGAAAACCTTCAGGAAGCCAAGAGAAGCTCCAGCATTGCGGTTCCCATCGCCCTGGCAACCATCCTGATACTGCTCTATTTCACCTTCTATTCTCTCAGGCAGTCCCTGATGATTTTCACGGCCATCCCGCTGGCTGCGGTAGGTGGCATATGGGCCCTTTTCCTGAGGGGTATGCCGTTCAGCATCTCCGCCGGCGTCGGTTTCATTGCACTGTTCGGCATCGCTGTCCTCAACGGCATCGTCCTGATCTCCCAATACAATCAACTGGCAAAGGAGGGCATGGATGACATCTATGAACGTGTGCGTGCGGGAACACGGATGAGGCTGCGGCCGGTCATCATGACCGCCTCCGTGGCGGCTCTCGGTTTTGTCCCGATGGCCCTCTCAACCGCTCCCGGCGCGGAAGTACAGAAACCCCTGGCCACTGTGGTCATAGGAGGCCTGATCACCGCCACCTTCCTTACAATGGTCGTTCTGCCGGCAGTTTATCTGTTATTCAACGACAAAATACGGATCCGTCCCGCGAAAAAAACCATGATCACAGCCGTTCTGCTCCTCCTCCTGGCAGGAATTTCACCCTCTCTGAAGGCGCAGCGGACGATCAGCCTGACTGAGGCTCAGGAAATCGCCCTGCGCAACAACCCGGAGATCAGGGGTGCCGAAGCTGCAGTCAGGATGGCCGGATTCATGAAACGTCAATCCCCTGACCTGCCACCCCTCGAAATAGAATACACATGGGGCCGGATCAACTCTGCACTGACCGACAGGCACCTTATGATACAGCAGGAGTTTGGCTTTCCCTCCTCATTCTTTGCGGCAAACCGGTATTACAAGGAACAGACCAGGCAAGCCTCGATGGAATACCGGGTAGAAAAAAATGACCTCCTGGCCCGGGTGAAGTCGGTTTGGTATGAATGGGCCACCGTATATACACGGATAGAAATGTTTCTTGCTGTGGACAGCCTCTTCATGCAGATGAGGGAGATGGATGTGCAGCGTTATGAGGCAGGTGAGATCAGCTACCTGGACAAGCTGACCGCAGAAACGGCGCAGATGAAAGCCGGCAATGATCTGAATGTGGCCCGGGCCGACCTGCAGGTCATTGAAAAGGAACTCCAGATCATACTCAACACCGGTGAGCATTTGCAGCCGGAGATCAGTGGCCTGGTCAGGCTGGAAGCTCCCCTGCTGCCTGACACCATCGGTATTGACAATCCCATCGCCGGTTATTACAGGCAAAAGGCAGATCTGGCCCGGGCCATGAGAAACCATGAACGGATGCAGCTCATTCCGGGATTCAGCCTGGGCTACTTCAACCAGACCCTCGACCTGGACAAGGGCTTCAGCGGCTGGATGGTAGGAGCCCGAATTCCGGTCTGGTTCAGACCCCAGTCGGGTAGGATAAAGGCAGCCGGGGTGGAATTTGAACAGGCAGAAGCAAACTATGAAGCCGCACTGATCCGGCTGAAACTGGAGTTGCAGCAACTTTCCGCTGAACTGGGAAAGCACCGGAGAACGCTGGACTATTATGAAACAGGGGCACTCAGGCAGTCGGAGATACTGCTGGAATCAGCACGTAAAAGCTACACGACGGGTGAGATCGGCATGACGCAATACCTGATGCTGGTTTCACAGTCTTTCGGCATCCGGGGGGAATACCTTGAGGCACTGAACCGCTATAATCAGACCGTAATTGAAATAGAACGCATCACCGGAACATCAAGATAGGCATCATGAGACCTCTTTCGCGCTTCACAATGGGATTGCTGATCGCAGTCATTCTGCTGCTTTCCTGTGGGGGGCCTGCTCCCGAAAACGCAGAGACCGTGAGTTCTCCAGAACCCGGCAGGGTGGTTCTCACGGCGGAGCAAGCAAAGCGTGCAGGAATTGAACTGGGGAGCATCCGCGAAGTCCTCCTGTCTCATGATGTGAATGCCAGCGGCAAACTGGTGCTGCCCGCCGGCAGGACGGCAAGCGTCCATCTCCCCATGGGAGGAATCATCCGGCAAATCCACGTCAAAACCGGACAACATGTCCGGTATGGCGAGGTGCTTGCCTCCTGTACGGATATATCAATGATAAAAATCCAGGAAGACTACCTGAAGGCCAGGGCAATCCTGGATATGACCTCGAAGGAATATAATCGGCAGGAGGAGCTGGCCGGCAATAATATCAGTGCCGCCAGACAGCTGGAAATTGCCGGGGGAGATTACAAACAGGCGCTGGCAACGTACCATTCCCTGGAATCCCAGGTCAGGTTGCTGGGAATCAACATAGACAGGCTGAATAATTCGGAGATTATACCTGAGATACCTCTCATCAGTCCCATCAACGGACGGGTGGCGGAAATCAACATCCGTCTCGGACAATTTGTTACACCGGAAACAGAAGCATTTGAGATCATTGATATTTCGGAACTGATGGCTGAAATCTTTGTGTTTGAAAAGGATATTGATGCTGTGGCACCGGGTCAGCGGATTACCTTCACCATCGGAAGCTTGCCCGGACCTGAGAAGGAGGGAAAGGTCATCACGACAGGATCCAGGGTGGAGCCGGAAGGCCGGGTGATCCGTGTCGTGGCTTCCATCAGCAAGGCACATGAAGGATTGCTGCCCGGTATGTTCGTTTCATCCACTATTCATACCGGTGAACAAATGCTGACGGCTCTTCCCGGAGAGGCCATCATCATGGACGAATCGGGTCAGGCTTTTGCATACTATACCACGTCGAAAAGCAACGATCCGGAGATGATCTTCCAGCGGATCAACCTGACCACAGGATTTGATGAGGGGGGCTTCGTCCATGTGACGCCGGCAATGCCGCTTCCGGAGAATGCAAGGATTGCCGTCAAAGGCAGTTACTATATCTACTCACAGATGCTGAAAAATGCAGGTGACTGAAGAGGAACTTCACCCGGCACCCTATCATCCACCTGATGAATACATTGATATCCACTTAAAATCAACGAATATGAAAATCGAACTGAATCCTGAGGAATACAATACCCTGCTGATGGTTCTGGAGATCAGCGACTGGGTGCTTCATGCCTTTACAGATGACGAGCCACAGTCCACCCGTGACTTCCGCAACCTGGAGCAGAAGCTGCTCAGATATGCCACGGATTTCGGTAGGGATGAATTTGTTGAATATGATGAAGAGCAGGGGGATTTCATGCTTTCGGAGGCCTTCCGCAAATCCAGCCCGGGGATTGATTTCATCGGCGAATACGACGACAACACTTTCTGGGAAGAGCTCACCGAGCGTCTTGCCTACCGTGATCTCAGCCTGAAGGAGGGAGAGATCGACCAGGAAGCTGTCGATCCTTACGAGTTCACCGAGAAGATGACCCCCTACATGGAGAAGTACTCACAGGAGTTCAACGATCACGGCATCGACCGGTTGGAGATCAGGGAATAGAAGAAGCCACAGGTAGTATTGCGGGACTTTTTTCGACATCAGCGGGGCACCCTCCAGGAAACGCCACCGCCGAGGAATGCTTTCGGGGCATTGTCTGTTATTCCGAAACCGGCAGAGAGATCAAGCTGGAGATTCGGCCTGATTTGGTATGTGATACCGCCATCAGCCAAATGGACGGGTATCTTTCCTTTGTCCAGATACCCGTATGCCTCGGCAAAAAGACCGGTATTCTTCAAAGCACTGACCCCCAATACCGCTGAGTAATACCCGGTCCCATCAGGGGTGCTTCCGTCGAAAAGGTATCCTGCACTGATCCCTGCCGACACGGCAGTCCCCAGGGAATGTGACATAGCGACAACCGTCGACAGAGCGGTATTGCGGGGCCTGATGGTTTCCTCGCCGAAATCGCTGAGGGTGATGCTCGTGATAATGGCGGCTTCAGGGATCCATCCCGTTTCGTCCGTGATCCAGTATTTGATCCCGGCCGTCACCGGTTCAAATCCATCAACCGTTCGGTTAAAGCCTCCTCCTTCAAAATCCTGTTTCAAATAGCCATTACCCAGCCTGAGCTCAAAGCGTTCCAGAAGGCCGTAGCGTAACAGCATGCTACCTGACAGGGAGCGGATATCCCGCGTCATAACATCTTCTGGCCGCTGATCCCATTCTTGCACCATGCCCGCTTCAATCTGCAACATTCCGGCCGGTACGGTTCTCGATGATTCAGTTTGGTCCGGCCGGTCGGTGACCAGCGGGTGAAACTTTTCCTGGGACAGGAGCCGGCCGGACACCATGAGCACAATCAGCATGAAAGAGAGTTGCCGAAGATTCATTGCCGTAGTTTATATAAACATCAGAAGACTGAAGGCCATGATCACCATGCCGGCAACCAGTCCGTAAACGGAGAGGTGGTGTTCCCCATACTCCCGTGCGGAGGGTAGCAGTTCATCGAGGGAGATGAAGACCATGATCCCGGCCACAGCGGCGAAAAGGATTCCAAATATGGCGGGAGTCATGAACGGCATGAGGATGAGATACCCGATCAGGGCACCCACCGGCTCTGCAAGCCCCGACAGGAAGGAGAGCGTAAAGGCTTTCTTCCTGTTCCCTGTGGCATAGTAAACGGGTACTGAAACCGCAATCCCTTCCGGAATGTTATGTATCGCAATAGCCACTGCAATAACGATACCCAGGCCCGGTTCCGATATGGCTGCCGTAAAGGTGGCCAGCCCTTCCGGGAAATTATGTATTGCAATGGCCAGCGCTGTGAATAAGCCCATCCTCATCAATTTGGTCTGGCTTTTTCTTGCAGCAGGGTCCATATCCTCCACCATCCTGATCTCGTGCGGATTTTCTATGCTGGGTATCAGCTTGTCGATGATCGCAATCAGAAGAACTCCTCCGAAAAAGGAGGCCACCGTGATCCATGAGCCACCCCGAAGTCCCAGATACCCTACCAGCTCTGTCCTGGCCTTGACGAGGATCTCCACAAAGGAGACGTATATCATCACCCCGGCAGAAAAGCCCAGAGACACCGAGAGAAACCTGGTATTGGTCTTCCTGGCGAAAAAAGCGATCGCACTTCCGATGCCTGTCGACAATCCGGCAAACAACGTCAGCCCGAAAGCCAGGAGTATCTCATTCCAGCTGTATTCCATACCCTGAAATTACTTTGCCAAAAATAGAAAAAAGTCATGTGTTGGAATTTGCCTTGCCGCAGGCAGTCCGGGAACCAGGAGACAGCCGGACAGGGATTGGATCTGATCCATGATTAACCAAGCTCACCCCGACACCGTTCACCCCGGCTCCGCTCGGTGAGCGGAGCCGGGGCAGGATGGCCAGGCGAAGTCAGTACCAACGGTTACACATAACGCTCATAATCCTCCTCCAGGGTCCGGATTCTGGTTTTCCGGATAGGGATATTTTCCAAAACCTGAAGTTTCTGTGCATCGGTCATATGGATCCATCCCGTCGCCTCCTCCATGGTTCGGTAACATCCGGAACATACCCTGTCGTTGTCATATCTGCAGATATTGCGGCAGGGATTCCTGACCACGGTCATGATCCGATACCCTTCAGGAGGTGGGCCATCTCCATGGCGGCCATAGCGGCATCGAAGCCTTTGTTTCCCGATTTGGTGCCTGCCCTTTCGATGGCCTGCTCGATGGTGTCGGTGGTCAGAACGCCAAATATGACGGGTACACCGGTCTCGAGGGAGACCATGGCCACTCCCTTGGCCACCTCGTTGGCCACGTAATCGAAATGGGGAGTTGCGCCGCGGATGACCGCACCCAGGCAGATGACGGCATCATACTTTCCCGAGAGAGCCATCTTCTTTGCAACCAGGGGTATCTCGAAAGATCCCGGAGTCCAGGCCACCTCGATCTGTTCCTCCACCGCCCCGTGACGTTTGAGCGCATCCAGCGCCCCGTCCACAAGCTTCCTGCTGATGAATTCATTGAACCTGCCCGCGATGAGACCGAACCGCAGACCGGCCGCATCGAGTTTGCCTTCATGTACTTTCATTGTTCAGATTCTATGTTTAAAATATGACCCAGTTTGCTTTTTTTGGTCATGAGATAAAAATGATTGAAATCGTTATGTTTCACAATGACCGGTATCCGTTCCACCACCTTGAGGCCGAATCCCTGTATGCCGGAGATTTTTTTGGGATTGTTGGTCATGAGGCGGAGTTGCCGGGCGCCCAGGTCTGCGAGTATCTCGGCGCCGATGCCGTAGTCTCTCAGATCCGGCGGAAATCCCAGGGCTTCATTGGCTTCCACAGTATCCATTCCGTTATCCTGAAGGTGGTACGCCTTCAGCTTGTTGAAGAGCCCGATGCCCCTGCCCTCCTGGCGCATATAAAGAAAAATACCCCGTCCCTCCTGCTCGATGCGCATCATGGCCTGTGCAAGCTGTTCACCGCAATCGCAGCGCATGGAACCGAAGACATCGCCGGTGAGACATTCGGAATGTACCCTGACCAGCACAGGCTCATCCCCGCTGATCTCTCCCTTGACCAGTGCGATGTGCTGTTCTCCTGACAGTTTATCGCGATAGCCGATGGCCCTGAAAACACCGAACCGCGTAGGCATGTTCACATCGGAGACCCGTTCGATCAGCTTCTCGGTCCTGCGGCGGTAGTGGATGAGGTCGGCGATGGTGATGATCTTCAGCTGATGCCTGGCTGCATATTCCATGAGTTGTGGCACGCGGGCCATGGTACCGTCTTCATTGAGTATCTCGCAGATCACACCGGCGGGGGCCAGGCCGGCCAGCCGGGCCAGGTCGATGGCTGCCTCGGTATGTCCGGCCCTGACCAGGACACCACCCTCCCTGTACTCCAGCGGAAACACATGTCCGGGACGATTGAAGTCCTCCGGCCTGGCATGCGCATCGAGCACCTTCCTGATGGTATACGCTCTTTCATGGGCTGAAATGCCGGTCGTGGTGCCTAAAGCATCAATGGAAACCGTAAAGGCCGTCTGGTGCGATCCGGTGTTCTCGGCCACCATCATGCCGATGTTCAGCTCCTGTAAACGCTCACGCATGACGGGCATACAAATCAGTCCGCCACCATGACGGATCATGAAATTGATGGCTTCGGGCGTGACCCGCTCGGCTGCCATGATCAGATCACCTTCGTTCTCCCGCCTGGGATCGTCCACCACCACCACCATCCTTCCCTGTGCGATGTCGGCGATGGCCTCTTCGATGGTGTGGAACCCGCTCCCGTTGTTAGTCGATGTATCCATGTTCTTCCAGAAAATCCCGGTCCAGTCCCCTCTCCTGGTGTCTGTTCCCACCGGATTCAGGCCCGCCGGACAGTTTGGCAATATATTTTCCCACAATATCACATTCGATGTTGACATGATCCCCGGGCTTCCGGGAGATGAGCGTGGTTTCCCTTCCCGTGTAGGGGATGATCGCGACCCGGAAGCTTTTGTCATCCATTCCGGCCACGGTCAGGCTGATGCCGTCGACGGCCACCGAGCCCTTTTCCACGATCAGGCGCATGATCTCCTCCCCGGCCTTTATCCTGACGTTTGTTGCGTGATCCTCCTGTTTCACATCCAGGATCACCCCCAAACCGTCGATATGTCCTGTGACGAGGTGTCCGTTCAGGCGGTCGCCGAAGCGGAGGGCTCTCTCGAGGTTGACCCGGCTGCCGGACTTCAGCTGATCCATCCGGGTTCTGCGAACGGTTTCCGGTGTCACATCCACCTCGAAAGTGTCACCCATCAACCGGGTGACGGTAAGGCAGGCACCATTCACGCTGATGCTGTCGCCCGGCCGGACTTCCCGGGCAAGGGCCGGAGCGCTGATGACCAGCACCACCGCTGTTCCCGTCGGCCGGACGGACACGATCCTGCCGGTCTCCTCAATGATCCCCGTGAACATGATGTACGTATTTATCTTCAGGGTAAGCAATGATCATAAGGTCGCTTCCCTTCATGCTGATCTCTGAAAATCTGAATCCGGGGGCATCGGCCAGACGGCTGATCCCCTCCCCTCCGAAAGGACCGGGAGCCATATGACCACCTACCATAAAGGGAGCAACGAACAGCACCAGTTTATGGATGAGCCCCTGTTCCAGGGCGCTGTATGCCAGCGTGGAGCCTGCCTCGATCATGACACTGTCGATGCCTTCCGCTCCGATCCGGCCCATCAGATCATTGAGGTCCACCCTGCCCTTCCGGTCGGCGCAGAAGATCACCCGGTGACTCTGTTTTTCCGCACGTCCGGTAAAATCACGGTCTGCCCCTTCCGTAACTGCCAGCCAGGTCCTGGAAGGATCGCCGCTGATAAACACCCTGGCAGTGAGTGGCAGCGTTCCATGTGAGTCCAGGATGATACGCACCGGATCGCTTTTGACGGGGCAGCCGGAACGGTCGTTGAGCAGGGGATCATCGGCACGGATGGTTCCGCTGCCTGTCATGACGGCTGCCACCCGGTGCCGGAGCATATGCACCTCGGCACGCGATTCAGGGCCCGTGATCCACCTGGAGTCGCCGGCCACGGTAGCGATCCTGCCGTCAAGGGTCATGGCCGATTTCAGGATGCAGAAAGGACGGCCCGTACGGACATGATGCAGATAAAACTCGTTGAGCAGGAGTGCCTCTTCCTCAAGAACGCCGGTGACCACTCCGATGCCGGCCTCCCTGAGCTGCCGTATCCCTTTTCCGTTGACGAGCGGGTTGGGGTCCTGCATCCCGATGACGACACGGCTGAATCCTTCGCTGATGATCCGTCCGGTGCAGGGGGGAGTCTTGCCGTAGTGGGAACAGGGCTCCAGATTCACATACATCGTAGCCCCTCTCAGGGGGCCACCCACGTTTTTGATGGCATCGATCTCGGCATGATCACCGCCGAAATAACGGTGATAGCCTTCGCCGATCACCAGGCCGTCGCGGACAATGACCGCTCCCACAAGAGGATTCGGGTTCACATGGCCCCAGCCTCCCCTGGCAAGGTCGATCGCCCTCTGCATGTGTCTCCGGTCGGTATCGTTAGAGTCCATCAAACAATAAAAAATGCCCTGAAGCAGGTCTCCAGGGCGATATACCATAAACCCGGCAAAGTACCGTCCCGATTCTTCTTCCATCCAGACTTTAACTGTCGGTCCCGGAGTTGCACCGGGTCAGTCCGGGGTTTCCCGAAAAACGGGGTCTGCCGGAGTCGCGGACTTTCACCGCCGGTCGGGAATCCCGGAAGATTTTACACTGCCGGTCACCCTGCCCTGAAGAAATCGCTTCTGACTTGAATGTCGGTGCAAAGTTACGTGGAAAAATGATTGGTGCAACTATTTCTGCAATTATCCGTCCAAAATGGAACAGTAACCCGGATACTGTTTAAATTTTGAATTTTGAGCTTATTATCATTCTTCGAAAAGCCTTTTTACGATTGTCAACTCAGACAAATACCTCTTTCCTTTTTGCAGTTCAACAGAAAAATAAATACCTCAACCGCATAGGACGCCAGGTTTTCACAGATATCGCCATGAGTGTGCTTGATGGTATTGATGGGAGTCCGTACAGCGAACGTATTGTAAGTTCTCCCATGGGTTCCTGGCGGATTCTTTGCGAACATAGTACTGATTTGCTGTGAAGTCCGGGACGACAGGGATTCCAAAGTCATCATCATAATAAATATCTATACTATCTTAACAGTCCCTTCGTCACCAGTCTTTCCGCCCTTCAGGGGGATTGTGAAGCAGAACCGGCTGCCGTGGCCGGGCGTACTTTCCGCCCAAATCCTGCCCCCCTGCATCTCGACCAGCTCGCGGCACAGGATCAGTCCCAGTCCTGTGCCCGTTTCATTTGAGGTGCCTCTGGTCTGCACCTTTTCATCCACCCTGAAGAGCCGTGACAGGTCATCCGGGGCAATTCCGATCCCGTTGTCGGCGACACACACCTCGCACATCCCGCTCCGGGCATTTGCAGAGAGTTCGATCCGGCCGCCCATGCCGGTGAATTTCACAGCATTGGAAAGTAAATTGAACAGTACCGTCAGCATCATATTGCGGTCGGCGTGTACTGTAAAAGGCTTGTTGATTTCCATCCGGATGTCGATCTCCTTGCATTGGGCGTTGGGCAGGGCCAGGTTGACGGCTTCATCGGCCAGGGATTGCAGCGGGAAATCAACGGGATGCGGGATGGCCTTTCCGGCTTTGGCCCGGGCCCACTCCAGGAGGCTCTCCAGCAGTGAAAAGGCCTTCCGGGAGGTATCCCTGAGCTGCAGGACATAGCCCCGGGCCTCCTCCTCGGTGAGCCGGCCCCAGTCCTCATCGAGAATCTGCGAACAACCGATCAGTGATGTGAAAGGATTGCGAAGGTCATGTGCCAGAATGGACAGGAACTTGTCCTTGGCATCGTTGGCTTCGTTGAGCTCCCGGTTCAGGTGTTGCATGTCCCTTTTCTGGGACCCGATAAGCAGGTTCTGCCTCGAAAGCTGTTCGTTGATCCGCTGACTGACCCTGTGACGGCGGTAATACATAACGGCAAAGGAGAGGGCGAACAGAAACACCACAATGATGAAAATGCTGAACAGAGTGCGGTTCTTCAGCTTCACCTTCTGCAACTGTTCGGCAGACCTGAGCCGCTCGTTCTCCTTTTCCTTTTTGGCGGTTTCATACCTGGTCTGCATCTCCGCCAGGATCCGCTTCGACTCATCCGAATAGAGGCTGTCGCGGATGGTGACGAAAGAGCGGTGGTACTCCAGGGCCTCCCTGTAGTTGCCAAGGGCTTCATGCACATCCGACATTCGTTCGTAGCTGTCTATGATGTGCTTTTTCAGGTTGGATTGAAGTCCCGCCTTCAGTCCCAGTTCAAGGAACTCCCGCGCCTTACCGTACATGCCCAGCCTGAAGTAGATCAGTCCCAGCTCGTTGTAAGTGATGGCAAGCCTCTTGTTGTCGCCGATCTCCAGCTTCAGTGCCAGGGCCTGTTCCTGGTATTTCAGGGCCTCCCGGTATTCGCCCATCTGAAGGTAGGCTTCTCCGATATTGCTCAGGGCGATGGAGGAGAGCTTCCTGCTCTGCACCCTGCCGCCCATATCCAGGGCCCTGAAATAATGCACCAGCGCTTCGTCGTAATTTTTTTCCATCAGGTAGATGTCTCCGATGTGCAGGATCACATTCATGACGTCGCCGGTGCTCGAAGGGTTGATATACTCCAGCGATCTGCTGTAGTATTCACGGGCCTTCGGAAGATCCCCAAGCTCCTGATAGAGAATACCGAGCGAATTGCAGGTCCTGGCAAGGCCGTCAATGTCACCCGTACGTTCACGGTACTCAAGGTTTCGCTGCAGTATGGTGAGGGCCTCTTCGTAATCGCCCCAGGCAATAAGTACGCCCGACAGGAGGTGCATGGCCTCCGTTTCCATGACTTCATTTCGCATCCGGCGCGCCAGAAAGAGTGCTTTTTCATAATATGCCTTTGCAGAATCATACCGGCTCCATTGGAAATAGTTCAGTCCGGTATGAAACAAGGCCCTGGTCAGCCGTTCGTCATCGGAATAGATACTCACAAGGTGAATCAGCTCCCTGAACAGGGTGTCCGCCTCCCCGTACTTGTCCTGCCTGAAGTAAGCGTCTGCCAGCATCTCCAGTGGAAAGATGCGGGAGCTGTCGTCACCCGTTTCGCGGA
Source organism: Bacteroidales bacterium (assembly GCA_016939365.1). Taxonomy (GTDB): domain Bacteria; phylum Bacteroidota; class Bacteroidia; order Bacteroidales; family JAFGHD01; genus JAFGHD01. The sequence continues at coordinate 3,291 of JAFGHD010000034.1, read as the reverse complement.
CCAGGTTCAGTGAACGGACGCTGAATTCGACAGTCCTGTCAAACTGCTTGTTTCGCGAATAATATGTGGCCAGGGTATCGCAGATGGCCTTCTTTTGTCCTGCCGTGAGATTGTAATCCAGGGAACGGTAGAGCACCTGCTGCAGGGAATCGATCCTGACGGGCAACTGTGCCACAGAGAACGGGTGGGAGGAAACAGCAGCGACCATGAGCCATAACAACTTCCAGACCGGGAAACAGTAGCAGCCTCCTTCTCCCCTTTTGCGGCACCTGACCGTCATTATCCTACTAGGGTTTTCTATTCATCACAAACCCAGCTTCTTCAGTATCTCCTTCGGGACAGCATCCCGATGGACCATGATGTCGATGGTCTTCAGCCGGACAAAGGCCTCGGATGCATAGAAGTATCCGTCATAAATATGATCCTCCGCGCCCCAGGAGTTCTTTACCTTATAGAATCTGTTGCCGTTCTGGTCGGTGGCGATGCCGGTGATATGCATGCCATGGTCGTCCTGTGTCTGGTAGTTGTCGAACTCCTGCTGCCGTATCTCCTGGGTGATGACCTTCTCCTTCACCGGCTCCTCGAAGCTGTAAAGCGCCTTTTTCCGTTCGGCTTCCGTGAGCTTCTCCCAGCGCTCCTTCTCGGTACCCGACAGATCCGTGAGTTCCTCATCGGGGACAATGGCCACGCCGTCCTTCCATGAAAAACCCTTTTCGCTGATATCGCTGCCCCAGGCCACGGTATAGCCGTTCTCAATGGCATGATCGATGATCTGCATCATCTCATCCAGCGGGATATTGTAAATCCTGTCAAGCAGCCAGTTGTCGGGGACCTCGAGGATGAACTGCCCATAAAACGGATGATGGGAATACGAACCAATCTCCAGGTAGTCTTCCGGACGGATGTCCAGCTCACGGGCAAATGTCTCCGGAGTATACTCCTTTTCATTGAAAGTGAATGATCCGGGATATTCCCCCAGGTAAGCATCCAGTATGCCCTTGAATCCTGTGAACCAGACGGGGGTGAGCTTGCGGTTGGGATTCTTGATCACGGCGTTCACATAGGCTTCGGCCACGGCATCCAGCTCCCCGTGAACATGATTTTCCTCGCCGATCACCCGGCCGCTGTAAACCTCCTCAGGAAAGATGCCGTACCGGCTGATGATATGCAGGGCATCGTGGAAGGCACCGCCGCCTCCGAAGTTGATCTTGCCGTGGAAACGGACATATTTCTCGGCCTTTTCCGCATAGGTGTTCCACACGATGAACATCTCCGAAAGATCATATTCCCCTTTTCCCAGCCTGATCAGTTCCGACTCGAGGAAGGAGAGCGACGAGAAGCTCCAGCAGGTGCCCGAGCGGTACTGGTTTTTGACGGGTGTGGCGGGGAGCTCCTTCACGATGGTGAACTGGTATCCCTCTTTTTTCTGTTCCTCTTCTTCCTGGGCCGGGACAGGGCCTCCGGCAAGCATCATGACCACCATCAGGGAGGCCATGTATGACAGACTGTAGGTTTTCATTGCAGCGTTTCTTTGTTTTTGTAATGGGTTGATAGCGCAAATGTAAAAAAATGGCCACAGCCAAGAAAAACAATTTGCCTTGTATAAAACCTATCTGGATCATATCCTGCGATTTCTCCCCTCTCAGGGGGAACACCAGGGGGGCATGACGCACCTGTGCCTGTGCCCGCTGATAAATGTATTCGCAAATCGAAAAGCTGTCCTGCCCGCCTGAACGTCAGTCAGGCGGAAATGATGTCCCTGATTGCACAAGTGGTTTATTGAAATTTGGAATAATTTTATCCAGATTCCCCGGCCGAAGATAAAGGCAGTTGAATCGAAGGTTCATGGATATGATCCGGAGCCGGTAATCAACAGGTTCGGTAACTGTGTTCTTATTATGCAATCCAGGATAATCAACCGATCCGTAATAGTCAATATCTCACTGGTTCTGTTGACCACAATTTCCGGTCTTCTGCTCGCGGAATATGTCTTTCGGTGGATGTTGTTCAGTGACAACACGGCATTTGAAAGCCTGAGGAATCCCTCATACTACGCCACAGTCATCAAGACCAGCAATGAAGATTTCCATACCGAGGATTTCTGGAAGCTCAGGTTCCTGTTCGGAAAGGGGAACAATCTGTCAAATCCGCATCCGGTTCTGGGCTGGACCGGCAATTTTGACAGGACCACCCTGGACCACTTCGAAGGCTTCCGTGTCGGCGGAAGAAGGCCGGTGCTGCTTTTCGGCGATTCGTTTGCGATGTGTGTCGATTCGGTACTCTGCTTCGAAGATTATCTCAACCGGGACCGGCAGTTTTCATCCGGACACTTCATGCTGAATTTCGGTGCGGGAGGTTACGGGATCGACCAGATATACCTTGCACTCAGGGAGATACTGCCCCGATACCCGGATGCCTTCGTGATCCTGTCGTTCCTCACTACGGATATGGACCGGTGCATGCTCCGCATGCGCGAAGCCCAGAAGCCGTATTTCCTGATCGAAGGGGACTCCCTGGCGTTGCATGGCATACCCATCACCCTGAGCACGAAGGAATATCTCCGCCGGAATCCGCCGCAGATCAGATCGTACCTCTGGAACAGATTCAGGTACAGCCCGGCCTGCCCTTTCAGAAATGATGAGTGGCGAACACAGGAGTTCATCACCCAAAGCCAACGGCTCAACGAAGCAATCCTCAGCAAGGCTTTTAGTTTCCTTGATGAAAGAAATACAGATTACCTCGTGATCATTTTTCAACCGGATTTCCATTCCGGTGATGACTGGCGCATGCTTTTCCTTAAGGATCTGTGTGAAAAGAAGAACGTACCTTTTATATGCGATGTCGATATCAGGAATATCGACCGTAACCTGACCCAGCCTCCGGATGATTGCTATGCCATTCAGGCTGACGGCCATCCGACTTCATACATGAACAGGCTGGTCTCCGAAATACTGAAACTATATATCCTCGGGCCGGAAACCAGGGACGACCTGATCAGGATCGTACAGCAATGGCAGGATCATTTTGTGATCAGGGATGAAGCGTATTTCCGGCAGCAGATCACCCGCACATCCGATTGGCTGGCCCAGGTCCGGATCAAGGCGGCTGAGCATGGAATTCCGGCAGACAGCATGTTGAACCTGGATGCAAGCTATATGGCCGATCTGGAGCGACAAGCACGGAAGAAGCAAAGTACAGGATTCCGGGAGATGGTTCACAGGATCAATGAAGTATTCTTGAAATAAGAATTCGTTAATCGCAATCGGATATTTAAAAAATCCTGATCGTGAT
>JAFGHD010000187.1 GCA_016939365.1 Bacteroidales bacterium | reverse complement strand
GGTCACCTTCGGTTACCTGGAGCAGATACCTTACCGCGGGGCATTGAAGGAACGCCTGACCCGGATGTGGGATTACCCGAAATACGGGGTGCCCTTCAAGGAGGGGACCCGTTATTTCTTTTTCAAGAACGATGGACTTCAGAACCAGAGCGTCATGTACATCCAGGATGACCTGGACGCTGAACCGCAGGTCTTCCTCGATCCCAACACCTTCTCAGAAGATGGTACCGTTGCACTCAGCAACATCGGCATCAGTCGTGACGGTAAATATGCGGCTTACGGTATCTCACGCAGCGGCTCCGACTGGAGCGAGATCTATGTGATGGAGGTCGAAAGCAGGAAAAAGCTCGATGATGTGATCCGCTGGGTGAAGTTCTCCGGTATCTCATGGAAGGACGACGGTTTCTTTTACAGCCGTTATGACGAACCGGAAGAGGGGGATGCACTGAAGGGCCAGAATGAATACCACAAGGTTTATTATCACCGGGTGGGTACACCGCAGGAGGAGGATCAGCTTGTTTACAGGAACGACCAGTATCCGCTCCGGAACTACTACGGTGGCACTACCGAGGATGAATCTTTTCTGGTACTCAGCGAGTCGGAGAGCACCAGCGGCAATGCCCTGTATGTCAAAAAGCTCGACGGAACGCAGCAGGATTTCGTGCAGATCGCCGAAGGATTTGATCATGAGTATAATGTGATCGACAACATCGGCGATATGATGCTTATCATGACCAACCATGATGCACCCAAATGGCAGCTGGTGCTGGTTGATCCGGTCAAGCCTGCCAAAGAGGACTGGAAGGTGATCATCCCTGAGAAGGAGGAGGTGCTCCAGTCGGTATCCCTGATCGGCGGGAACATCGTTGCCGGGTATATGAAGGATGCGGCAAGCAAGGCCTACATCTATGACATGGACGGGAACTTTCTGAAGGAGCTGGAACTGCCCGGCCTGGGAACCCTCGCAGGGTTCAGCGGCAAAAAGGATGAGACACTGGCCTTCTACGGGTTCACCTCATTCACCTTCCCGACCACCGTATTCAAATATGATATTGCCGCCAATACCTCCGAGGTTTATACCCGTTCCGAGATCGATTTCAACGTGGATGACTACGAGACCATCCAGGTGTTCTACCCCAGCAAAGATGGTACGAAGGTGCCTATGTTCATCGTGCACCGGAAAGGGATGAAGATGGACGGCAACAATCCATGCTATCTTTATGGCTACGGCGGATTCAACATCAGCCTGACACCCGGTTTCAGCGTCTCCCGCCTGTTGCTCCTGGAAAATGGCTTTGTCTTTGCCATGCCCAACCTGCGGGGCGGCGGCGAATACGGCGAAGACTGGCACGAAGCCGGCATGAAGATGAACAAGCAGAATGTCTTTGATGACTTCATTGCGGCAGCTGAATATCTGATCGGACAGGGTTATACATCCTCCGGGAAACTGGCGATTGCCGGGGGATCGAACGGCGGCCTGCTGGTAGGCGCCTGCATGGTACAGCGTCCCGACCTCTTCAGGGTGGCGTTGCCTGCTGTTGGCGTGCTCGACATGCTCCGTTACCATAACTTCACCATCGGCTGGGCCTGGGCTTCGGATTACGGCCGGAGTGATGACAGCGGGGAGATGTTCAAATACCTGTATGGATACTCGCCGCTCCACAACCTGAAGAAGGGGGTGGAGTACCCGGCCACCCTGATCACCACGGCCGACCATGACGACCGCGTGGTGCCGGCCCACTCCTTCAAGTTTGCTGCCACACTGCAGGAGATGCATCAGGGAGAAAACCCTGTACTGATCCGCATTGAGACCAAGGCGGGACATGGCGGCGGCAAGCCCACCTCGATGATCATCGAGGAGTATGCCGACACCTGGGCCTTTACCATGTACAACCTGGGCGTGGAACCGGTGTACGGGGAATAGTTGAGAGTCAATACCTCCGGATTTCAGTCAACCGGTCATTCTCTTTTTCTTGGATCATATGAGTACCCGGCCTTTTCCCCGTAAGGCCAGGGGATTATGTAACTTTGTCCTTTAAAATGATCTGATTGTTTGAAGGAAAAGGTGATCATCGGGCTTTCGGGAGGCGTGGATTCCAGTGTGGCGGCATGGCTGCTGCAGGAGGCGGGCCACGAGGTGGAAGCCCTCTTCTTGATCAACTGGAAGGACAGCAGCGTGACCCTTTCCGGCGATTGCTCGTGGGAAGAAGACCTGATCGTGGCACGCCTGGTGGCCAAAAAGCTGGACATCCCCCTGCATGTGGTGGATTACAGCCGGCAGTACATGGAACGGGTGGCGGAGTATATGTTCCGAGAGTATGAGAAAGGACGCACCCCCAATCCGGACATCCTCTGCAACCGGGAGATCAAGTTCGACGCCTTCATCCGGGCTGCGGACGAACACGGCGCTTCATACTATGCCACCGGTCATTACTGCCGGAAGGAGGAAACCGCATCAGGCGGCCGCACCGTTTACCGTCTGCTGGCCGGAACGGACAAGAACAAGGACCAGAGCTATTTCCTCTGCCGGCTCAGCCAGGAGCAGCTCAGCCGGGCACTGTTCCCCATCGGCGGTTTGACCAAGGCCCGGGTGCGGCTTACCGCCGCCAGGCTGGGCTTGCCAACCGCCGACCGTAAGGACTCACAGGGACTCTGCTTCGTCGGCAAGGTCGACCTCCCGGTATTCCTCCGGCAGCGCCTTCAACCCAAAGAAGGTGCGATCATCGAGATACCGGCGGAAGCCGTCTCCATCACAAAGACGGTCGCCAACGATCTGCCGCCGGATGACGAACTCCGCAAACTCACCGCAACCCCCGTCTATCGTGCCGGTCAGGGCCGGGTGGTGGGCAGGCACCCGGGCGCGCACTATTTCACCATCGGCCAGCGGAAGGGTATGAACCTGGGCGGGATGAAGAAACCACCCTTCATCATCGCTACCGACATCAGGGAAAATATCGTATATGTGGGTCAGGGACAGGATCACCCCGGACTTCACCGGATGGGATTGTTCGTGCCCGCGACAGATGTGCACTGGGTACGTCCCGACCTGACGATGAGTCCTGGAACGCAGGCCCACTACCTGGTGCGGATACGTTACCGGCAGCCCCTGCAGGAGGCCACCCTTTACTTCCGTCAGGAAGGGGTATATATGATCTTCCGCGAACCCCAGCGCGGCATCACCCCGGGACAGTTCGCCGCCTGGTACCTCGGTGAGGAGCTGATGGGATCGGGAGAGATCGCATGAAACGGGATGTATGAGGGATTATTATGATACCAGGGACTTTTTCACCCGGATAAAGAGTTCCCTTCAGCAATAATAAGCCGGCATTTACTGACGTTCATGAACCAAACTTATTGCCTCATGAAGAGCGTATTTACCTTTCCCGCACACCTTCCCACGAAATATGAACTGATCCGGTTATCCCTGGCTGCAATCATATTCATATCCTCCTGCAGCCATGATGACGATATCCCTTCCTCTGAAATCCCGCCGGCACAGGTGGAGCTTATCGTGGATGACCGGATCATAAGTGGGCAGGAAATCATGGTTACCATCCTCAACCGCACGGATGATACGTTGTATTATTTGGCGTGCGGCGGGAATGCCTATTTCAAAACATTTATCCTGGAGGACGACCAATGGATCGATACCGGCTGGGGTCATCCACCATGCCCCGACTGGCACCAGATGATGGTATATGACCATGATACGGTTCATATCACGGCCCATGGAATGATGAACGCCGAAAAGGCCACATACCGGTTCGGATTGGAAATGTATTGGGATGGCGCCGATACCCTGATCTGTTCCAATGCATTCGAGCTCCTTTAGGATCAGATCCACCCTTCACAAATCATATAAGGGCATGTGGGCAACATGCCGGGCCTTGTAAATACCCGTTTCGTCCCGTCAGGGATTCATTCAAACCTATGTAAATTCATATCCCGTACCTGACGGCACTTGAAGGCTGCCGGGTTCTGTGCTTCTACCGTTATTTTGTCCCTGCGGGACAATGATCCCTCTGCCAGATTGGGAATGATAAGGAGGAATCCATTACGGGGCAATAGGTATAAAAGGAATCCGGGGGTTCAGCCCCGGACACGCAACGGCAGGATCGGATGGGGGAAAAACAGTGCCTTCAGCGTCCGCTGTGTGAGGAACGAGCAGGTCGCCAGGGAAGTCAGAGTTATAATGAAATAGTTATAAGTAGAAAGTTATAAAGTAGAAAGGATTTTTCCGGATCAGGACTGTGGAATAAGCGGGCTTTATTAATCCACGCTTTATAAACTTTATGAACTTTATCACTTTCTACTCACTTTTTTGGCGCTGATTTTTCGTATCTTTATCCCCTTGATATCTTTCGTTATCCTTCCTGCTTCCTGCCTCCCCCGGACCAGGCTTCAGAAAGGATGAGTGTAATAATCCGAAAGCATGACCAGAAGAAAAAACCATAACGACGCCGAAGAACCACTCGCTCAATACGAAAAGCCTCTGGATTTTGAACAGGTCTGGAAGATGTTTCAGGAAACGGACAGGATGTTTCGGGAAACAGACAAAAAGATTCAGGAGAATGACAGGATGCTGACTGAAAAATTTCAGGAGACGGACAGACAATTCAAGGAAACCGATAAAAAATTCCAGGAAACGGACAGACAATTCAAGGAAACCGACAAAAAACTGAACTGGCTGGAACGGTTGTTTACCAGTCAGTGGGGCAAACTGGTTGAATCGCTGGTTGAGGGGGATCTGATCCGGTTGCTCAATGAAAAAGGCATACAGGTGGAAAGAACCCTGCAACGGGTAAAAGGACAT
>JAFGHD010000033.1 GCA_016939365.1 Bacteroidales bacterium | reverse complement strand
ATATGCCAGCACTTCATCGAAGCGCTCCATTGCCGCCCATCGATGCCTTTCACCAGGGCGATCAGCTCATCGTCATAGCCGAACACCCGCTTCAGCCGCCGTTCATCCAGATGCACCACCGGTTCCACCACTATGGTTTTCATTGCTCCGGAAAGGGTAAAAATATGCAAAAAGAAAATATATCGGAATGATACGCAAAAAAAAATGGTACATCATGCCTGCCGGAAGGGAGGAAACCGGCAACTGCCGGCTCAATGCCTCACAGCAGGAGTAATACCATACCCAACCAAAGTATTAAAATCCGGAAATCATACTTTAGTTCAGAAAAGTTCAGTGCCTTTTCACTTTCCACTTTTTTCTTCATGGAATTCAGTCCACATATCCGTCTCCCTTTGACGTTACTGACGGTAAAAGGGAGTTTTTTTAACTTTGCGCTCAAAAAGGACGACATGGATCAGGAAGTCAGGATCACATGGAAGGACGAGATGGCCTTTGAGGCTGAGGTGAACGGTCATACAATCGTGATTGATGCGGAAGAGGCTGTCGGAGGGCAAGACCGCGGCCCCCGTCCCAAGCCGCTTTCCCTTGCCTCGCTGGGCGGTTGCACCGGGATGGATGTGATCTCCATCCTCAGGAAGATGCGGGTGGTGCCGGATTCTTTCGACATCAGCGTGAAGGGGGAGCTTACCAGTGAGCATCCCAAATATTATCATACCATCCGAATCACTTATGTTTTCCGTGGGAAGGATTTGCCGATGGACAAGCTGGAGAAGGCAGTCAACCTCTCGCAGGACAGGTATTGCGGTGTAACAGCCATGCTTCGCCTTGCTGCGAAGATCGAATCTGTCATAAGGATAGAAGACTAGCGGCCCAGCAACACTTTCAGTTCGCTGAGGATCATTGCGGTGGCACCCCATACCACTTCGCCATCCACTTCAAAGCAAGGTACGGAGTATATTCCCGAACTTGTGCTTACTTCCTTCTCTTTTACCGAGCCGTCGCGGAAGAGCTCTTCGATATCCGCCTCAATAATACGTGCCACCTCCATCGGATCGGCCCTGAACATGGGTCTCTGTCCGATCAGCCCGACGACGGGCAGAACCAGGTTGTTACTCGGAGGGATAAAGAGCTCCGAGAGTGTACCGGCAATAAGGATTTCCTTTTTTTCAATCCCGATCTCCTCCTCCGTCTCTCTCAATGCCGTATCTACAAGGGAACTATCTCCTTCTTCGAACCGGCCTCCGGGAAAGGATACCTGGCCGCTGTGGACACCCGGGTATTGCTGTCGGAGCGTAAGTGCCGTGTAAATACTGCCGTCCGAAGGGTAAAGCAAGATAAGTACGGCGCTTCTCCGGATGCCGGAGGGATCATGCCTCTCGGTATCGGGTCTCTTCCGTATCACTGACGCCATCATCATATGGGCATCGTGACCGGGAAGGGTACCCGCGAGCCGCATTTTCAGATCCGTGCTGAATTTCCTGAAACGATCCATCGGTTTGCTGCCGCGAAATTAATTACTAAACAAATAATTGATTAATTTTGAAGGCAGGATGTCATGATCTTTAGAATAATGCACAAGGAGCAATTATTTCCGGCCGAAGGTACCCATGAACTGCTCTCAGGGAGCAAGGAACTGGTTCTTTTCAATGATGACGTAAATACGTTCGATTTCGTGATCCAGGCATTGATCGATGTGTGTGAACATGATCCGATGCAAGCGGAACAATGCGTCCTGATCGCTCATTTCAATGGGAAATGTCCGGTCAAAACAGGTACATTTGAATTCCTGAAGCCGATCTACAATGAGTTGACAAACCGGTCTTTAACAGTTACCATTGACTGACGGATATGACCTGGACTGTAATCGCTGTTCTGATCCTGGTAGGCTTTCTGTTCCTGCTGCTTGAGATACTGGTACTTCCGGGGATAAATATTGCCGGAGTGCTGGGCTTTCTGATGATCGGGATCGGCGTCTGGCAGGCATACGAAGTATACGGAGGCACTGCCGGACATTACACTCTGGGTGGTACGGTGATCCTCACCGTGCTGACCCTGGCCTTTGCGTTGAAGTCGAAGACCTGGGACAAGGCCATGCTGCACCGGGCCATCGACAGCAAGGTCAATCTGGTGGAGGAGGACAGGGTGAAGGTGGGGGATACGGGCAGGACGGTCTCGAGGCTGGCGCCTGCAGGAAAGGCGCTGATCAACGGAGATTATTTCGAGGTCAGGACCAATGGTGAGTTTATCGACCATGAAACGGATGTCGTCGTAGTGAACATAGACCATAACAAGATCACTGTCAAACCCCTAAATCCCACGCTATGAATTCCAGTGTACTCATCATTATCGCCATCGGAGTAGCCTCATTGTTCGGGCTATGGATTATTTTTTACTTTATCCCGGTAGGCTTGTGGTTTACCGCGCTGTTGTCAGGAGTAAGGATATCCCTGTTACAGCTTGTGCTGATGCGGTGGAGGAAGGTGCCTCCCAATGTCATAGTCAGGAGCCTGATATCTTCAACCAAAGCAGGTCTGAAGCTGAACCGTGACGAGCTGGAAGCGCATTACCTGGCAGGGGGAAATGTAGTTTCGGTTGTGAATGCGCTGATCTCGGCAGACAAGGCCAATATGAACCTGGATTTCAAAGTGGCGACGGCTATTAATCTGGCGGGCCGCGATGTGCTTGAAGCGGTCCAGATGTCTGTCAATCCCAAGGTGATCGATACCCCGCCCGTCACGGCGGTTGCCAAAGACGGCATTCAGCTTATTGCCAAGGCCCGTGTGACTGTCAGGGCCAATATCAAGCAGCTTGTCGGAGGTGCCGGCGAGGAGACCGTCCTCGCCCGTGTGGGAGAAGGCGTGGTATCATCCATCGGTTCGGCTGCATCTCATAAGTCCGTGCTTGAAAACCCGGATTCCATATCCAAACTGGTGCTGGGCAAAGGCCTCGATTCCGGAACAGCCTTTGAAATACTCTCCATCGATATCGCAGACATCGATGTAGGGAAGAATATAGGTGCGGTGCTTCAGATGGACCAGGCCAACGCCGACAAGAACATTGCACAGGCCAAGGCTGAGGAGCGCAGGGCCATGGCTGTGGCTACGGAACAGGAGATGAAAGCCAAGGCGCAGGAGGCACGTGCCAAGGTGATCGAAGCCGAAGCACAGATACCCCTGGCAATGGCCGAAGCCTTCAGGAGCGGTAACCTCGGTATCATGGATTATTACAAGTTCAAGAACATACAGGCAGACACCCGCATGAGGGAATCCATCTCGGATGTGCCATCCGGCAAACCCAGGAAGGATGATAAAGACGAGGACCTTTCCAAAACCGGCAAGTAACCGGATAACGGCACCGTATCCCGGTTCCTCGTTCCTTCATTGACGCCCGCCGGAACGTAACCAGTCCCTTTTTTCCCGGGAACCCATGAGGCAACTTCGTATGAGGTATAACGGATCATTGATGCAAATTGTCATTACCTGTGGATAACCAGGGCATAGCCGGGGCGGAGACGCGGCGGCTGGTGCTTTCAAAGTACCGCGAGCTGCTGGATTTCAGCCACACGGCAGAAGACCGGCGGAGGCTGAAGGATGCCTACCGGCTCGTTCTCGAAATTCACCGTGACAGCTGGGAGGCCACAGGCAGGGAGTATGTCTACCATTCCATCGAAGTGGCGCGGATCGCCACACGGGAGATCGGCCTGGGAACCACTTCAGTGATCTGTGCGCTCCTTCACAATGCTGTGGACGGCAGCCGGATCACCCTCAGTGAGGTCAGAAGGCGGTTCGGATCTGAAGTGGCCGATATCGTCGAAGGATTCACCAGGCTTTCAGACCTTCAGACGGAGAAGATGACCCTGCATTCTGAAAATTTCAGAAAGCTCTACCTGTCGCTGGTCAAGGACATCCGTTCCATCCTGGTCAAGCTGGCACATCGCCTCTATGATATGAGGAACTGGGATTCCATCCCTGAGCGGAACAGGCAGAAGTTTCTGGATGAGGTATTTCATCTGTATGCGCCCATCGCCCACCGTCTGGGTCTTTACCGCATCAAGACTGAGATCGAGGATCTCTGGCTCAGGCATGCGCATGCCGATGTTTACGAATCCATAGCCTCCCGGATGCAGAGGTCGGCTGCCAAGCAGAAGGTCTATATCCAGGAGTTCATCCGCCCGATCGAACGCAGGCTCATGAAGGAGGGGGTCGTCTTCGATATCAAGGGACGGCCCAAATCCATTCATTCGGTATGGCGCAAGATGACCCGGCAGCGGGTTTCCTTCGACGAGGTCTATGATCTGTTTGCCATCCGGATCATCATCAGGAGTGAGCCCGCCACTGAGAAAGCCGAATGCTGGCGCGTTTATTCCATCGTGACCGACATTTACCAGCCCAACCCCGGCCGGCTGCGCGACTGGATATCTACCCCGAAGGCCAGCGGTTATGAGTCGCTCCATACTACGGTGATCGGACCGGAAGGCAGATGGGTGGAGGTCCAGATCCGGACCGAACGGATGGATGAAATCGCTGAAAAAGGCATCGCCTCACACTGGAAATACAAGGAATCCGGTAAAACCAGCGAGCAGACCGAATGGATGAACCGGATCAGGGAAGCCCTGGAAAAGCCCGAGGGTGAACTGCTGGAGAAAAGCCAGGATTCAAAGCTCGAACTCTACTCGGACCGGATTTTCATCTTCACACCGGAAGGCGATCTGCGCAAGCTCCCGGCAGGAGCAACAGTACTTGACTTTGCCTACGACATCCACTCCAGCCTGGGGGACATGTGCAGCGGCGCACGCGTGAACGGCAAGATCGTGCCCATCAGACATGTGCTGAAAAACGGAGACCAGGTGGAGATCATTACAGGCAAAAACCAGAAACCGAAAATGGACTGGCTGGCATTTGTGGTAACACCCAAGGCCAAATCGAAGATCAAAAGAGCCATTCGTGAGGAGAAGTTCAGGGAGGCAGAAGTCGGAAAGGATATACTGCGCCGGAAATTGCGCAACCGTAAGATACCGTTCAGCGATGCAGTTGTCGATAAACTGATCCGGCAATACAAGCTGAAATCCTCCGTCGATCTTTATTATCTTATTGCCATTGAAAAGATTGACCTGAGCGGGATCCGGAAGACTCTTACGGAGGAAAAGGCGCAGGATGCAGGCACACACTCCCGCGAGGCAGACGAAGGGGCCGGTAAACCGGTATCCTCCGTCCTGCAGCCTGAGGATGACGTCTTCGTCCTGCCGGACAGCCCGCTGGAAGGTCTGAATTATGAGCTGGCCAAATGCTGTAATCCCATATCGGGCGATGCGGTTTTTGGATTCGTGACCATCGGCAAGGGGATTACGATTCACCGCCTGAATTGCCCAAACGCGGCTCAGCTGCTCAAAAAATATGAGTACCGCATCATTGATGTGCAATGGAGAAAAACGGACAAGCTGAAAACCTACCTGACGACCATCCATGTCACGGGAAGGGATGAAATCGGTATCCTGAACGATATCACCGATGTAATCTCTCATGACCTGCGGGTCAACATGGTTTCGGTGAATGTGGATGCAAGGGAGGGCGGACGCTTTGAAGGCCGCTTCAAGGTAAGTGTGCATGATGTGAAGCACCTCGCGATGCTGCTTAAAAAGATCCAAAAAGTAAAAGGGGTCAGAAAAGCGAGCCGCGTGGACCATTTTGATTGACCGAAAGGCATGGCACAGAACCGGCTGATCCGGGGGAAAGAATATCCTTTCAGGATCGAAAAATCAGTGAATGTCGCGGGGGAAGGTGAAGTCCTGGTGCTGACCGATCCTTTCGGGATCAGGCACCTGCTGCCCGCCGGATACTACAGGGGGTATGACCTGAAACCCGGGACCACCGTCACATGCCGGGTCGATAAGATCAATTGCTCAGGCAGGATATACCTGGAACCCCATCACCCTTTCTATAGTGCAGGCAATATTTATGAATTCAGGTTCATTGGCCTGGACTGGGCCGTTGGTGAGGCTGCGTGCCTCTTTAAGGATATCATGGGGAAGGAGTTCCGCCTGCCCGCCGTTCTGTTTCAGAGGATACCTGAACCCGGTGAAATGATACCCCTGGAGGTGGAGCGGATCAGGAAGGGAAGGGTCGAAATATTCATTCCCCTCCTTTATGGTTCATTGAAAAACCATCCGGTTGGATCACGCATCATGCTGACACTGACCGGAGAGGTGTCGATGCAGGATGCACGACGCTATTTCCGGTTGGAAGACACTGAGGGGAACAGATTTTACCTGCGCCGGAAGTATTTCAGGGATTACGGCTGGAAGGATGGTAACCGGTTATGGTGTGAGGTCAGGGAAGATGAGAAAGGAATGAGATACATCGAACCGGATCACCCGGTCTATATCCCCGGAAGATGTTATCCTTTCCGGATCATCGGAATTGAGCGGATGACCTCCCCAGCCGGTTGGGAGGGTTGGGTCGCCGAGCTGGAGGTCAGCCATGGCAGGAGTGCATATATACCCGTGGATGGCCCCGGTGACCCGGAGAAGACGGAGGTGGTCTGCAGGGTCAGGGAGGTGGTCAGGGGGCGTCCGCAACTCGATAGTGCGGGTTGTTGAACCGGAAAAACCAACGAGACTGCCTCCCGTGTCATTTTTTGAGACAGCCTCGTTGTTCCCGTGCAACAGGGGAGAGGTTACCCCGGTATGATGTTATCTGATCAGGAACCTTTGGGAAAACCCGTCGACATTGATGATATAAAGCCCTTTTTGCAGATGGCTGAGATCCAGGCGGGTCTGGTCACCGGTCACCGGCAGGGTTTGCAGCAACTTTCCCTGGATATCAAAAATCCTGACCATACTATCCTTGTGTTCAGTAAGTTCAATCCATATGATGCCCTCTGAGGGATTGGGGTATAGGTTGAAGGGTGAGACCTTGACCGTTTCAGGGATTCCGACCGGTTGAACCGTAACCGAGGTCAGATAGATCTGGTCACCTCCGTTGGTTCCATTGCCGTTGGCGCCGTTGATGGCGGCATAGAAGGTGATGTCTCCCACCGGCGGATCGGGGGCGGTCCAGTAAAAAACCCATGCTGTAGCTGTATCGGCAAGGGGAGTGGTGCCCAGTGAGGTATGGGTTGCCGATTTGCCGTTATTGGTCAGCTGGGTCCAACCCATCATATCGGGCTGGAATGTGCCTGTCTTGTTTCCTGCCGCATCCTCTGCGGTGGCTTCAAATCCGAACTTCAGTGCTCCCACGTGTTCTCCGTAAACCGCAACGGTATACTGTGTCCCGGGAGTGTACCCGCCTATCAGGGCAGGCAGTGTAATCCAATAGAACTGCGGGATGGCTGTGCCGGCATGACATTGTGTACAGTTTGCACCCCCATCGCCTGGCGATCCGGTATATCCGCCGGGGGAGCCACTCGTGCTGTGTGTTCCCTGGATCAGAAGACCTGCTGCCGCAACAACGGCAAAAAACATCAAAAAAGGATAGATTTTTTTCATAGCTTCAAATTTTGTTCGGTTTTCATCACAAATATACATATTATATTTGAACATTGTCAGACTAATGATCCCGGGAATCATCTCCGGGCGGTTTTTTCATTCTGCAGGATAAAGGCGTTGCCTGCGAAGGCTGAGATGATGGCAGCCGTTTCATTCATGGCTTCGAGGTATCCCATATGACCCACTCCGCCGAGCACATTCAGTTGTCCGCGGAAGGCCGTCAAAGCCTGCTGCGCCATGTCTTGCATATTGACCCGGGGATCCTCCCGGCCCGAGATGAACAGCACGGGAACCGTGGATTGCCCGATGAGATGCAGCCTGTCGGGACGGTCTTTCATTCCAATGATGGCATCAATGATGGCTTCCTTCTTCATGCGCCCGGCCTGCTGAACCATCCGTTTGATTTCCTCATCCAGGCATCCCCTGTTCACCGGTGCGAAAAGAGCGGGAATGAACTGGCGGACAAATGAAAGATGGTCGTTCCGGATGGCTTCGATAGTGCGGATACGGTTTTGCTTCACTTCCGGTGTGTCAGCCCGGGCAGTGGAATGGAAAAGGCCAAAGCCGGCAAGGAGATCCGGATGTTTTTCAGCAAAGGCCATTGTGACATATCCGCCCATCGAATGACCGATCATCACGCATTTTTTTGTTCCGGTAAACCGGAGTACATTGAAAATGGCTTCAGCCATGCCATCCATTCCCATCAGGCCGGGAACAGTTTCACTTCCGCCGTGGCCGGGAAGATCGGGTGCAATGACCCGGAAAGGACCGGAAAGATGCCGGATGAAGTCTGACCAGATACCCGAAGATTCAAGGAATCCGTGAACCAGGACAAGAGCAGGCCCTTCGCCTGTATCGAGGAAGCGGATCTTGCGGTCATTAACCAGAAGAGACCGGTAGCCCATCATGTGAATTCATTTTGATTGTTATGAACTTCCAGTGATCACAGCATATGACAAAAATAGTACATTGGTTCTCATGAGGGCCTATCCTGATACCGGATGACACCCCGGGAAAATGAGGCTTCGCAAACTGCCGGATCCTGTAAAGGATTGAACCACTCAGGAAACCTTCTTTCCGGGAACGAAAAATTTAGAAACGGTTCAAACTGCAGGTGTATCTTATTCTTAATAAGATATATATGAATTGGTATCGACCGGATTGTTTGGGAGTTCCCGGCGTAAAAAAATGATGATCAGCGAATTGGATTTTCGGGCCGTCATTGGTGAAACTGGGTTTGACATAGCTATTTGTTTATACATTTGTCGCCGTTTGCTGATTAAAACTGTCAGGATCAGATAAATCAACCAGGAAGGAGTGATGCCGTGAATGATGTTGTGATCTATGCGGTCGTATCTCTAAGTGTCATCGGGGTTGCTTCCGCTGTGATATTGTATTTTGTCGCGCAGAAATTCAAGGTATTTGAGGATCCTGCGATCGATGTGGTGGAGAAAGCGCTTCCCGGTGCCAATTGTGGGGGCTGTGGCTATGCAGGGTGCAGGGCGTTTGCAGAGGCCCTTGTCCGGTCGGGCAAGGAGAAACAGACCCTTGAAGGTTTGAACTGCCCGGTTGGGGGTAACCCGGTAATGGCAGAGATTGCCAGAATCCTTGGACTGGAAGCTGAAGAGAAGGAGCCACAGATCGCTGTGGTCAGGTGTAACGGGACGCCGGCCAACGCACCCCACAAGGTGGCATTCGAAGGTGCTACCACCTGTTATTTCGCCCATAGCCTGTTCGCCGGTGAAAGCGGTTGCCCATACGGTTGCCTTGGATTGGGTGACTGTGTGGCTGCATGTATCTTCGATGCCATCCATATGGATCCTGAGACAGGACTGCCTGTCGTGAATGACAAATGCGTGGCATGTGGCGCCTGTGTGGATGCCTGCCCCAGGAACATCATTGAGCTTAGAAACAAAGGCAAAAAGGACCGCAGGATATATGTCTGCTGCGTCAACCAGGAAAAGGGTGGCCCCGCAAGAAAAAACTGCAGTGTCGCATGTATCGGTTGTGGTAAATGCGTGAAAGTTTGTCCTTTTGATGCCATCACGATGGAGAACAACCTGGCCTATATTGATTTTGAGAAATGTAAATTGTGCAGGAAATGTGTGGAAGAATGCCCGACCGGTGCCATTCTCGAAATCAATTTTCCGCCCCGGAAGGCTGCTGCGCAGCCTGGAGAAGGCAAACCCGAAAAGGTGCCTTCGGAAGGGGTTGAAAAAAATGAGAATTCCAATGCCTGAAGTGCTGAAATAAACCTAACGGACTTTCGGAAATGCTGAAGACATTCAAAACGGGAGGTGTTCATCCGGAAGAGTACAAACTATCCGGATCATCACCAATATCAGTGCTTCCCTTACCTGAAAAAGTATTTATCCCTGTTTCGCAGCATCTTGGTGCTCCTGCCAAAGTATTGGTCAAGAAGGGGGACCCGGTGAAGGCCGGACAAATGATCGCACGTGGTGAGGCTTTTATCTCGGCCCATATCCATTCCTCCGTCTCCGGGAAGGTATCCCGTATTGACGAGGTGACTGATCCCAGCGGTTACCGCAGGATGGCCGTCATTATCGACGTGGAGGGGGATGAATGGGAGGAGCATATTGACCGCAGTCAGGAGATCGTCAGGGAGATCACTTTGGATCAGAAGGGAATTATACAGAAGATCAACGAGATGGGTATTGTGGGCATGGGCGGAGCCACCTTTCCTTCCCATGTCAAGCTGATGGTGCCTGAAGGGAAAAAGGCGGAGATCCTCATTATTAACGGGGTGGAATGTGAACCCTACCTGACTTCCGACCACAGGCTGATGCTCGAAAGAGGGGAGGAGATCATGGTCGGTATCAGGATACTGATGAAGGGGCTGGGTGTGACACGCGCCATCATCGGCATTGAGAACAACAAGCCCGATGCGGTCAATTATATGAAATCCCTGGCTGCGGGAGAGGATGGGATCGATGTCGTCCCCCTGAAGGTGAAATACCCGCAGGGAGCCGAGAAACAGCTGATCAAGGCTTTGATAAACAGGGAGGTGCCTTCCGGACGGCTGCCGATCGAAGTGGGTGCCATCGTCCACAATGTGGGCACTGCCTTTGCCGTCTACGAGGCGGTCCAGAAGAACAAACCGCTTTTCGAGCGCGTGGTGACCGTCACAGGAAAGACGGTGAAGAATCCGTCCAATTTCATGGTACGGATCGGCACACCGGTCTCCCATCTGATCTCTTCAGCCGGTGGCGTGCTGGAAGAAACCGGAAAGATCATTGCCGGCGGGCCTATGATGGGAAAGGCACTGACTTCACTGGATGTTCCTGTGATCAAGGGGACATCCGGGATACTCCTGATCCGGAGCGATGAGAGCAGAAGGGTTGAACAAAATACCTGCATCCGTTGCGGAAGGTGCATATCCGCCTGCCCGATGGGTCTCGAACCCTGGCTGCTCGGGAAACTGATCAGCCATCAGGAATACGAAAGGGCGGAAAAGGAAAGGATCATGGACTGCATGGAATGTGGTTCCTGTCATTTCATCTGTCCCGCGGGAATACCCTTGCTCGACTGGATACGGGTCGGCAAAAGCAGGGTGGGTCAAATCATCAGAAGCAGAGGTAAATAATAAACTATGGATGCACTTGTTGTTTCCGGTTCACCCCATGTGCATGCCGACCAGTCGGTGAAAAAGGTCATGTATGGCGTAGTATATGCCATGATTCCCGCCATGCTGGTTTCCATCTATTTCTTTGGTCTGGGGGCTGTCCGTGTGTTGTTGGTATCGGTCATTGCCTGCATGGCAGTGGAATACATCATTCAGAAATACCTGATCAGGAGCGAGGTTACCATTTTTGACGGGTCTGCGATCATTACAGGTGTTCTGCTGGCTTTCAACGTGCCAGGGAACCTTCCGACCCTGATCCTTGTCATCGGAGCCATCGTCGCGATCGGCGTGGGCAAGATGTCGTTCGGCGGGCTTGGGAAAAACGTATTCAATCCGGCACTGGTGGGCAGGGTTTTCCTGCTGATCTCATTTCCTGTCCAGATGACTACATGGCCGGTACCGAAACCGCTTTTTGCAGCTGCGATCACCGATGCCATTACGGGACCCACTCCCCTGGGGATACTCAAGGAAGGCCTGGCAGCAGGAAAGACCGTTCAGGAACTGATGCCGCAACTGCCCGATTATGTGGGGAACCTGATGACAGGATACCAGGGAGGCTGCATCGGTGAAGTGTCTGCGCTTGCACTGATCATCGGTGCCGCATATATGCTGATCCGTAGAATCATTACATGGCATGTCCCGGTATCGTACCTTCTTTCTGTCGTGATCTTTTCTGGAATTCTGTGGCTTTCGGATCCGACGATGTATGTTGACCCGCTGTTTCATTTGGTTACAGGCGGCATGATGCTTGGCATCTTCTACATGGCTACTGATATGGTGTCGTCGCCTATGTCTCCGAAGGGACAGATCATTTTTGGCGCAGGCTGCGGAATCATTACCATCCTGATACGCGTCTTCGGTGCATATCCCGAGGGCGTATCCTTTGCGATCCTGATCATGAATGCCTTTGTACCGCTGATCGACCGGGCCTTCAAGCCTGTCAGGTTCGGCGAAACTGTCAAACGATAACCGGGGGGATAACAGATGGCTAAAACGGAATCTTCATTCATAAACATGGTCGTGACATTGTTTGCAGTCACAGCCATTGCCGCACTGGCCCTGGGCGGAATCTATACGGTTACCAAAGCACCGATCGAACTGGCCAAACGGGCCAAGCTGGAGAATGCCCTGGGTGAGGTGCTCCCTTCATTTGACAGCCTGTCGGAATATAAAGTGCTGCCTGAAGCAGGAAAGGACTCGCTGGTGTTCTTCAAAGCCATGAAGGGATCCGAGTGGGTGGGAACTGCGGTGAAGACCTATACCGACATTGCTTTCAGCGGCAGGTTCTCCATCATGGTCGGCTTCCTTCCCGATCGCTCCATCTTCAGCACCTCCGTTCTGGAACACAAGGAGACACCGGGTCTGGGCGATAAGATCGATAAAAGAAAATCGGATTGGAGCAGGCAGTTTGAAGGGGAAAACCCAGGCTCATTCATCCTCAGGGTGAAGAAAGACGGAGGCAATGTGGATGCGATCACAGCGGCTACCATCAGCTCAAGGGCGTTTTGTGATGCGGTGAGCAGGGCATATAATGAATTTGAAAAACAGAAATCGGAATAAGGCATGAACCAGCTGAGTAATTTCACCAAGGGATTCATCCGGGAAAACCCGGTTTTTGTCCTGCTTCTGGGCATGTGCCCCACCCTGGGAGTGACGACTACAGCCATCAACGGGCTGGGGATGGGACTGGCCACAACTTTTGTACTGGCCATGTCCAATATCGTGGTCAGCCTGATCAAGGATCTCATCCCGGACAAGGTCAGGATACCCTCGTACATTGTGGTCATTGCTTCCTTCGTTACCATAGTGGAACTGACCATGCAGGCATACCTGCCGGGCTTGTTCGAGGCACTGGGCCTGTTCATCCCGCTTATTGTGGTGAACTGCATTGTCCTGGGACGTGCAGAAGCTTTTGCATCAAAGAATTCACTGCTCTCATCGGCCATCGACGGACTCGGGATGGGGCTGGGTTTCGCTTTTGCCCTGACCCTGCTCGGCGCCTCAAGGGAGCTGCTGGGAAACGGATCCCTCTTTGACATGAAGTTCCTGAAGGGTGACGGCATTCTGGTGTTCATCCTGTCCCCAGGTGCCTTCCTGGCCCTGGGATACCTGATCGCTCTGATCAACCGCCTGAAAAAGACGACATGATATGAATCAGAACATTTGATTTATACAAACCATGGAATACATTTTCATCATCGTTGGTGCTGTTTTTGTCAACAACATCGTACTGAACCAGTTTCTTGGGATCTGCCCTTTCCTCGGTGTTTCCAGGCGAATATCCACAGCGGTGGGGATGGCCGGAGCCGTACTCTTCGTAATGACCCTGGCTACCGTAGTTACATGGCTCATCTTCAAGCTGGTACTCGATCCGTTCAAGATCGGCTTCCTTCAGACCATTACCTTTATCCTGGTCATTGCGGCATTGGTCCAGATGGTGGAGATCATCCTGAAAAAAGTCAGCCCGGCATTGTTTCAGGCCCTTGGGATCTATCTTCCGCTCATCACCACCAACTGTGCTGTCCTCGGAGTGGCTATCCTTACGATCCAGAAAGAGTTCAATCTGATGGAAGGAGTTGTTTATGCCATTGCCAACGCCATCGGTTTCGGACTGGCGCTCATCATTTT
>JAFGHD010000186.1 GCA_016939365.1 Bacteroidales bacterium | reverse complement strand
TCGCCGTCGTCGGTCGATTTCATCACGAACCAGTCGTGCCATGCATCCACCACCTGGAAGGCGATGACGCCGTTGCGGGGCTCAGCCCAGGTGTACTCATCGGCACTGAGGCTCAGGTAATAATCCGGGCCCATACCGGGCAGGATGGTATTGACCGGATCCCAGGTTGCCGTACCGTCGGTGGACTTGCTGTAGAGCAGTGCCGGAGTCATACCGCCGTAAGTGGTGGCATTTCCGCTGGGCACCAGCAGATGGATGGTTGAATTGTTCACGCCGGCAGTCATGATCCTCGGCCATACGAGGGGATTGGAGGCGTCAGGACCGACCAGGTATGAAGCTTCCCATGCCCCTGTTCCCTTGGTCGCTCTCTTGTTGAAGAGCAATCCCTGTGCGGCGCCGGTGTGCGCGGCATTGATCTCACCGTTCTCTCCCCAGGCGGCGATGCAGGGCCAGCCGGTCTTTTCGGTCTCAATCCTTGCAGTGGGCTGCGGGCCCCAGGCGGTACCGTCGAAGTAGTTATAACCGGTTCCCCTGTCCGGGAAGGCAGTGGACTCAAAACCCATGGTCCAGACAGCGCTGACCGTTCCGTCGGGGAAAAGCCAGATCCTGTTGCCCAAGGATGTATTGGTCTGCAGGTCATACCAGCTCTTGCCGATCTCAGTCTCATCGAATGCATAACGTCCGTGTGAAACGGCAGCATTCACCTGGTTCTCAAAGCCTCCCAGATCAGAAATGGCCTCCTGGTGTACGGCTTTCACCGCCCTGTTGGCCAACTCCTGGTCGAGGAGAATCCTTTTCTGGCCATACCCGGCCATTACCAGACCGAGTACGAAGCCAAAGAGTAACAACTTTTTCATGATCACTTTTTTTTGTTAAACAAGATGGATGATTACATTGATTTTCCTATTGATTGACATTGCGCGAACGGCCCGGTTCATCCATCCACCATGAAAAACGGGACCGTCATAAAATAAACCTGCAAATATACATTTTATTTTGTTTGCTGTAAAGCAAAATCCCTGCCAGCCTGGAATGCTTTCAGGTTGGATTCCACCACATCCGTTCCCTTTGATCCGAACAGACGCTCGATGGCATGCTCAATCCTTTTTTGGTCCAGTCCCATGAACGGGGAGGCGGCACCCAGAATAGCGATATTGGCGGAACGTCTGTTCCCTGATTTTTCAGCAATTTCGTCGGCATTCAGCAGCACATGTTTGGGGAGTGCGATGATCTCGCTGATCAACAGATTTACATCCGGATAATCCGGGATATTGTTATAAGGCACACTGTTTGAAACCAGCCATCCTTCCGGTGCCAGCATGGGCAGATACCGCAATCCCTCCATCGGTTCGACGGAGATGATCATATCGGCGTTCCCTGCCGGGATCAGGTCGGAAGCAACCGGTCGGTCGGAAATCCTCAGGTTGGACTGCACATCACCACCGCGCTGGCTCATCCCATGTACCTCTGCCTGCTTCAGAAACAATCCTGAGTCAACGGCTACCAGTCCGATGATCGCTGCAATGGAGAGGATGCCCTGTCCTCCCACTCCCGCCAGAATGATATCTTTCTTCATGGTTATACGGTTTTTATGCTTTCCCCGGCCTGCTGCCTCTTCTCATGCCTGATCCTCCGGGTAGCGGTCTGAATGCATTCCCTGCGGGGTATGACCACGGAAACCCCCTGATATACAATCTCTTCATGGAAGATATCCAGATTATCCCGGTGGTATTTCGGAGAGGGATTCACCACCCGGATATGCTCCTCTTCCACTCCGAGGGCCCTGCAGATATCCTCTATTTTGCCAGTGGCTGATGATTGCTGGCCTCCTGTCATGGCCACGGTGGCGTTGTCGAGGATGAAAACGGTGATCGGGGAGCGGTCATTTACTGCATCGAG
This sequence comes from Bacteroidales bacterium, assembly GCA_016939365.1. Taxonomy (GTDB): domain Bacteria; phylum Bacteroidota; class Bacteroidia; order Bacteroidales; family JAFGHD01; genus JAFGHD01. Next base: position 1,621 of record JAFGHD010000186.1, on the reverse strand, counting down.
CAGGCCTGTCATTCCGGAATGGGTAAAGGTCGAGTCGCCGATCACAGCAATGGCGGGTACCAGTCCGGCATCGGCTGCACCCTTGGCCATGGTGATGGATGCACCCATATCGACACAGGTATTGATTGCGTCAAAGGGTTCCAGTGCACCCAGTGTGTAGCATCCAATATCTGAGAAAACCCTTCCGCGTGAGAGTTCCGCCAGGGCTTCGTTGAGCGCATTGTATGTGAAGATATGCGGACAGCCCTTGCACAGTTTGGGTGGCCGGGGCCTGACGATATCCGGTACCGTCCTGGTTGCCGGCAGTTTGATTCCCAATGCCGTTGCCACCTTTAGCGGGTTCAACTCTCCGTCCCGCTCCATTTTTCCATCAAGCCTTCCCATGATCGGCTTACCCGATGGGAAAAAACCTTTCAGGATTTCCTCCACCACAGCATAACCATCTTCCAGTACCAATATCTCATCGCACTCATCGTAAAGCTTTTGCAGGTACTGATGCGGCAAAGGATATTGCCCGATCCTGACGACGGGAAATGGCACCCGGTGGTCGGGATAATTCTCCGCCAGATAATTGTAAGCAACTCCACAGGCCACGATACCCAGGCTATGGTCCTCCCCTTCCTCATAACGGTTGAAGGGAGAACGTTCGGCTTCCTCCTGAAAGAGATCCTGTTTCTGCAGCAATATCTTGTACCGTCGACGGGCATTCACAGGCAGGAGGATGAACTGTCTGGGATCAGTGGGCAGTTTCATGACATTCTGTTCCCTGACCGGTTTTTTCACCACAGCGGACCTGGAATGGGCCAGGCGGGTAGGTATCCGCAGCAAAACGGGAAAACCCGATCTTTCGGAAAAATCAAATCCGTAGTGGGTCATGTCGTATGCTTCCTGCTGATTTCCGGGTTCCAATACGGGGATCATGGCAAATTTCCCGAAAAACCGTGAATCCTGTTCATTCTGGGAGGAATGCATGGAAGGATCATCTGCCGCCACCACGATCAGGCCTCCGTTCACTCCGGTTATGGCCGAGTTGATGAAGGGATCGGCAGCCACATTCAGTCCCACATGCTTCATACATACCATCGCCCGTTTTCCCGAATAGGACATGCCCAAAGCAGCTTCCATGGCTGTTTTTTCGTTGGTGGACCAACCGCTGCGTATGGAATGGCCTGCCTTTTTCCCGTGATGCATCACATATTCCATGATCTCCGTTGAGGGAGTGCCGGGATAGGCATAAATCCCGGAAATTCCCGCATCCATCGCACCCTGTGCAATGGCCTCATCTCCCAGTAATAAAAGCTTGTCCATATGTGGCCATTTAAGCGTTCTGCATTCCTGTACAGCAAAAATATGCAAATAATAACATGGACAGCAGCAATCCATTTATCTAAAAACGTTTTAAATAACACCTTTTGAAGGATGCTGGATTCCCGTTATTATGGCCCTGTAAAAGAAACCACAAAATTCACCGGCTCCCGTCATGTCATCAGGAGTCGCTATATTAGCCTGATTGAATCATCCGGTCTGCAAGCGTTATTATACTGATGCTGTTTGATTTTGCCTGTCTGCCTGTCCAACGATTTATCTGCCTTCCTGGAGGAAGACAGGTCGAAGGCATGAC
>JAFGHD010000185.1 GCA_016939365.1 Bacteroidales bacterium | reverse complement strand
GTGGATCCATTCTGGCCCAAACCGCTGCCCAACGACTGGCTGATTGGCCAGGTCGCAGGTGTGGCAGCAGATGCCAGGAATCAGATCTGGATCATTCACCGGCCTGCAAGCCTTGGCGCCGATGAATATGCACCCGCCGAATTACCAGCCTCCGGGGTTCCCTATGTCCCTGCCCCACCCGTCATAGCGTTTGATGCTGAAGGAGAGGTTATTCAGGCCTGGGGCGGCCCGGGTGACGGTTACGAATGGCCCGCCAATCCGCATGGTATTTTCATCGACCATGAAGAGAATGTCTGGATTGCCGGAAATGGACCCAATGATCATCAGGTGTTAAAATTCCGTCCGGACGGTAAATTTCTCCTGCAAATCGGGAAGGCCGGAAAAACCGGTGGAAGCAATGACACAAATCGGTTGGGCCGTCCGGCCGAAATCGACGTAGATCCGGTTACCCATGAAGTCTACATTGCCGATGGCTATCAAAACTGCCGCATCATCGTTTTCGATGCCACTACCGGGAAATACTTGCGGCATTGGGGGGCTTATGGAAGCAGGCCGGACGATTCTCCCCAGGATCCCTATGTCCCAGACATGCCTCCTCCCCGTCAGTTCGGGAATCCGGTGCATGCCGTCCGGATCTCCAACGACGGACTTGTCTATGTCTGCGACAGGCACAATGACCGCATCCAGGTCTTCCGGAAAGATGGCAGCTTTGTCCAGGAAGGAATTATTGCCGCAGAAACGCTGGGAAATGGTACGGCATGGGACATTGATTTTTCCCATGATCCCCAACAGTCATATATTTACATGACCGATGGCACAAACCAGTGTGTATGGATATTGCGTCGTGATGACCTGAAGGTGGCCGGACGATTTGGCAGGATCGGACGGTACGCCGGCCAGTTCATCTGGGTACACAGCATTGCCGTGGATTCATCCGGCAACATTTATGCAACCGAGGTTTACAAGGGAAAGCGCGTACAGAAGTTCACCTATCTCGGAGGTCTTTCAAATGAATGATTTTTGCCTTCACTGACGCCGGTCCAGGTCATTGAATCAGTCCCTGGTAAACCAGCACCGCCAATACCTGGATGGTGAGATTATCAAATCCCTTTGGGGTTATGATTTCTGCCACGGTCACGATCAGACTGGATAAAAATACCGCTCCCATTAAGCTGAGGTTAAACCGTTGAAGGGTAATCATCGAAAAAACAGCATAGATCAGGAAGCTGATGATGAATATTGAGCCCGAGCCTTCCAGGCTTTTGACAGCATTGTGAACGTTGAAAAGTCGTACCCTGAATGTTCGCCTCCCATACATGGTACCCATCACCTCCCCTGAAGCATCTGCAATGCCGCATACCAGATAGCCGATGAGCACAAATCCGGGCCATAAATAGTTAATGAGGATCCCCCCCGACAATGTCGACAGGAAGGGTATCAAAATGTAAAGGGCGCTGTGGGGACGGTCTGTCTCGCGTGCCAGTGCAAGATACAGACCGGAGGATTTTCTCCTCAGCAGCGCATACACTATGAAACCGCTGATGATGATACCAAAAAGGCAGACCCCGGAGAATCCAAATAACAGATTGATGACGGCTGCTGAGGTGAAAACAAGGAAATGGTAAGTCTTACGGGTATATCCGGTTTTAAGTGCCCTCCTGGTCTTGAGATAAGCCGCGGTTCGTGCACACAGAAAGGCCCATGCCGTGAATACGACCAGCAAGACTATGACAGTGTTCAAATCAGGCAGTCCTGATATAAACTCCCTCAAAATCTCATTGACAAATGATAAAAAACTGTTTTTCACGCTATTGGCTTACCCAAATCAATACCATGATTCATAACTGTTACTGCGCACATTCCCTGCTGAATCAAATGTATAACCATCCGGAGGGCCTTCCCGCCAGGCTAATTCGGGTAACATATCCAGCAACATCTTACGATGTTCTTCAATGATGGTCTGGTACCCTTCCTTGTGGGCGATGTTATCCCATCCGTTCGGATCATTCCGGTGGGTTGTATAGTTCTTCCATGTTGATTCCGGGCTAAACAGGGTAGTCCGGGTCTGTTGTCTACTTCCTTTCCAGTAATACTGCACCTGCCATGGCCCCGGCTGCACAGATGCTTACAAGGCCTAGGCTTGCTTCTCTCCTGACCATTTCGTAAGCAAGTGTGGTGACAATCCGCCCACCGGTAGCGGACCATGGGTGGCCGATGGCAATGGAACTGCCCGATACATTCACCCTGTGCATGTCGAACGGACCGGTTGGTTTTCCCATGAAACCCTTTTCCAAGGCTATGAGGTTGGCCATTACCTGGGCCCCGAATGCTTCATGAATCTCCACCAGGTCGATGTCGCCCAGCGTCAGGGAATCTTTTTCCAGGATCCTGGGGACAGTGACGCAAGGCGCCATCAGTAAACCGTCCTTGGGATCGATGGCCCCGAATTCAAACGATTTGATGAATGCCAGGATTTCCAGCCCCGATGACCTGGCCCTTTCTTCAGACATCAGTAAGAGGGCTGCGGCCCCATCCGTTACAGGGGAAGAATTGCCGGCCGTCAAAGTACCGCTCTGATCAAAAACCGGATTTAACCCTGCCAGTGCGGTAAGGGAGGTATCGCTGCGGGGTCCGGTATCATGACTGACGCCCAATAAAGGGAAAATTTCCTGTGATAGTTTTTCTCTCGCCTTGACCGCATTTTCATGGCTTGCCAGCGCTATTTTATCCTGGTCCTCCCGTGAGATGTTCCATTCTTTGGCCGTGATCTCCATATGCTGCCCCATGGACAGGCCGGTTGAAGGTTCGACAAATATGCTCAT
>JAFGHD010000184.1 GCA_016939365.1 Bacteroidales bacterium | reverse complement strand
GGCAGAAATAAGAAAACCCGTTCAGTCCGCATAGCGGACTTGAGGTTTGTATTTGAGCAGCGGAATTTTCAGGTCCGCGAGCCCACAGCAAGTGGGCGAGCAATCCTGGTGGAGTTACAAAACCCTCAGTATTTACTGGGGGTTTCGTGTTTGCAGTGTCTTATTCAGTTGTAAATGGAAATTACAACGGCGCTGCGTACTTTTTCATATGCTTCATATCCTTCCATGGCCAGCCGGTTGGCAGCGATTCCCAGGAACCAGAAATCTTCGTTGCGGAGAAGAAATGAAAACACGCCCTGCGTGGGGGCGGGGCGCGCGGCGGGGCCTGCTTCGCATCATTGATCAGTGCTCCGGTTTCGGTTTTTTGCTCATCCAGCAAGCCATTTATATTACCCTGCGATGCATGTTCGTAGGCGGTGATCCAACACAGGAAGCCTGTATGCAATATATGAAGAGGCCCTTGCATGCATTTTCTCCATTGCTTATTGCTAAAAGTGACAGGATCCTTTTCCCAGGTGGGCCGAAAGATTACCGCTGCGGAATTGCTGCAGTGCATAGTCCTCGAAAACATCTTTCCGATAAAAATGCAGCTATCAGGCACAATGCAATCATCATCCCAACTTCAGGATCCGCCAACGTTTACGAAAAGGAACAAGGTCCCGATGACGATGAAGACCACACCGATGGAGATCAGGAATCCAAGGCCATCCTGCCTGTTCCATTTATAGAGTTCGAGCGAAGTGGCGGGAAACAATAACATCTTCTTTGTTTCTTCCGGGTGTGCAAATGCATATCTCAGATCTTCCAGGTCGGCTTCCGGTCCCAGGCCTCTTACTCTTGTCCGCATTTTCAGGAAGAACTGGCGGGTGATTTCATCCTCATTCCGGGGCGTAAGTAAGGCCACAATGATCAGCATGAGGAATGGAAAGATCAGCCTGATGAGCATTCTGATCGATTCATTCAGGGCATAGGGGATTTCGGTCAGGTCGAACCCGATCGTGTGCAATAATGCCAATTCAGGATACATGTATCCGCGGGCGACAAGCTGGCCCTGTTCGTTTACCCTGGACTCTTTTGACCAGAAGATGGTTTTTGATGGAAGGTTAAAGGTTTTATCGAACGGTTGCCCTTCCGTGATACTGTCCGGAAGTGGTGCACTGGTCATTCCTTTTTCATTTAATTCATGCCATCTTTCTATTTCCAGGTTGCGTTCTTCAACGTCAATTTCCCGGGCCACATAATTCCGGACGATCGGGGGAGGCTGGGTTTCCAGCAACAGGGTTTCATTTTTTCTGAGGGAAGGGAAGATTCCCGGAACGACAAGCGGCAGCAGGTAGAAGATGAGCAATGTTACCAGGATAGAGGCCCAGGCGCCGTGCCTGTTTGCTCTTCGCCATTTCAGTCCCAGCCAGAAGGCCGCGGCAAAGATCACAAAGAACTCCCAGATGAATTTCAGAATCTCCAGGATGTTGTCAAATTGTGTGGCAATCAGCGCCCCTCCCACCAGGAATGCAGCGCCGAAGACCCTTCCTGCCCAGACATAATGCTTTTCGGATTTTTTTTTGGCTACGGGCCGATAAATATTGTGCACCAGGAGGCCGGATACCGTCAGCATCAGCGCATCGGCTGTTGACATCAGGGCTGCCATCATGGAGGCCACCATTAACCCGACCAGTCCGAGTTTCAGGGAACCAAGCAGGTCCCGGATGGCATACCCCCAGACCAGGTCGGAGTTCTGGATCTTTCCTGTATAAAGCAGTATCGCTGACAGTCCTAGCACACCCCAGAGGATGGTGCAGAAACGTTTCAGAAAACCTCCTGTCACAAATCCGAATCTTGCATTGTATTCACTTTTTGCAGCTGCATTGGTCACCAGCTGGTTGGGTTGGGTAACCACTGTTATGCCTGCTATCAGGGAGGCGGTTAGGATAAAGTACCATGTAAAATCAATCAGCGTGGGTGCACCAAAGATTTCGAAGAATGATTCGGGGAGTTTTTGGTGGAGGATCTGCAGTGCCGTCTCATCCCCTCCAGATCCAAATGTTTTTTTGATTTTTATCCAGGAAAAAGGGATCAGGATGATGGAGAGCAGGATGATAAAGATTCCCTGCAGCATATCGGTATAAAAAGCGGCCTCCAGTCCACCCATTACGGCATACAACAGCACGATGCAACAGACAATCCAAACCAGAATGTTCTCGTTGATGTATGAAAAAAGACTGGATGGATTCAGCTTCCGCAATTCGGAAATTCGTTCCTGCTCTGGCTGCGTCAGTAACGCATAGTTCTTTTTCTCCAATTCTGTCAGTTCCCGGGCCAGCTCATATTCAGCTTTTTGTTCTGCATCATACAATTCCACAGGTTTGGGTGTGGTGGCCAGTATCGTTTTGTTCATGGCCGTATATCCCACCGAGAGCAATCCCATCATACCGATTGTTCCTATGAGTGCATAGGTCGCAGCCATCTTCTTTGAGGCATACCGTTCCTCATAGAAGTCACCCATGGTGAGCACGCGCATCCTTCGTTGCCAGGGGGATGTGATCCAGAACAGGGGTGTGGCAAAAACCATCAACAGGGAACTCCAGATCCCTGCGGCACCGTTCCGGAAGGTGGTGGTTGCCACTCCAACGGGGCCATCTGCCGAAGTAGCCTGTCCAAAGCTTGCAAACGTCTGGATCACCTTCCCGAATTTCCTTCCGCCCAGCAGATAGTCTTCCTGGTTTTTAATACGTTGACTTGCCCAGATCCCTATAGCAATGATGACCAGAAAATAGATACATATGACAATGATATCGATAACGGCAAGTCCAAACATGGCTGACTTGTTATTGTAATTGGTACAATTTACGGTTACTTGTCTTCCTGATCAATCATAACTTCTTCACAATTTACCAGGGAGAATTTTTGTGTTTTCTCCGGGAATGCAGCAGCTCCCCTGAAATGAGATACACGCAGCCCGCGCACATCCTCGGCATAAATCCCGCTACCGAAGCAATCGGCCAGGTTTTTCCCCCAGTTAAGACTGCAGTTATCCAGTTTTACCTCGTTGGCATTCAGAATATAGAATCCGGCAGTTTGTGTACTGATGATCCCTTTTGACGACGGTCGCAGATCATACAACCCGCATGGATATGTTGTTTTACGATCAATTTTTAACTGGACCTCAAAGAATTTAATATTCTTGATTTTGCCGTGGTCGCCTCCGACAAAGACACCGTTCTCACTATTGCACAAGATGTTTGAAAACAGGATATTTCTGACTTTGCCCGACTCGCCCTCTTCCTGACCCTCAGCAAACCTCCATTTCGCATCCTTGTTATCCGAATTTTCTCTTTTATAGGCAGTGATATAGATGGGTTCTGCTTTCCCCCACCAGACATCATCAAACAATCTTCCTTCGATGACAATATTTGAAAATATGACGTTTTCTATGATTCCCTCATCACGGTTTTGTATGCCGATACCACGATTACTTCCTTGAATCACGCAGTTGGATAGGACTATATTCCTGATCGCATCGACATTTTCACTGCCGAGCTTGATGGAACAGGAGGTTGACCTGAGGATGCAATTGGAGACCGTCACATTCTCCGTGGGTCCGAATTCCTGGTACTCCCGCCTTGTTTTCAAGCAAATACAATCGTCAGCAGATTCAATATAGCAGTTGTTGATACGTACGTTTGTTGAATGGTCGGGGTCGATCCCATCAGAGTTACGGATCTTCAGGTTGTTGAGGATCCGGATCCCCTCGATGGAGACATCATTACATCCAACGAGATGAATGCACCAGTAAGCGGCGTTCATGAATGTAATATCTTTGATGGTCAGGTTGTTGAAGTTTATCGGAGTAAACAGATGGGGCCTGGGATCGATGTCGGTAAATGGTATAAGCTGGAATGCTGCTTTCTCCTCCTTACCCATGAATGCAATGCCATTTCCATCTATGGTGCCTTTACCGGTAATGGAGACTTTTTCCGCATTTTCACCCCCGATCCAGATACTTCCTTCTTTAAAGTTTTCTTTGAAGGCACTCCTGGTATAGACGGAAGGATCCGGGTTAGCTACCAGCCTGGCCCCGCTTTCAACGTGGAAATTGACGTACGACTTCAGATCGAAAGGACCGCTTAAGAAGACGTTACCGCCCGGAATCCTGACGATTCCTCCACCACTATCCGAACATTTGTTGATGGTACGCTGAATCACCTTGCTATTGTCAGTCTTTCCATCACCTACGGCACCAAAATCTGTAATATCAAATACATTCATGGTCCTTCATTTTTGGTTGAATACCTATTTCAGATATTTTAACGGCTCTGTTTTCCTCCATTGATTTCCTTGCTGCCAGGCCGATCTCCATCGCGAGCAAGCCATCCAGACCACCCCCAGGGATGGTTTCACCGGATGCCAGGGCATCCAGGAATGCTTTCATCTCCAGGCGGTACGATTCCTCGTATCTTTCAAGAAAAAAATAAAGAGGAAGATCTCCTGTTAATCCATTGGCAGTAAGCAATTTATGATTGCTCTGGAATTTGTTTTCTGCCTGTACCATTCCCTTGCTGCCGAATACTTCCAGGCGCTGATCATATCCATATGCTGCTTTCCGTGAATTATCGATAACAGCCATCGATTGATCCTCAAAAATAAGGGTGATCAGTGCAGTGTCAATATCGCCGGCCGCACCAATGGCTTCATCCACTTTCACCGCACCTGCGGCAAATACCTCCACCACTTTCTTCCCGGAAATGTACCTGGCCATGTCAAAATCGTGGATGCTCATATCCAGGAACAATCCACCGGAGACTTTGATATAGCTTACAGGTGGAGGTCCAGGGTCCCGGCTGGTGATCTTTATGATCTGGGGGTCGCCCACAGCCTCCTGCTGCACGAGGTCATGTATTTTTTTGAATTCCGGATCGAAGCGCCGGTTAAAACCAAGCATCAGTTTCACCTGGTGCTCATCCACTGTTTTCAACACCGCTTTCACCCTTTCCAGAGAGAGGTCAAGGGGTTTTTCACAAAATATATCCAGTCCGGTGGTGGCTGCCATTTCAACATAATCGGCATGGGTATCAGTAGGGGAACATATAACCACTGCATCGAGACGATGCTTAGTCAGCATTTCCCCGAAATTGTCGTAGAAATGTTGCACCTGGTACTTTGCTGCAATCGCCGCTGTTTCTTCAGAAACATCCATTACCGCCATCATTTCCGCCTCCGGGAAATACCTGGAGAGATTTTCCAGGTGGATCTTGCCGATCCTGCCCAGGCCTGCCAATCCAATTTTTAATTTATCCATTTTTCATCATTTATTAGAGTTCAGTTTTAAGCGCCAAAGGAATTAATAGCCAGTTGATCTGATAAACTCCCTGTTGTGCAGGGCACATGCTTTAGGGGATCCCATACCAGGAAGCACATCCTGTTCAACCACGATCCAACCATCGTACCCGGTTGCTTCAAGGACCTTCAAAACATTTTTAAAATCGACATTCCCCTTGCCGAGTTCACAGAAAACGCCTGCTTCCACAGCCTGGAAATAATCTTTCTTTTCTTTCCTGACCTTTTCCCCGATCGAGGGATCATAGTCCTTGAAATGCATATGCCATATCCGGTTGTTAAATTCGTTGAGCGCCGAAACGGGATCGCCTCCGCCGAATGCGTAATGCCCCGTGTCCAGGCAAAGTCCAAGCAGTTCCGGATCTGTTAGTTTCATGAGCATGTTGACCTCCCGGGGTGTTTCAACAAATCCTCCGCAATGGTGGTGGAAGACGGATTTCATGCCATAGGTGTCTTTCACGGCTTTGGCTGCCAGTTGCACACCTTCAGCGAAAGTCTTCCATTTTTCACCTGAAAGGCCCATCTCCTTCGTAATGCTGCCTGCATTGTTTTTGCGTTGGTCAACCGCACCGTTGTCATCAGACAACACAATGAAAGCATCTGGGTATCCTGCTGCGTGCATCAGTCCTGCTGTTTTGAGTGCAAGTTCCTTTCCTTGCCGGTGTGCTCCCGGATCTGCGAAAGCTACGGGAACAAAAGCACCCAGCAGTTCGAGATGAAAACGTTCCAGCGTAACGCGTAATTTCGCTGGCTCTGTGGGCATAAATCCCCAGTCGCCCAGTTCTGTGCCCTGGTAACCTGTCTCCTTCATCTCCTGCAGTACCTGAAGGTATACAGGGGATTCACCCTTGAGGTCAAATTCAAGCGCCCCCCAGGAGCAGGGTGCATTCGCGATCTTCATCATTTTCTTTCTGTTTTATTCATTATCAATCTATCTATTTCCTGTTGACACTGTGCAGTCATGAATTGTCTGTTCAATCATTAAGTGACTGTCCAATCATTAAAAGCGCGATCATTCATCAAAAGCGTGATCTTTAAAATTTACGGGACCATTCCCTGGGCCATCTTTCTATCACCACCTTGGTTTGCGTGAAGAATTCAATCGCATGCCTGCCCTGTCCGTGCAGGTCCCCGAAAAAACTATCGTTCCAGCCGCTGAACGGAAACTGGGCCATGGGGGCCGCCACGCCAATGTTGATCCCAATGTTACCTGCGTTGGCCCTGCTTCGGAAGGTCCGGGCTGTGAGGCCGCTGGAGGTAAATAGGCATGCCATGTTTCCGTATTTGTTCCTGTTTACAAAGTCGATTACCTCGTTGATATCCTTCATATTCAGTATACTCATTACCGGTCCGAATATTTCCGTATTGATCACCTCTCCGTCGAGGGCCACGTTTTCTAGAATCGTCGGTTTGATGAAATTGCCGTTTTCATAGCCGGGGATTCTGGCATTCCTTCCATCAAGCAAAAGATTTGCTCCTTCAGCCTTCCCCTTTTCGATCAGTTTCTCGATCCGGACTTTGCTTTCCGGTGTGATCACCGGACCCATTTCCACCCCTTCATCCAGTCCATAACCTGTGAGCTTACTTTTAGCTGCTTCCAGGAGTGCCTCTTTGATGTTCCCCTTACTGTCATTTACCAGGACTACATTGGAGGCGGCCAGGCATCGCTGACCGGCGCAGCCATAGACGCTGTCAGCTACGATTCTGGCACTTATCTCGATATCCGCATCGGGCATAACGATCACGGGATTCTTGGCACCGCCCTGGGCCTGTACCCGCTTGCCGTTTTCTGTACCCCTGCTGTAGATGTACCGGGCAACATTGGTGGATCCCACAAAACTGATGGCCCGGATGCCGGGATGATCGAGCATGGCATCCACACTGTCTTTGCCTCCATGCACCAGGTTCACCAATCCTTCCGGTAGATCCAGCTGGTGGATCAGCTCGAAGACACGCATCATGGTCATCGGGACCTTTTCAGAAGGTTTCAGTATGAAACTGTTTCCGGTGGCGATGGCGTAGGGCAGGAACCAGAAGGGGATCATGCCCGGAAAATTGAAGGGTGAAATACATGCACACACCCCAACAGGTTGTCGGATCATAAATTCATCGATCCCGAAGGCTACGTTTTCAGAGAATTCACTCTGCATCAATGTAGGAGTGGCACAGGCTGTTTCCACATTTTCAATACCACGCTGCATCTCTGCTTTTGCCTCTGCAAAGCTTTTACCGCATTCCATGGTGATCAGTCGTGAAATTTCACCTATATGTTCTTCCAGCAGTTGCTTTAGCATATAGAGCGGCTGTACCCTTTTCATCACCGGTGTTTCCCGCCATACTTCCAGTGCCTTTGCTGCGGCTGTAACCGCCATGTCGATGTCGGTTTTTGTCTTTTTACCGTAGGGGACCTTCCCCAACACTTCCCGGGTAGCCGGGTTGACGACGTCAATGCATTGCTTTTCTTTACTGTCCGCCCAACGGTTAGCGATATAGTTTTTTAGTATGTCCATGATCTTTCCATTGTTTTAGTACTTAGATTAATTTTCTTGTCAGCTTCCCAGTGCGATATAAATCAATATGGTTATTGCCACCAGTGCAGCAGATAAATGTCTCGTGTATTTCCAGCTTTTCATTTCTATTTTCAAGGGTCCCGGGATCGATTCAGTGGCGTTCACTGGATAAAACCATGAGACTGCGTACATGATGGCGATATTCAATATAAATTCAATCCCCCATAAATGGATGAAATGGAGGTCAACCTTCAGGATAAAAGTGGTCAATATATAGAATGCAAGACCAAAAAGCAGTGCCGCCTTGGCCCCGGCTGCGGAGATCCTTTTTAAAAAGAAGCCCGCCAGCATGATGGATGCAATAGGAATGAAAAAGATCCCGTTGAGTTGTTGCAGCAGCTGATAAAGTCCATCAGGGGCACTTGCCACAAGCGGGGCCGAGAGGATGGCAATGATTGCCAGAATCGAGGAGGTGGCCCGACCCACAACCACAAGTCGTTTTTCTGTTGCCTGCTTATGGATGTGTCTTTTATATACATCGATGCTGAAGATGGTAGCGGCACTGTTCAATACACTGTTAAAGGTACTCAACACGGCCCCCATCACCACTGCAGCAAAAAATCCCGAAAGCCACAATGGCAGTACTTTTTTTACAAGCATCGGATAAATATGGTCCTGTTCCCCGTACATCGAATCCCCGAAATAGTAAAATGCGATGACCCCGGGCAACACAATGATCAATGGCACCAGGATTTTCAATACACCTGTGAACAGCAGCCCTTTTTGTGCTTCTTTCAGGTTTTTGGCACCCATGGCCCGCTGAATGATGGTCTGGTTCATCCCCCAGAAGTACAATTGATTGATAATCAATCCGGTGAACAGGACGCCGAAGGGCATCACTGAATCTTTGGCACCGATAACGTTGAATTTCTCCGGGGCATGGTTGTACACTTTTTCCAGACCGGCAAGCAGCTTTCCATCGCCGATACTGAACAGGGCGATCACCGGGATCAGGATACCACCAATTAGCAGTCCATACCCGTTGATCGTATCGGAAACGGCCACTGCCTTCAGTCCCCCGAATATTGCATACGTGGAACCGATCAGTCCGATCGCAACAACCAGGATCCACAATGCTTTCGATTTGCTGACCCCGAGCGTAGCTGAAACATCGAACATACTCTCAAAATTGATGGCACCGGTGTACAGCACAATCGGCAGCAGTGTAACCACGAAGGAAACGACAAGGAACAGTGCCACCAGGCTCCGCGTGGTACCGTCAAACCTGTTTTCCAGGTACTGAGGAATGGTTGTCAATCCCATTCTCAGGTATTTCGGTATGAAAAACAGTGCAGCCACGACCAGGGCAAGTGCAGAGGTGACCTCCCAGGCGATGATGATGAACCCGTTCTTATATGAGGATCCATTCATGCCGATCAGGTGTTCGGTGGAAATGTTTGTAAGCAGCATCGAACCTGCGATGACAACCCCTGTCAGGCTGCGTCCCCCGAGGAAAAACCCGTCTGCCGTGTCATACCGCTCCTTACGCAGCCTTAACCACGAATAGAGCGCCACGAAAGCTGTGAAACCTATGAAGGTAATTAATGTCAGCATCTTTCGGCTCTTTCTGGCAGGTATATGATGTCATCAAAAATTTCCAAATCCGATTATTTCAGGTTAGATGAAATAGCGCTGGTTTTTCTTGTTTTCGAGGTATTCCTCCCGCGCTTTTTTTACGGCAGGAAAAGAGGATGTTTCTGCCACCGGGACATCCCACCATGCCCAGCCGTAGCCGGCAATCTTTCTTTCAGGTACTGTTTCGATATAGATGACAGTTGTTTGCTCCTCTTTTTTTGCTGCCTGCAGTGCTTCATTGAAAGCCGGAATATTGTTTGCCCTGTAAACTTTTGCCCCGAGGCTTTCCGCATTCGCGGCCAGGTCTGCCGGTAAAGGATCACCATCAAGCTGCCCGGTGTCTTTGTTCCTGAAGCGGTAGATGGTTCCGAAGCCTTCACTGCCAATGGACTTTGACAGACCGCCGATACTTGCGAAACCGCGGTTATTGATGAGAATAATGGTGATTTTCTGACCCTCCTGAAGGGATGTGATGATCTCTGAAGGCATCATCAGGTAACCGCCATCGCCAACCATGGCATACACCTCGCGTTCCGGATCAGCCATTTTCACACCCAGGGCGCCCGGGATCTCATATCCCATGCAGGAATAACCGTATTCCAGATGAAATCCTTTGGGATCCTTAGTCTTCCAAAGTTTATGGAGGTCACCGGGCAGACTTCCGGCAGCACAGACTAGCACATCTTTTTCCCCGCTGAAATTGTTTACCGCTCCTACTACTTCTGATTGGCTGGGCAAGTCCCCATTTACCGGTTCACAGGCTTTCTCCACCTTTTCATTCCAGTCAATATTGAAAGCTTGCGCACGGCCCCTGTAGGCCTGACTGGTGGCATAGGATCCGAGCATTTCCTTCAAATCCCCGAGTACAGTTTTTGCATCGCCTGTCAGTGCAAGGGCACCATGTTTAAATGCATCAAATTCAGCAACATTTATATTCAGGAATTGTACGTTGGGATTTCTGAAGGCGGTTTTGGAAGCCGTGGTGAAATCACTGTATCTTGTTCCAATGCCGATGATGAGATCAGCCCGCTCACTGAAATAATTGGCACCTTCGGTTCCTGTTGAACCGGCAGCTCCCAGGTTGAGGGGGTGATCGTAGCGAAGGGAACCTTTCCCTGCAAAGGTTTCAACAACAGGTATGCCTGTCTGATCGACAAGATTTTCCAGCGCTTTCTCTGCTTCACTATAGATCACGCCTCCTCCGGCGATGATCAGTGGGTGTCCGGCATCGCGAATCAACGATGCTGCCCTGTTGAGTGCTGCTTTGTCTGCCGGTTGCCTCGGAATATGCCAGGTTCGTTTTTCAAATAATTCTGACGGGAACTCAAATGCTTCGGTTTGCACATCCTGGGGTACAGAAAGTGTTACCGTTCCTGTGTCGGCAGGAGATGTCAGAACGCGCATGACCTCGGGAAGGCTGGTGACGATCTGTTCCGGCCGATAGATCCTGTCCCAGTATTTTGATACCGGTTTGAAGCAATCATTTACGGAAAAATCCTGTGAAAGGGGAGATTCCAGTTGTTGCAGCACCGGTGCAACAGTGCGCTGTCCAAAGATGTCGCCGGGAAGCAGCAGTACCGGCAGCCTGTTGATCGTAGCGGCTGCAGCGCCACTGATCATGTTGGTAGCGCCGGGTCCGATGGAGGAGGTACAGGCAAATGTGGAAAGCCTGTTTTTCATTCTGGCATACCCTGCGGCCATGTGCACTGCGGCCTGTTCATTTCTGACCATGATGTAGCGGAATTCGGGATGTTCCTGCAACGCCTGTCCGAACCCGGCCAGGTTTCCATGTCCGAATATGCCTGCACAGCCGCCAAAGAAGTGCTGCTCGATCCCGTCTTTTTCAACATACTGATTCTTCAGGTAGGCAATGATTGCCTGTGCAACGGTTGATTTTTTCCGCATTTTTATAACATTTTAAAGTTCGTCTGCAAGTATGCAATTTCGTCTGCAGGTGCGTAATTTCATCTGCAGGTGTGCGATCTAAAAACCTCCTTTCGAATCAATAAATTCCAGAATTTCCTGTTCATACGGATTGAAGTTGGCACAACCCATTTTTGTGACCACCCAGGCGCCGCATGCATTCCCCATGCGGCATGACTTGTACAGGTCCCATCCCTTCAGGAATCCATAAATCAACCCGGCCGCGAAAGCATCCCCGGCACCCAGCACATTCAGCACCTGTACGGGAAACCCGGGCACCTCTTGCCGGGATCCGTCAGGCAGGTACACCAATGCACCACGCGAGCCTGTTTTCATGATCAGTGCCTCCACACCCAATCCCAGGATACCTTCGATGGCCTGTGCAATGTTTCCCCTGATCTCCGGCGCACTGATCTGCTGGTGGGAGATCTTTACCTGTGACATTTCGGTGAGGTAGGCTGCAAGCACCTCTTCCTCGGTGCCCAATACGATATTCGCGTTCTTCATGAACGACCTGACAGTGACACCATAGGCCCGGATGTCGTGCCACTGATCCGCCCTGAAATCCAGGTCGAGCATCACGGGTATATCGTGTTTCCCAGCAAGTTCTGAAGCCAGGAAGGCCGCACTCCTGGTAGGTTCGACATTCAGGGCAGTTCCTGATACCTCCAGGAGTCTTGCCTGGCCGATACCCGCTGCCAGTACATGATCTATGGTAACCTGGGAATCTGCGCAATTATCCCTGTAGTATACCAGGGGAAATTTGTCGGGTGGTTCAATGCCCAGAACAACAGCAGAGCTGCGTGCGCTTTCAATGACGGGGATCATTTCCGTGGCGACGCCTTCTTTTGCCAGGAAATTCAGGATAAAGTCCCCAACTTTGTCTTTCCCGACCCCTGTAAGGAGTGCTGTTCGCAAACCCAGCCTGCTGCATCCCACCGCTATATTCAGGGGAGAACCTCCTACAAATGCATGAAAGCCTTCGATTTGCTCAAACGGCTTTCCTGGTTGTTGCGAATACAGGTCAATGGAAGACCTGCCGTACGTCAGAACGTCAAATTTCTTTTCACTCATCACCTGCTGTATTAATTGGCTTTTACCATGGGGATCCTGGGATCCTGCCCTTTCCAGGAATCATAGATCCATTTATGGTCAGGATCATCAGTGTTGGCCAGCGACTGATCGCTGCCAGCCAGGAAATTCAGGTAATATACATTGTACCCATGGCCTGCTGCCACAGGATGATATCCTTCGGGCACCATTACCACATCATTGTTCCTTGCCACGTTCAGTTCATCCAGGCTTCGATCGTCGTTGTAGACATGCTGAATGGCATACCCCTGGGGCTTGTCGATCTTGTAGAAATAGGTTTCCTGCAGGGAAGCTTCCTGCACATTTCCGTTTTCATCCACTTTCCTGTTATCATGTTTGTGCGGAGGAAAGGAGGACCAGTTTCCGGAAGGTGTATATACTTCTACGGACACCAGCCTGTGACAGTTGAATCCGGGTTCGATCAGGCTGTTGATCTGCCTGGTGGCATTGTCCCCGCCACGAATCTCGATCGCCACTTCGTCGGGTCGTTTATACTGAAAAGGAACATCTCTGTCCGTGGCACACCATCCGTAAGCAATATCCAGGAGTTCACTCTCTGCTGTAATTTTGAAATGCGTATGTCTGGGAAGGTATAACGTGTGGGCGATTCCACTGAACACATCTTTCCTGCCATTGATCGTTTTCCAGTTCCCCCGGTCGGATACAACCGAATAATTTCCTCCCAGCAGGATGATCCCGTATTCGTTATCAGCGGTAGTTCCTTCCCATTGTTCCTCCTGTTTCATCAGGCGGGCTTCAAAATTCAAGAAGTCCCAGCCCGCTTCTTCCTTCAGTATTCGTTGATAGACCCCGTTCTCCGCTATTGGCTTTACCAGCAAGGGGTATTTCTTATCCCTGTTGATCATGTTCTTGTATTTTACGATGCCTGAAGCATCCTAAATTTTGCAATAAAGCGTTTTTCGAACTCCTTCATGGCTTGTCCCCACCTCAACAGCCAGACTGTCGCAGCCTGTTTTCATAAGGCTCATGTGAGGCATCGATCATCGCGACCAGCATCTGCCTTTTGGCATAACGGATATCCACAGGCGTCATCTGCACGATAAAGGGTGCACCTGCTCCATACACCATACATTGATGGCTGGAATAGCATACTTGCCATAACAATTTTTAAAAAGGTATCCGGTTGACACGGGCATGGCAATAAAGTATAAAAGGCTGAAATAATTTAAAATATCCCCTGGCAGTTTCTTGGCTGTTTCAAAGAAATTACCAGGGGATTAAAGCTCACATCAGAGATTTACTTCTCGTCCTGACAATTACTGCTTCACTATTTTCAGCACTTTGTCCTCATACGCTGTTGTAAGTGTTACAAAATAGAGTCCGTTCCTGAGCTCATTCACATCCATCCTGACGGTATTTGTATGGAGCTTCTGAATGCTCATAACTTTCCCCGAAAGATCGGTGATCATCACCTGCTCAATCATCTCATCTGAATCGATGGACAGCATCTCAATAACAGGATTACCGTTTAACCTGAATCCATTTTCAAACGCACCAATTCCAATGACCTCATTTACAACTACTGTAAATGTATCTGAAACGATATCCAGTCCGGGAACCAGTGAATTTTGCACCAGGCAATAATATTCCCCGTCATCTTCCAGGGCAGCAGCTGCAATATCAAGCTGATCGCTGTCGGCCCCGTCAACGGGGGCCCCGTCTTTGATCCAGGTGTACATATTTTGCGAGCCACCGCAGGTTACCGACATGGAAACCGGATCACCTTCATCGACAGTGATCGTCTGCTTTTCGGTGATCGGAGCCTGCGGGGAAATCTCGAATGCTTCCACGTTGCTGTCATCTGCGATCCACATGTTGGGTTCGAGGTCCTCAAATGTCAGGAAGTTATCCCTGAACTTGATTTTGGCACCTTCTGCCCAGACCATTCCTGACAGATCGGGCAGATCAGAAAAATTATTCCCATTGATATAGAACCTGCGCAGCGGCGTGGGTGTCGGAATGGGCAGGTCTGCCGGCAATGCACTCCAGTTGCCGTCTTCCAGGTACACATCACGCATCAGGGGCAACTCGAAGATCTCCACCGGAATCTCACCTTCGAAAGGAGTCTCCTGGGTATTGAATTCATACAGGTTTACCATATTTTCGATGCCTGTGACATCGATCGAGGTAAATCCGCACCACTTCACCTGGAGGCGTTCCACCTTGGTCCAGTTCCAGATAAAGGCCGGAAATGTTCCGGTAAGTCCAGGCTGGTTGTGGATCTCGATCTTCCCTGACATTTCTGTCAGATTACCCAGTTCTGCCGGCAAAGTACCTGTGAGGGTCATGTTCGAGAATTGAACATGGGT
>JAFGHD010000183.1 GCA_016939365.1 Bacteroidales bacterium | reverse complement strand
GTTCATATGACGGGGGCCAGTCATGGACACCTGTTTTTGACGAGGCCGCCAGTCTCTCCATAGGCGACATCGCCATCGCGCCATCCGATCCCGGGGTGATCTATGCCGGTACCGGGGAGGCCAATGCCGGCGGCGGATCTCTCACTTACGACGGTATCGGAATCTATTGCTCCGGAGACGGCGGCGACACATGGGAATACCGTGGGTTGCCGGAAAGCCGCAACATCGGCCGAATGGCCGTCCATCCGGCAGATCCCTTCACCGTTTATGTCGCAGCCATGGGCAACCTCTTCTCCGACACCCCGGAGCGCGGCATCTACAAGACCACCGACGGGGGCGCTACCTGGCATCAGTCCCTCTTTGTCTCCGATTCCACCGGCGGCATTGATGTGGTCATCGACCCGGAACATCCCGATACGGTGTATGCGGCCATGTGGGAGCGGGTCAGGAGACCCGAGCGCCGGAGCTACGGCGGTCCGACATGCGGCATATACCGTTCCTTCAACGGCGGGGCGGACTGGACGGAGCTGGTCAACGGCCTGCCTTCACCCTCACCCAATATGGGCCGCATCGGGATCGATATCTGCCGTTCCCAACCGAATGTCCTTTATGCCATCTATGCCGATAAATCCGGGTATTTCGAGGGGGTATATAAAACCTCTGATTTTGGCGGGACATGGTTGCAGACCAACGACGGATCGCTGGTCAACGCCTATTATTCCTACGGATGGTGGTTCGGCCGTATCGCCGTGGACCCGGCCGACCCCCAGATCGCCTATGTGATCGGCTTCGACCTCTACAAGACGCAGAACGGAGGCAGCAGCTGGTCAAATGTCTCCGCTGCCGATGTCCACGTCGACCAGCATGGACTCTATATCCATCCCCTGAACCATCAGCGTCTTTTCCTGGCCAACGACGGGGGATTCTATCTGTCCCAGAACGGGGCCGGGACGTGGGACTTCATCAATGTGCTGCCGGTGACCCAGTTCTATACCTGCGAGGTGGATTACCAGCACCCGGAACGGTTGTACGGCGGGACACAGGACAACGGCACCAACCGCACCCTGACGGGCGGGACGGATGACTGGGAGAATATTTACGGTGGTGACGGCTTTTATGTGCTGGTGGATCCGGTGGACAACAGCTACGTCTATGCCGAGTACCAGTATGGAAGCTTTGCCCGCTCCACCAATGGCGGCAACTCTTTCAGTACTGCCATGAACGGGATCCCATCCTCGGATCCGAAGAACTGGAACACGCCCGTGGTGTTCGATCCGCAGGATCCGGCCATCCTGTATTACGGGTCGAACAAGGTGTACCGCACCACCAACCATGCCTTGTCATGGAGTGCGGTCAGTCCCGACCTGAGCAGCGGCCCTGCGCCTTCCAACCTGGTGTACGGCACCATCACCACCCTGGCGGTTTCGCCGGCCGATCCGGATATCATCTGGGCCGGCACCGACGACAGCAATGTATGGGTTACGCTTGACGGCGGCGGCACCTGGCAGCATGTCTCAGGCATCCTGCCCCAGCGGTGGGTGACACGCGTGGCCGCCTGCCCGTTAGATGCCCTCACGGCATTTGTGACCTTCTCCGGCTACCGTTATGATGAGTTCCTCCCCCATATCTTCCGCACAACGGACGCAGGACAGACCTGGTCCGACATCTCAGGCGACCTGCCGGAGTCGCCGGTGAATGACATCATTCCCGATCCGTCGGATGTGAACACGCTTTATGCCGCCACCGACATGGGGGTCTATGTCACCCGCGATCTGGGCCAGTCGTGGCAGATGCTGGGATCAAACCTGCCGCTGGTGCCGGTGTGCGACCTGACACTGCATCAGCCCACTCGCAAGCTGGTGGCAGGCACCTACGGACGGTCGATGTACACCTACGACCTGTTCCAGGATACGGTCACCACCGGCACAACAACCCTGCCGGTCCACACGGACGCAACGCTTGATGCCTGGCCCAACCCGTGCAGGGATGTGCTGAACGTGAAATGTGCGGCGACCCATCCGTCCCACTGGATCGTTGACATCATAAGCCAATCGGGTGAACGGACGGCTGTCCTTTATGATGGGGAACTTCTGCCGGGTGAATCCCTGTCATTGCGTCACTCACCGGAAGGTGTCACGAAGGGTATCTTCCTGCTGCGCATGACCGGGGAAAGGGTGACCCGGATACGCAAAGTCGTTTTTCTGGCTCCCTGACGGGCTCAGGTCATGAATTTCCTGACGGGCTTCAGCTCGGACCGGATGCCTTCCTTCAGGCAGAAAGGACAGGCAGGAAGTTTCTCGGAAAAGACGAAACTGCAGCGCTCACATTTGAAGCCCTCTTCGGTGTAGAAATGAACCTTCCGTTCCTGGGATGACAACAGGAAGGCGAGTCCCATGGCGGGAGTGAGCAGCAGACTGATCCAGAACAGTCTCCGGTGACCGATCTCACGCCGGTCGCCAAGAAGAGAGAACCATTTCACCAACCCGATATACAACAGCATCAGGATCAGCAGCAACAGGTATTTTCCTTCCATGTGAACTCATTGGTGGAATGACGGCTCAAAGATAACTTCATTATTTGGTATTTCTTTTCAGTGATGGGATGGCTGCGGGAAGTCAATCCGTGACTGTAACTCTATCGGAACAGGTCTGAGGCGATCCGGTCGGCCAGCAGTTTGCCTTTTCGGGTCAGTGCGATCCTGCCGCCGGAATGCAGGATGTGCCCGGAATGTTTCCATGGTGAGGTATCGCGGAGCATTTTATCCAGTACCTCTTCCCCGAAGCGGTTGCGTATCTCCTCCGGGCTGATCCCCCACATCGTGCGCAGGCCGGTCATGACGTATTCATTGAATCGTTCGTCAGAGTCCGGGTATTCGATCTCGTAAGGAACCTCACTCCCGGTGATGGCATCGATATAGGCTCCCAAAGCGGAAACATTCCATTGCCGGGAGGAACCGTTGAAGGAGTGTGCCGAGGGGCCGGCGCCCAGGTACCATCCCTCTGTCCAGTAGAGCAGGTTGTGGCGGGACCACTGATCCTGTCTGCAGAAATTCGATATCTCATAATGTATCCAGCCGTTCAATCCCGCCCAGTCCATCAGGATTTCAAAATGCCGGGCTGCCTGATCCGGATCCACCGGTGCCGTCTGATGGTTCCGGATATGATGGTCGAGGATGGTACGGGGTTCGACCGTCAGGGCGTAAGCCGAAAGGTGTGGGATGTCCAGGTTTGCAACGGTATCCAGGTTCCTTTCCCACTGTTTTTCAGAAAGTGTGGGGATTCCGTAAATCAGATCGATGCCCGTCCGGTCATAACCCGCCTCAAACGCCAGTTGGACGGCACGTAGCGCCTGCCCGGCATCATGTACCCTGCCCAGGTAGTGAAGGTCGTCATCACGGAACGACTGCACCCCGATGTTGAGCCGGTTCACCGGCAGGGCCCTTATGGAACGGAACCAGCCGGGCACCAGATCGTCCGGATTGGCTTCCAGGGTGATCTCTGCCTCCGTTGATACCGGGAAATGCCGGAATACGGCGTCCAGTATCCGGCCCAACGATGCGGTATCCATCAGCGACGGGGTACCACCGCCCAGATAGACCGACGAAACCTCCCGGCCTTCCAGGTAATCCTTCCGGAGAAACAGTTCCCGGACCAGCGCACCGGTTATATCCTCCCTGTAACGCTTCGTGGCCAGAGAGAAAAAATTGCAGTAGGGACATTTCCGCTTGCAGAACGGAAGGTGCAGATAGATCCCGGACCTGCTCTCCCCGGGGAATGGCGGATCAGGGATTTCCGCTGAACTCCGACCTTTGGGCGGTAACATAAATGTATGCGCTGAAAATGAAAGCCGTGATGAACTGTAGGTAGACCGGAGTGGAGATCAGCTCCGACACGATCAGGCCCGTGACGATCATCAGGTATTTCATACCGTAATAAACGGCCTTTGCAATGACGATTGCTGCCAGCATGGCCGTGAAAGGATTGATATTTCTCCCTGTAAAACGGTAGAACAACCAGCTGTTCAGCAGGAGCTCCATCACGATCAGGAGGGTTTTGATGAGATGGGGGTGCTGCACTGCCAGGTGTGATATGACAGGAAGAAGAGCAGCCATAACATAGGCATTGGCCTTCGGGGAATGGGCGATGGCCAGTACCAGTACCAGCCGCAGCGGGTCAAGGAGGTAGAACGGAAAACCGAGCAGCCGGGTGATCTCCGGCATGAAAACGATCAGGATCATCCCCGCCAGATCGATCAGCAGCCAGCCCGATCTCCCTGCCGCACGGGACAGGATACCGAAAGAAATATTCAAGTTTGTGGCAATTAATTTCTGCGGTGTAAAAATAGGTCAATAATTTTCATGAGGTCATAAATGAGTAATCTCCTGACGTTTTTCAGGGATTTTGTACTTTTAGTGGCGATTCGCAGAACAGATGAAATAAACAGGAATATAATGAAACGCAGGGAGTTTATCCGGAACGGAACAGGGGCAGGTCTGGCTGCCTGGGCGGCGATGCTGACCGGTAACCTGAACAGTTTTTTCGCTTCCGCCATACCCTGGCAGGGAGGTGCATATGACCTGGTGGCTGTGAAGGATGGCGAACCCGAGGCCATGTTCGACAAGGCCATTGAGTCATTGGGCGGGATGGGCGCTTTTGTCGGAAAAGGTGCCCGGGTGGTGGTCAAGCCCAATATCGGCTGGGACGTTCCTCCCGAACGGGCCGCCACGACCCATCCGGGACTGGTGAGGAGGATCATACAACATTGCCTTCAGGCCGGGGCATCACAGGTGCATGTCTTCGACAATACCTGTGACAAGTGGAACAACTGTTACACCCACAGCGGCATCGAGCAGGCGGTGAAGGATGCCGGGGGAACCATTGTGCCCGGCAATGCAGAAGGCTATTACCAGGAGGTGCAGGTACCCGGCGGCCGGAGGCTGAAGACCACCAAGGTGCATGAGCTCATCCTCGAGTCGGATGTCTTTATCAATGTCCCGGTTCTCAAGCATCACAGCTCGGCCGATGTGTCCATCGCCATGAAGAACCTTATGGGGGTGGTATG
The DNA here is from genome assembly GCA_016939365.1 of Bacteroidales bacterium. Classification (GTDB taxonomy): domain Bacteria; phylum Bacteroidota; class Bacteroidia; order Bacteroidales; family JAFGHD01; genus JAFGHD01. Next base: position 5,182 of record JAFGHD010000183.1, on the reverse strand, counting down.
GGACCGCGGGTGGTGGCACCGCAATGACCTTCATCAGTGTATCGCCGACTACTGCACGCACCGCAAGCCCGATCTCAATGTGGTGGACGGATACCGGGTCATGCTGAAGAACGGCCCGAGGGGTGTTTCGGTCAATGACGTGGTTACCCTCAAAACCCTGATCATCAGCACCGATATCGTGGCTGCGGATGCCGCCGCCGCCAAAGTGTTCGGCAAGGAACCCTCAGATGTGCCCCATATTGCCACGGCCCATGAGATGGGGGTGGGCACGATGGACCTGGATAAGCTGAATATCAACAGAATCAAGATGCAGGGATGACTTACCGGCTGCTGAAGAGAATCCGGGTGATCCTCTCGATCGTTGTCTTCTTCCTGCTGACCTTTGTCCTGGTGGACTTTACGGTTTCCCTGTCCACAGAGGCCGTGAAATCCCTTCTTTATCTTCAGTTCGTCCCATCGGTGATCCGTTTTACCGGGATCGTCACCCTGGGAAGCGCGGGTTTTCTGGTAGTGATGATACTCACCCTGCTGTTCGGAAGGATATACTGTGCTTTCCTGTGCCCGCTCGGAACGCTTCAGGATATCATTTCACGGATGTCGCGGTATTTCGGAAAGAGAAGAAAGGTGTTCCGTTACCGCAGGCCCGACCGGTTCATCCGTTACACGGTTCTGGGGGGGGTGGTCATTCTGCTGGCCTTGGGCCATATCATCCTGCTGGAGCTGGCCGATCCCTGGTCCCTTTTCGGAAGGATGGTCTCCGGTCTGTTGCGCCCTGTGGTGTACGGGATCAATAACCTGGCGGTTCATGGCCTGGAGGCGGCCGGCAGCTATGCCCTGTATCCCGTCAGCATGAAGGGATACAGCTGGTTGTCGGCAGGGGTGTCGGCAGGTATGCTGGCACTGGTGGGATGGCTGTCCTTCACACGCGGACGGGAATACTGCAACACGGTATGTCCTGTCGGGACCCTGTTGGGATTTGTATCGAGGATATCCTTGTTCCGCATCAGGCTGGATGAGACCCTCTGCAATTCGTGCGGTTTGTGCGGCGCCAGCTGTAAGGCGGGATGCATCGACACTGTCAGCCGGAAGATTGATCACAGCCGGTGCGTGATGTGCCTGAACTGCCTGACGGCCTGCAAGCAAAAAGGCATTCATCTGGTATCTGTCACCTTCCACAGGCGGAGGTCAGCACCGGAATATTCCCTGGGACGGCGTGGTATCATCAGGAACGGAATGGCTTTGGCAGCAGGTTTGTTCACGCTTCAGGGGGGGCAGAAGAGTAGAGGCGGTGGAAGGCGGGGGGAACGCACACCCGTGAAGAGGGAACACCATGCCACGCCGCCCGGATCAAAGGGATTTGAGTATTTCAACGACCGCTGTACGGCCTGCCATCTGTGTGTCAGTGCCTGTCCCACGCATGTGTTGCAGCCGTCCCTGCTTGAATACGGTCTGGCGGGGATGATGCAGCCTTTCATGGATTACGGTGCCAGCTTCTGCAACTTTGAGTGCACCGTATGCGGTGAGGTGTGCCCCACCGGAGCCATCCTGCCAATGACACCGGAGGAGAAGAAACAAATCCAGCTGGGGACAGCCCGGTTCATCAAGGACAACTGTGTGGTCTATACCGACGGTACGGCCTGCGGCGCCTGTTCGGAGCACTGTCCCACCAAGGCGGTGCAGATGGTGCCCTACTGGGGTGGTCTCACCATCCCCAAGGTGACACCTGAGATATGTGTGGGCTGTGGGGCGTGTGAGTTCGCCTGTCCCACCACGCCCAAATCCATCTATGTGGAGGGTCACACGGTGCATCAGCAGGCCCGGGAGCCGGAGGTGGAGCAGGTGACCCGGCCGGATACCGGTGATGATTTTCCGTTCTGAGCGGTCAGACTTTGAGTGTTTCGTCTTCGGAGCGGGCGATGATGACGGCGCCGCAGGTGTCGCTCCAGACGTTGACGGTAGTGCGGAACATGTCGAGGATACGGTCGACCGAGAGGATGAGCCCGACGCCTTCCAGCGGCAGGCCGACGGCGGTCAGGATCACGGTGATCATCACCAGTCCGGCCATCGGGATGCCTGCGGCACCGATGGAGGCCAGCAATGCGGTGACCACCACGATGAACTGCTGGAAGAGGGTCAGCTCGATGCCATAGGCCTGGGCGATGAAGATGGCTGCCACACATTCATAAAGGGCCGTGCCGTCCATGTTGATGGTGGCCCCGAGGGGCAGTGTGAAGCTGGTGATCTTGCTGGAGACGCCCGATCGGTGCTCAACCGCTTCCATGGTCAGGGGCAGCGTGGCACTGGAAGACGATGTGGAAAAGGCCGTGAACAGAGGGGTGGTCACCGCCCTGAAATGCCTCAGGGGATTCACCCGTCCCACGAACCGGGCCAGCAACGGCAGGCTTAGTGTGCCATGGATGGTCAGGGCCAGCGCCACCGTCAGCATGTACAATCCCATGCTCCGTGCCAGTTCCATAAGGTCGCCCGACTGGCTGATCTGGAAGGCCACAATCCCGAAAACCCCCAACGGCGTGAAACGGATGATGAACATGGTGATATTCATCATCACCTCAAAGACAGAATCGAAAAAGCCGGTAAGCAGGCTGCGTGTCTTCTCTCCGGACCGGATGATAAAGAATCCGAACAGGATGGCGAAAAAGATGACGGAGAGCATCCTCCCCTGTGTGAAGGCGACGAAAATATTATCGGGGATGATCCGGATCAGGGTCTCTCCGAACGATTCGGAGGTGATGTCCAGCTCCTCAACCTGCCTGGCCAGGCCAAGGTCCGCATCCACGCCCGGATTCAGCAGGTTGACCATGATCAAACCCGTCAGGATGGCCAGGGTGCTGGTACCTATGTAATAAAGGATGGTCTTCAGCCCGAGTCTTCCCAGGTTCTCAGCCGTGCCGATGCCGGTCACCCCGCTGATGATCGAGGAGAGGATCAGGGGGATGATCACCATCTTCAGTGCACGGAGGAAGATTTCACCCATCCAGCCGATATATCCCACATGTTCCGGCAGCCATACCCCGTAAAGGATTCCTGCCACCAGTGCGATCAGTATCTGCCAGTGCAATGCGATCTTTTTCATCATCCGCGATTTCAGATCGAGGTAAAATTAGGGAATTCCGGATGACAGGCAGGAATAACGGATACCCTGCCTTGTGGGAGGCTGTCGCCTCCCATTATTGTTTCTGTTGGCTTTGACACACCAAGCACAGTATTCTTCATCATAATCAAACTTCAGCCAGAGATATCCTTTTAAATCACAATGGCACGAAATAAATAAATAAATATCAATTATTTAATGACAGCCCAGATATTATAAATTTTTAACATTTGTTATTCACATTCGAGTTTAGTTTTATTTTTGAGAGGGGTAATTTATTGCAGAACCAGAATGTATTTAGACGTCATTTGAACTTGAAATCATGAGAGTTTTTTCGTTGGTCATACTTTGGGTTGGCGTCATCACGACTTTGAATGCGCAGCCGGCCGGTCCACAATGGTGTAAATCCATTCATGCGATCCCGTGTAAAAAGGGAGAAATACATACCAGTCAGTATACCCCGGTATATTATGGAAATTCATTGTTTCTCTTATCCAAGAACTATACGGCGCCACTTCTAAATCCGGCCTGGGTGTGTGGATTGCCATTTTCGGATACCCGGGACGGGCAGGTCTACACAACTGTTCTTATCGGTACTCAGTGCTGGATGGCGGAGAATCTGAACATCGGCATTTTTATCAGCGGCAGCTGTGAGCAATATGATAACGGTATTATCGAAAAATACTGTTACGGGAACAATGAAGCTAATTGTGATGAATATGGCGGGCTTTATTCCTGGGATGAGGTAATGCAATATTCCAGAGCAACCGGCGCTCAGGGCATCTGTCCTGACGGATGGCATGTACCCACAGATGAAGAGTGGTGTATTCTTGAGCAACACGTAGATACTTCGATCAGCTGCGCACTTTTTGGGTGGCGTGGGGAGACGGGAGGAGGGGCTCTCAAGGAGACCGGATTGGTTCACTGGCTTCTGCCCAACACGAACGCGAGCAATACTGACGGCTTCAACGCCCTTCCCGGTGGAGGCCGGGGCTGCTCGGGACGGTTCACAGGTCTAAGAAGTAACGGGCGTTGGTGGACCTCTAACTGCTTCACCTGGGTCTATGCATGCGATCGTGGTCTCTCCTATTGCAATTCGAAGGTGCGGCGTGACAGCACCAATAAGAAGGACGGCTTCAGCGTCAGATGCCTGAAGGATTAGAATGCACTGTCCCGGTATCAGTTGAATAATCATCTGTCGCATTACCACGGACCGTCAGGCAGCATGCCAAAGCAGGCAAACCTGGCCCCGTTGATGGCTTACTGCACCATGTGCCTACCAGGGCAATACATGCCTGGTCAGGTCGTTTGCAGTTGTAACAATCAGACTTCATCAACCCGGAAAGCCACTCCTGCAAAATTCCGGGAAACCGTATCTTCTGAAAGAGGTTGTGGTTTCGGCTGCAAGCACAGGCATCATCCCCGATAATTTGCACCAGGTAATGACATATTCCCTATGGGAATTTGAAAAAACCAATAAATTTCGTATATTTACAATCTGTTATCATCATGGTAGGGTTAAATATCTGACTGACAACCAGAACCAAAGGCATCCCCTTCACGATTTCCTATAAAAACCATTTTAAAACCATGGTACTATGAGAACTATTCCATTCATCGCCGCACTGCTTCTTATGACCGGAGTCTTGCGGGCACAGCAGCGTCCGCTGCCGGATGCGGACCTTCAACAGGTTACCGTTCAGCGAAACAGCCTGAAAGAACTAAATGAACTGAAGCTTCCCGTGAACGGAGAGGCCGGAGATATGATCCTTCAGGGAACCGGGCCGGTGCATATTTCCCTGGGATGTGATCCGGAAGGTTACAGTGAGGAGCAGATCGGGACGACCCGGTATGACCACCAGGCGAACGGCACGCTCAGCAACCGCATCACCATGTTTGACGACGGCGCCATCGGTGCGGTATGGACCATGGGCTTCCAGGAGCCTTCCTTTCCCGACCGGGGCACCGGATACAACTATTCCGACGGTACCTCATGGGGTCCTTTACCCACCCAGCGGATCGAGTCCGTCAGGACGGGCTGGCCCACCTATGCACAGGCGGGGCCTTCCG
>JAFGHD010000182.1 GCA_016939365.1 Bacteroidales bacterium | reverse complement strand
TTGACTAATATTGTACTACAAATCCGCCCGGTTTTAGGTGGCGCCGTTTGCGCCGGAATGGTGGCGCTGAATCACCGGAATAATCAGTAAATGAAAAGATGATGCCAGGAATCCATGAAATAGAAATTGATATAAGTGATCTGAAACCAGGAATTTATTTCTGCACATTAAGAAACAATGAGGGAATGCAAACAACAAAGCTGTTAAAAGTTGAGTAGCGCCGTACCTCTACATGATCAGATAAGGCCCGGCATGTTCGGGCTTTATTTTTTTCCGGGATTCTGTTGAGGCAAAATAGTGGCCGTCAAATAAATTCTTATTATCAAACATTTTTGGAAGGAGACTGGCAGCCGCTTCAAACGTTTGGGTGTTGCATCTTCAGGAAAAAACCGTAAGAATTGACCAATCCCGTCAGGGATTGCATATGGTAAGGAAAGGTACAATCAAATAAATCAATACCTTCCCGACTGAGAAAATCCGCGGGCATCGCCCAGGGTTACGAAAAGGGGAAAACATCATCGCCCTCTGGGGGCAGCTGAAAACGGTCCGGGCTCATACTAAAAACCTTTCTTTTCACTGCAAATCTAAAATTGCAGTTAATAATTACAGGGATATTTGTGATGGCTGATAAAAACTCCTCTTGCAACGAAGGTTGCTTCAACCAGTTTGACAATACTCAATTTACCAGGTTCCTTTTCCAATGACCGTCATTGGAAATTGTAATTCAAATGACCCATTTGGATTTATATATTTATTCCGTATGCGGTACTCTTTCATGGGGTTATTTTGAAGCCGTAAGACACCGCCAGGGTTTCTGACCGCCTGGATTACGTGCTTGTACCGTCCCAGCAGTGGGTGCAAAGTTTATTTTTGGGCAGCCCGATGGCCTTCACCAGGTCGTCCAGGCGCTGGTATTGCAGTGAGGTGACTCCCAGGTTCTGGCGGATTCTTTCAACCATTTCCCTGCATTTTCCGGAGTCGGGATCGGCATATTCTGAAAAGTTTACATCCTCAGTGCCTTCAATCTCACGGATGGCTTTCCGGCCGGCCAGGTCGAGGGTGGATCTTGAAGTGGAAAAGTTCAGGAACTCACAGGGAAAGATCAGGGTGGGGCAGGCCGGCCTGATGTGTACCTCTTTGGCTCCGCACTTGTACAATACCTGCACATTATCCTGGAGCTGGGTGCCCCGGACGATGGAATCATCACAAAGGGCAATACGCTGGTTCTTGATGAGCGAACGGTTCGGCATCAGCTTCATCCGGGCCACCAGGTCCCGCACCTCCTGGCTCTGCGGCATGAAGCTCCTGGGCCATGTGGGGGTGTACTTCACGTACGCCCTCCGGTAGGGGATCTTTTTCTCATTGGCATAACCCACAGCATGGGCGATGCCGGAATCAGGCACTCCGGAGGCGTAATCCACTTCGTGAGGGTCATTTTTTGCCAGGGCGGCACCGCACCGGTAGCGGCACTCCTCCACAGCGATATCCTCATAACTGGAACTCGGATATCCGTAATAAACCCACAGGAAGGCACATATCTGCATCCGCTCCTGGGCTTTCCTGCGCACTTCGTATCCCTCAGGGGTGATCAGGACAACCTCTCCGGGTCCGAGGTATTTGACAGGCTCGTACCCCAGGTTCGGAAAAGCACATGTCTCCGACGCCACGGCGTAAGCACCCTGTTTTCTGCCTATGATGACCGGGGTGCGTCCGAATTTGTCCCGTGCGGCAAAAAGCCCCTGCTCCGTGATCAGCAGCATGGAGCAGGATCCCCTGATTTTGTTATAGACATTTAAAATACCCTGTTCAAATCTCTCTTCTTCGGTGATCAGCATGGCGGCAAGCTCGGTAGGATTGGTGCCTGCCGGACTGATCTCTGAGAAATGCCTGCGATGGGACAGGGCCCGTTCGGTCAGCTCCTGGAGGTTATTGATCCGGGCCACAGTGACGATACCAAACCGGCCCAGATGGGAATGAACAATGATGGGCTGGGATTCAGTATCGCTGATCACTCCAATGCCGCTGTGGCCTTTGAACTTCGGAAGATCAGATTCAAACTTGGTCCTGAAATATGAGTTTTCAAGGCTGTGGATGACGCGTGTCAGATCCCTTCCGTCGAAGACGGCCATGCCCCCTTTCCGGGTGCCGAGGTGAGAATGGTAATCGGTTCCATAATACAGGTCTGAAACACAATCTGACCGGGAAATAACTCCGAAAAATCCGCTCATATCAAAGCATTTATCAAAAATTTGATATCAGTAACGCATTAACAAAGCCTAAAACTAACCCAAATCCTTCCAGGAAAAGCCTGATGTTGATAATTTATCCCGGATTCTTAAATTTGTTGAAAATCAAATACGATGACAGCAATCCAAATCTTACTTCCCTTGTCCCTGATGTTCACCATCGTAGCTTCAGGACAGTCTGCGACGTTCAACCAGGCGGTTAAGGAAGCCAGAAGTGAGTTGACCGCAGAGGGTTTCGCCATCCAGGATGAGGACTGGTGGATGATCTGCGATGATTTGCATGTGCACCCTGATGTCAAAACCTTTAATGCACACGAGGATTACATTTTTTTGGCTCTGGTGGATGACTGTCCCTCCTGCCCTGTAAAGCTTTACTTCCATCAAAGCGGTGGTGATGATCGTTATCTGGATCCCGAAATCGAAAGGGCTGAAGGAATAACGCGGGTAGCCTATTATTTTTCACAGGATTACACCACATATGGTGAGATGCGGTTCTATGTTGATTCCCAAAGGAAATACCGGGCACACATCATCATCGCCAAACGGTAATAGCGGAAGCACATGGGGCACCCGTCAGGTCTCCTCAAAACCTCTTGTGATGTAATAGGCAGCACGGTCGAAAAACAGCATCATCCTGCGTTCGAGTTCCAGTACCATGTATATATCCATCGTACTGGCCCACATCCTCTGAGAGAGTGCGAATTCCCATATGTGCTTCCGGGTGAGGCTCAGAGCGCTCAGTACCTCGCTCAGTCTGAATCCTTCTCTTTTCCTGATCATTCCCAGTTCCCTGTAAAAGGAACGGATGTCACGGTCACTGTGATACCCACCCAGCCACTTGCCAAACTGGCTGATTACCAGGATATTTCTGGTCAGGGCGGTTTCCATACCCGCTGTAGCGTATGCCGGTGTGGAAATATTCGTTCTGACATCATTGAGCCAACGTTTTGCAATGACGACTGCGTTTTTTTCGATCATCCCCACCAATTTGTCTGAAAGATAGTTGCCCTGAGATCCTTCTTCCCCGACTGAGAGTGAGAATGAATCAATGATGGCCCAGTATTCGTGTTTGTCCTGGACATAACGTTCCACTGCCCGGGTGTTGGACGGGAATGCCAATGGAGGAAGCTGGGAAAAGGGGAATAAACGGACTTCATCCGCATCATCTCCGGCATGTAATTCACCGTTGATCCACTCGGCCTCAAAGGTGACAAATATCAGATCCCCATATGTGCTGTTCCAGGAAGAGTCGACACAGATGAAATCAATGATTTTTCCATGAATCCCTGTTTCTTCCTCAAGTTCCCGGAGTGCTGCGGCCTCTATGCTTTCCCCTGTTTCCGCAAAGCCCGATGGCAGGCACCATGACCCCATAAGGGGTTCTTGCTTTCTTTTCACCAGAAGGATCTCCCGCTCTTTTACCACAATAGTGGAGACGACCGGCAGCGGATTGTCATAGAAAAACTGATTGCATGCAACACAATAGTCCCTGGGTGTTCCGCCTTCATGTTTTCGGATGATCTCGCTTCCGCAATGCGGACAATATCTGCGTTTCCTCATCATGGATTAAGTATTCAAACTCCTGTTTCGTCCAATGAAGATGACATCATCTTTATTGATCCGGATCATTCCTTCCCGGTCAATGATTTCCAACAGTTTGTCGAGGATGGCCTCGTCAAATACCATTTCATGGATGGGATCCTTCAGGAAAAAGGGGCTTTTCAGACGGAAATAGTCTTTGAATGCCTCCTTGTCATTCTGCCTGAACACCAGGCTGCCCGGATGCGCCCGTTGTTCAACATGACCGAAATGGGTGGCGAGCAAGGAAGCACCGTTTTCGTCAGAAAAGTTGCTGATCAGGTGACTGTATGGGAGAACATCGTGATCTGTCATGCCCTGCTTCACCAGCTCCTGTGCAATCAGCCTGAAGAAATCGGCCATATGTCTGTGTGAATGAGTAATCGCAACGAAGATGCCCCCTTTGTTGAGGCTCCTTACGATATGCCCGATGCTTTGCGGGAAGAAATAAAGGCTGTAACTGCATAAAATCAGGTCGAATATCCTGTGTTCGGGATTCTTAAAACCTTCAACGGGAGTAGCGAAGTAACTGCCTTCAAATTCACATTTCCGGCATGCTTCAAGGTAGGGGTCCGAGTAGCCGGGGTGGAGATCAACGCCTGTTGCTGTCGCTCCCGGGGAAATTCTGCCCTTCAATCCTTCAGTGAAATAACCGAATCCGCATCCTACATCCAGGATGTTACCGACCCATGAAAGATCCAGTCCTTCCAGTGCTGTTTCCCGGATATCCCGCCGGTTGGTCAGGTGATCCCTGATGATCTGTGCTACACTCATATGGGCGGCGACATCACTGAAAACATCTGCCAGATCTCGTAATCCCGGAGCCTCGTTACCCCCCCTGCCGTTTGATGACATGACCGGATGAATTTCTCCTCCATAAATATAGGAAAAATTCCGTTCATCTGTGCGCGGGTGATTACTGTTGTGTTACAGATGAAAATAACAAACCGGACGAAGGTTCAGGAAAATTTTACAACTCCATCACCGAAAGAACACTGATATCAGACCGGCCCAGACCGAGTTCCGATACAAAGCGGGTCGTCAGGATATCCTCCTGTGCAAATCCCAGCAGGCTTACAGCATAGGCATCAGCGGCCACTAAATCCGTTGCGGCAATGATCCTGTTGGGTCGTATGGTTTCTCCGGGCCCCCGGGGTCCGTTTTCCAGAATACATTCCAGCGCATCCACCACACACAGGTCGGGTTGCCTGATCAGATTCAAGTCTGCAATGCACTGGGACAGGTATTCCTGTTTGTCATTGGTTTGAAGCAGACCATCCGTCCCGCTCCCGCATCCAGGCAATGCTTTATCACTGCCAGAACCATATCCGGGTGGGTTAAGGTTCCAGGATGCTTCTATGGAGAGTTGCCCAGAATAACCACAGATACACAGGGAGATATGAATCTCTCCATTTCACCGAAGGGTTGCAGCAACAAAGAAATCTGGATTTCAAAACAAGAGTTTCGCTGCTTCTCAGACAGGGATGGTAATGACTGGAGCAAATCCGCCAGGAAGGGATCACTATCAGGCTGCCTCAGCCATCAGCCCTGTATGGCCTTAAGAGAGTTGCATTCATTCAGGTGTTTGTCGCTTTCTGGAAAATCTTCTGATCTGTCTGAGCAAATCCGGATTGAGTGATCCGGCATCAAAGAATGAAATTCCGGTGGCACCGCCATCCATTGCAGCTTGCATGGCCCGTGTCAGATCGTTTCCATCCCGAAGGGCCGGAAGGAATAATCCGCAGAAAAGGCTCACTCCTCCCGGAAGACATGCCCTGTTTTCAGCCATAACCTCTCGGATCCAATCAATGGATTTATTGTAAAAGTTGTGGTAAACCATTGGATAATAAGCATCCAGATCCCACCGGTTCCACTCCTGCCTGACCATTTCACGTGCAATGGCGGGTGTGGGGAACACCGCAGCGCTGACTGTCATACGGCGGTTGCGGACATGATCACGCAACATCCAGACTGTCTGATTCAGTGCATCGAGCCTGAACTGAAGCCAGGCCGGGTCCTCTCCCGGACGGGTGAGGTCCATGGGATCCTGGCCCGTTTCCTGCCTGAAGAGATCCCGGATGTAAGGATGGTATCCATAGTCAAACTCAGGAAGGAGGCTGTCCTGTACCAGTCCGTATTTGGGACGGAGACCTTCAGGGAGAAAGGCATCCACATACCGGATGTAATCCATATGGATTCCTTTGAGCCCCTCCATATCAGCCAGGGCTGCAATCTTCTCTGCCAGAAAATGCCTTACCTCCGGAAGGGCCGGGCACATAAACCGGTAATAGTCTACATAGGCTTTCTTCACAGCCAGTGATTCATCCTTCCGGTTCACGCTGAGCCACAGGGGGTCGGCATCGGCCCGGTTCATGGTCCAGAACCAGGCATGGATTTCAATGCCATGCTTTTCAGCAAGGGGAATGATACGGCGCAGGATACCGGTGTCCGGCTGGATCAGAATCCCGGTAATACCCGCATCCCTGAGCACACTGAAGATGGAATCATACTGGTTTTCTGTTCTTCCCGGATGCCCACCCATCCAGACCCAGAATTTTGGTACAATATCCGGATTTACAAACCGGATATATCCCCATTTCTCAGGAATGTGCATATTGACCGCCCCCTGGGGAGACCAGGTCAGGTTTTTTTCAGGGAAAGGTTTGCCGGTTCCCGGATCGATACGTTT
>JAFGHD010000181.1 GCA_016939365.1 Bacteroidales bacterium | reverse complement strand
TCTTCAAAGCCTCCTCAAAGGCCATGACCTCTTTTTCAAATTCGCTGAAATTTCCCGCATGTGGTATAAAAAGAGTGGGAAGGAGCAGGTTGGCCGATATGATCAGGAAGATTATGATCAGCAGCACCAGAATGCCCCTGCGTTCAGATTTGCTGAAAGTGAAGAAATCCTTCAGCTGCCTGGTGGGCTGATTCATCGGGTATTGGGTGGTTGACCGTTATCCTGCAATGCCGGATGAACCGGCGGATGCATCGCTTACCTCAGGAGGCTAAGATAATAGATTTTCAAATATGATGGAACATCATATCAAAATTTACTCATTATTGAAGGTCATCATGAAGGATTGGGCTGAATGATGGCACATCTGTCATGGGATAAGCCCGGGAAGGGGACCTATTTTCTGACCGGTTTGTACCCTCTTTTGCGTGCGGCGTCTTCCAGACGTTTCTGCCAGTTGGATTTTCTGACAGGTTTCTTCTTGTTTTCTTCGATCTTGCTCCTGATTTTTCCTTCATCGATGGTACGCCGGATCACGAACATCTGCCCGAAAGTGATCAGATTGGCCAGCATATAATAATAGCTCAGACCGGCAGCATAGTTGTTGAACCATCCCAGGAACATAATGGGCATGAGGTACATCATGGTTTTCATTCCGGGCAGCTGCTGGCTGGATGAACCCATAAGGTCATTGTTGATTTTGGTGTAAATGATGGTAGACACCGTCATCAAAAGGGTGAAAAGGCTGACATGGTCGCCATAGAACGGTATATTGAAGGGAAGCTCGAGGATCGAGTCATAGCTTGAGAGATCGTGTGCCCAGAGGAACGGTTGCTGTCTCAGCTCGAAGGAGGATGGGAAGAACCGGAACATGGCGATCAGGATCGGGAACTGGAGAAGCAACGGTACGCAACCGGCCATCGGATTCACTCCGGCCTGCTTGTACAGGGCCATGACCGCCTGCTGCTTCTTCATGGCATCCTCCTTTTTGGGGAATTTTTGGCCGATCTCATCGATCTCAGGCTTCAGTACCCGCATCTTCGCCGACGAAACGTAAGATTTGTAGGCGATGGGAAACAGAACGATCTTCAGCAGGATGGTAAGGATCAGGATGATGATGCCGTAGTTCAACCCGAATCCTTCGAGAAAGTTGAATACCGGAATGACAATGTAACGGTTGATCCAGGCCATGAGAAAAAAGCTCCATCCGATGGGTATCTGCCGCTCCAGGTCCAGATCAAATTTCTTCAGAATCCTGAATTTGTTCGGGCCAAAATAGAAGTTACAGGGAACACTGAACCCGTCGCTGTTCTCGAAAGGAAAGGCGATGACCGACTCCATGGTCTTCAGATACCTGGGTCCTTGGTTTTCAAGTGTATAGCTTTTAATCTCCGCATTGAGGAAGGGCTCCTCAGCAATGAGGGTGCTGGTGAAGAATCTTTGCTTATAGGATATCCATTGTATTTTGGTTTTCAATGATTCTTCATCATCCTTGGCTTCCGAAAGGTAATCCACCTCATCCTGATAATACTTGTAATAGATAGTGGGTCCGTTCATTCTGTCAACCGTGCGCTCCTGCATCAGCAGATCCGTTTTCCAGAAGAGGTCCAGGTAGTTGCCCGTCGGGTCAATCATCTCCTCCAGTCCGACAAAGTGAATCCGGAAATCAAGCATATAACTGTCATGGGGCAAGGTGTACAGGTATTCCAGATACCTGTTGCGGGCGAGAGAGGTGTCGGAGGCATCCGGATAAAGGCGCATTGAGAGTGAAGCAGGCACTCCTTCAGCAGCAGTGTCCGTTCCTTCATTACCGGCGGAGCCATTCCATACAGGTTGGAAGAAATGGTTGTTGGTCTGTATGTTACGGTTCCGTGAGAAGAATATCAGTCCGAATTCGGTTTTCTGGGGGTCGAACAGAATCAGGGGCAGTGAATCCCAGGTAACAAACTCTTTGAGTTGTACAGAGACAATTTTTCCGCCCCGGGAGGAGATTCCTACCTTCATCCTGTTGTTTTCAAGATAGATGATTTCCTCGGTACCTGTCGAGGAATTGGCAAACGATCCCAGCTTGTCACGATCGGGTGGGGAGGTCTTCGCAGAATCCGCAGTCTCTGACCTGACGAGTGCCCGGATGGAGTCTTCCACGGCTTTCGCCATTCTTGCAACAGCCTGGGTGGAATCCGCAACGCGCTTGAGTTCCTCGATGGAGTCCTGCTTCATCCGCATGACCTCCCGCTCCTCCTGGGACGGTGTCATCCAGATGCTGTATCCGATCAGGATGGTAAGAATAAGCAGAAGACCCAATATGGCATTCCTGTCCATACAGAATTTCCTTGAAATCCGGGCAAAGATAATGGAATTGTATTTCTTGTTCCGGGAACCGTTCTGATGATCCTGTAACAATCAAATGACCTAATTTTACGGGGATGGATGATTTTCAGAGAATCTCTCGGAACCGGAAGGTGTGGGTGGCTGTTCCCGTCATGCAGGAGATGGAATGGCTGCCCCGATTGATGGAATCCCTGACATCGCAGAGATACCGCGATTTTGGCGCGGTGTTTTGTGTGAACCAGCCGGATGGATGGTGGGACAATCCATTGAAGAAGACAGTATGCCGGGACAATGAGGCAGCCGTTGATTACCTGAGACAGGATTTCGGCTTTCCGGTTGTCGTCATCGATCGCACCTCCAGGGGATTGGGCTGGAAGGGAACACAGGGAGGGGTGGGATGGGCCCGGAAGCTTGCCCTGGATGAAGCCTCTGCTAAAGCCGGCACTCATGATATCCTGGTATCCACCGATGCAGATACTACCTTTCCGAAAGATTATCTTGAATCTGTAGTAAACAGTATTTCAGCACATCCGGGTTGTACGGGATTATCGGTACCCTATTACCACCGCATGACCGGTGATGAGATCACAGACAGGCAGATCCTGCGCTATGAAATCTATATGCGATCCTATGCAGTGAATCTTTGGCGCACCGGCAATCCGTATCACTTCACGGCGGTCGGATCCTCAATGGCTTTTACCTCAGGAACATACCGGGATGTGGGCGGAATCACACCCAAAGCCAGCGGTGAGGATTTTTATTTTATGATGAAACTCAGCAAGAGGGGCAGGGTGCTCAACTGGAATCCCGTCAGGGTGTTTCCTGCTGCCAGGTTTTCATCCCGCGTGATCTTCGGCACCGGCCCGGCAATGATCATGGGAAGGAACGGAGACTGGAGCCGCTATCCGGTATATCCGGTAAGGTTTTTTGATGAAGTGGAACAAACCTTCCGCTGTTTTGAACCGTTATTCCACGAAAGGACCGACACCCCAATGGATGCGTTCCTCTCAGACAAATTTGGCGACCCGGATCACTGGGAAACACTTCGGAGAAATGCTAAAGACGCCAGGCACTTTGTCATTGCCTGCATACAAAGGGTCGATGCCCTGCGGATCCTTCAATTTCTCCGATACAGGCAGCAACAGGATTCCATAACAGATGAACGGAACCTCGCCGAGCTTTTAACTTTACACTACCCTGCAAAACTGGAGGAAATCAAAATGGATATGCAGGAATTCTCCCTGGACCGGTCTGATACCGGTAAATTGAATGCCATGAGAGACCTGTTGTTCTCTATCGAAGAGGGATACCAGATCAAGGAGTACCGGGAATGGAACTGATCACCGTACTGGGTCCTACCGCCTGCGGCAAAACTGCGTTTGCAGCCCGGCTGGCCTTTCAACTCGACGGAGAGGTCATCAGTGCCGATTCCAGGCAGGTGTATCGCAGGATGGATCTGGGAACAGGGAAGGATTACCAGGATTATGTGGTTGAAGGAAAGTGGATTCCCTGTCACCTGATCGATATGGTCGAACCCGGATATGAATACAGCGTGTTTGAATTCCAGCGTGATTTCATTAAGGCCTATCAGGATGTTACCGGAAGGGGAAAGAAGGCGGTCATGTGCGGTGGCAGCGGCATGTATCTTGAGTCGGTGATCAGGGCATACCAGCTCGAGAAGGTCCCAGAAGATCCGGCTCTCAGGATGAGACTTGCCGGGATGAGCATGGAAGAAATGGAACGGCTTCTGATTTCCCTGGAACAACCACATAATACATCAGACCTGACCGACAGGGAAAGACTGGTACGGGCTATTGAGATACGCATGTTTGAACGTTCACACAATGAGATAACCCGGATACTCCATCAGATGCGTCATACGATTTTCGGAATTAGTATTTCCCGGGAATCGCTCAGGGAACGCATCACCAGACGGCTTCATCAGCGGCTGGAAGCCGGGATGGTCCGGGAGGTTCAAGCCCTGCTCGAAGAGGGACTGACTCCCGGACAGCTTGATTTTTACGGACTTGAATACCGGTACATCACAAGGTACCTGATGGGGGAGACCGGATGGGAAGAGATGGTCAGGGTACTGAATACGGCCATTCATCAGTTTGCCAAGAGGCAGATGACCTGGTTCCGGAGGATGGAGCGAAATGGTATCCCCATTTTTTGGATCAATGGTGAACTGCCACCTGATCAGATGTTTAAGGCAGCCATGGAGGTGATCACCGGAGGGAAATAAAAAGAGGCTGTATCAGAACTTGTTCCTGGTATAAGTTTCACGCAGAGTCGCCGGGATCGCAGAGAATAATTATTCTGATGATCAATCAGATAATTCTGCGGACTCTGCGTGAAATCAGGCTTCTGATACAGCCTCTTTTTTAGAGATATTTCACTGAACTTCGTGCCGTGTGTCAGATCACTCCTGCACTTTCACGCTGATGGTGATGGTGCCGTCGGCGCCGGCTACGATGTTGTCGACCCGGATCAGACCAGACTTGCCGGTGGTAGTGATAAAGGCAATCACATCATTCACCTGCAGCGTGTTCGCCTTGCTCAGGTTGGCTCCCTGTGCGGCCACTACGATCTGGGTATCGTCCTGGATATCGTCAAAGTTGGCAGAGGTCAGTGTCGTGGCTTTGAATCGGGTATCGTTGAGGACGCTCCAGGTAGTAAGACCGTTTGTGCCGGTGAAAACAGTGGCGGCATCCGGATCATCCGGCGCAGCAATTGTCGCCTGGTTGGTGGCACCAAAGAAATAGAGAAAGTCGATCTTGGCCGCATTGGCTTTGGCGTCTGCCAGAGTGTAAATGGTCCCGTCGATCGAGGCAAATGAACTTCCGGTAGCGCTCTGGTATGATCCCAGTAACTTCTGAGAATAGGTCAGGATGCCACCGGCGGCGGCTTCAACGGTGATGTTGAAGGAAACGGAATTCTTCTCGCCGGCCTTGTCGGTGATCTCGCCATATAGTTTCCCGGTGAACACATCCTGGAAGGAGATGATCCATGACTCGCTGAATGAGGTGGCGTTGAGCGCCGTGTCCACAATGGCGGGCTGGGTCTGGTTGTTGATGATCAGGTAGAGCTTGAAATTCGATAATTTGGACCCTGAGTTGGAATTGGCGTTACAAACGATACCGACAGTAATGGTTTCGTTCTGTGCAATCGTTACATCGGAAGATGTATAATTGCCACCCGTCTGAAAGGATATCACAGGCTTCACATCCTGAGGTGTCTCCTCGTCGTCGTCCTTGCTGCAGGAGGTGATCATCAGGGATGCCATGACCAGCAGTCCCAATAAGATTTTCAGTTTTTTCATAAATATACGTTTTAGGGTTAAATTTGATTGATTTTGGATTTGCAAAATTAAACATTATTCAAAAACCATACCACGCGAATGTCCCTGAGGTAAATATTTAAACGAAAAGCTCCATTGAATAATAAAGAGATGTCCTTCGGGGTCCAGGGGTTGCGTGCGGATGTAAGTTCCTCATGCGGTCTCCCTGTCGGACAGCAACGGCACGAACCTGAACAGGCCATGATCCTCCTCGTGGTAAATCCCATCCTCAGCCTTGATGATCCTTTTCATTACCTGCACATCATCCGCACCAACCGGGATGACCATGATCCCACCCCTGGCCAGCTGTTCCCTCAGTGCATCAGGGATGTAGGGTGCCGCTGCAGTGACGAGAATCCGGTCGAACGGCGCAAATGCCTGCAAGCCCTTGTACCCGTCACCGTAAAAGGTGCGGATCGCAAAGTTCATGTTCGCGAGGAGATGTTTTGTCTTCAGGAAGAGGCTTTTTTGCCTCTCGACAGTAAAGACCCTGGCGCCCAGCTCATACAGGATGCACGCCTGATAACCCGAACCTGTCCCTACCTCCAGTACCTTATGTCCTTCCCGGATCTCAAGCAATTCCGTCTGAAAGGCAACTGTAAAGGGCTGTGAAATGGTTTGACCGCTGCCAATGGGGAAAGGTTTGTCTTCATATGCAAATTCGAGGAACGAGGAGTCCATGAACAGATGCCGGGGGACTTTTTCCATCGCCTTTAGAACTGCCTCATCGCGGATGCCCTTCTGCCGGATACCATCGATCAGTCGCTTCCTCAGTCCTTTATGCCTGTATGTATCTGTCATCTTTTCCTGTTTAACCCAAGGGAGTGTATAACTTCATGATTTTTTTTGCGAAAATAAGATTTCCCGGGTTATTTTTGTCCGGTATAATTCAGGAGGGATGTCCAGATTGAAAATCGGTGTTCTGGGGGCAGGACATTTAGGCAAGATACATATACAATGTTTACGGGATTCAGGTATGTATGAGCTTTCCGGTTTCTACGACCCGGACCATGAAAATGCGGCCTCGGTAGAAAAGGATTTCGGAATCAGGCGGTATCATGATGCGGATACCCTGATTGACGAAGTAGAGGTAGTGGATATAGTTACACCTACCCTCTCCCACTTTGATAATGCAGTTAAGGCGCTCCGGAAAACCCGGCATGTCTTTATCGAGAAACCGGTGGTTACTTCACCCGATGAGGCCCGAAAGCTGATCACTCTGGCAAAGGAGGCCAATGCCAAGGCACAGGTCGGACATGTGGAACGCTTCAATCCGGCCTTTCTGGCAGCGCTGCCCTACTTCGACCGGCCCATGTTCATCGAAACCCACAGGCTTTCCTCTTTCAACCCCCGTGGAACGGATGTGCCGGTAGTCCTGGACCTGATGATCCACGACATCGACATCGTCCTGAGCATCGTGAATTCGGGAATACGCAGGATCAGCGCCAGCGGCGTTCCCGTTGTGACCGATACCCCTGACATTGCCAATGCACGGATAGAATTTGATAACGGTTGCGTGGCAAACCTTACAGCCAGCCGTATTTCGATGAAAAAGATGCGGAAATCCAGGTTCTTTCAAAAAGATGCATACATTTCTGTCGATTTCCTTGAAAAAAAACTTGAGATCATTCGACTCCGGGATATACCACCCGGACAGGAACCGGATCCACTGGCCATCACTCTGGATCTCGGTGAGGGAAAAGGCATGAAACAGCTCACCATGATCAAGCCGGAACTGGATGAAACCAATGCCATCAGGCAGGAACTGGAAAGTTTTGCAGAGGCTATCCTCAGCAACAAAACCCCTGCTGTGACCATTGAAGACGGGTATCAGTCGCTTGATCTGGCCTATCGTATCATGGAAAAGATGGGTTACAGACCTGATGAAAAAGGAACGGTTGCTATACTATAATATTGGCCATCCGGTCACGTTTCTATGGTTTATAAGGCTGGTGGAAAAGAAAAATACATACACAATACAGCTTTTCTTACTCTTCACGCTCCTGTTGCATGCTTCATGTGATAAATTCGAGGGAGACCAGACGGTTCCTTCCTCCATCAGCATTGATTCCTTTACCATTGACGACAATCCCTCTCTTGATGAAGGATCCCTTTCCCACAAGATCACTGACGCATGGGTTTACGTGGACGACCAGCTGATCGGCTGCTTCGGGTTGCCTGCAGAAATTCCGGTTCTGGTGAGTGGAAGCCATAAACTGATGATCGCTGCAGGGATCAAGTATAACGGAATGTCGGGGATCCACGGGCAATACCCGATCTACAAGCCTTTCATTCAGGAGCAGTTTACTTTTTTTGTGGACAGTATGGTAAGCGTGATGCCAACTGTTTCTTATTACAGCAATGCGGTTTTTGTATGGATGGAGGATTTTGAGGACGGTTTTATTTCCCTTGAGACTACGGACAGTGCCTATGCATCCCTGGATTTGGTGTATCACGATCCCCATGATCCGTTGAACGGGTTTATTTCGGCAGAGGGAAAACTTTACGGGGATGCCTCGGTACTGGAATGTGCGACCAATGTCAGCAATATCAGCGGTTTTGACCTTCCTGCCCAGGGCACGCCGGTCTTCCTCGAGATGAATTACCAGAATGACACACCCTTTGCGGTGGGCATGTTTGCCAGATGGCTGGGACAGGTCACCCGCCATCCGGTAGTAGTGCTCAATCCGACAAAGGGAAAATGGAATAAGATCTACATCAACTTCACACCATTAATTACTGATAACGCAAGCGCCCTGGACTTCAATCTCTATATTTATATGGAGAAAGACCCGGCTTTGGATACTTCCGTGGTGAGACTCGATAACATGAAACTCATTTACAGGTAGTACCGGTTATGAACAAGACCCTTCAGACGGCCAAGTATGTTTTTGCAGACCTGTTCTCAGCCGGATTGTCATGGACGATCTTTTTCTTCTACAGGAAATATTCCGTAGAACCGGATATCCTGGGTCGGGCATCTGAGGTGCTTGGTGATCCCAACCTGTTCCGCGGCCTGATCTTCATTCCGTTCTTCTGGCTCACACTTTACATCATAACGGGTTATTACCGCAAAATATATCGGAAATCACGTCTGCGCGAGTTGGGACAGACAGTGACGATCACTTTCGTTGGCGTGCTTTTCATCTTCTTCTCCATTCTCCTGGATGATGTGATTACATCATACCGAAGTTATTACCAGTCATTTGCGGTGCTTTTCATAGTGCATTTTGCGATTACATACACCTGCAGGCTGGTCATCACCACCCGCACCATCCGGAGGATACACAGCAGGAAGATCGGGTTCAATACGATCATTGTAGGTGGCAATGGAAATGCAGTGCAGGTTTACAGGGACATTGAAGGGGCAGAGATTTCAAGCGGAAATCGTTTTGTTGGTTTTGTCAATGTCCATGACTATCCGCATTACAGGCTCTCAGAATATCTTCCGTATCTGGGGCATTTCAGCGACCTGCCGCAGCTGATCCGTGCACATCGTGTGGAAGAGGTCATCATCGCTACAGAGGGGGCGGAAAGTGAAGTGGTAGAACAGGTGATCACTGAGTTGGAGGATACCGACGTCGTGATCAAGATTTTACCGAGCATGCAGGATTTCCTTATGGGTACCGTCAAGACAACAGCCATCTGGCATGCCCCTCTGATCGAGGTCTCGCCTGACCTGATGCCGGCCTGGCAGATGTCCCTGAAACGGCTGATCGACGTGGCCGTGAGCATCGTCTGCATCATGATCCTGTTGCCGGTCTATCTGGTGGTGGGATTGCTGGTGAAGTTGACCTCTGCCGGGCCGGTTATTTATTCACAGGAGCGTATCGGTCTTCACGGCAAGCCGTTCATGATGTATAAGTTCAGGTCTATGTACCGTGATGCAGAACAGGGTGTGCCCAGACTTTCATCAAAGCAAGACAGCCGGATCACTCCTCTGGGCAGATTTCTCAGAAAGGTGCGCCTGGATGAGATACCCCAGTTCTTTTCTGTTCTGAAAGGTGATATGTCGTTGGTGGGGCCCCGGCCGGAACGTCAATACTACATTGATCAGATCGTCAGGGTGGCACCCCATTACCGGTTGCTTCACAAGGTCAAGCCCGGTATCACGTCGTGGGGACAGGTGAAGTACGGTTATGCTTCCACTGTGGAGGAGATGGTCAAGAGGCTCAAATATGACATCCTCTACATTGAGAACATGTCTCTTGCAATGGATTTCAAGATCCTGATCTACACGGTGCTGATCGTCATCCAGGGAAGAGGCAAGTAAACCATCCGGTCCCTATAGCTGACCCGATTCGATCAGCAATACGATCTCTTCAATCTCACTGTCCTCTCCCTCGGGGTCATATCTTGATTTCAGGTCATACCCAAAGAGGCGTGCAATGGTTTGCCAAAAGAAGGCGAGGAATTTTCCCCTGAGTTCCTGGATCACTTCGTAGGATGAGTTGCCTGTTTCGCGGTCAACCAGTTTGATCAGGATGATCCCCTGGCGGAAAGTCAGTGAACGGATGTCATCTTCAAATTCCGCCTTCAGCTCTTCTTCTGCCTGCTTCATCAGGGCGCGCTGTTCCTGTTCGGAGGTGACCAGAGCCATCTGCTCCTCGTATTCCTGGAATTTCAGGCCTGCGATTTTCGCGTAGGGGTAAACCTTTTTTACATGGTTGACCAGTTTGGAATACTTCCGCTCCGATACACGGATATCTCTCGGCATTCTGGCCTCCACGGTCAGGAGGGGCAGGCTGGCCATATAGACGGTATCTCCCTGGTCGATGCGGGCAATGACAACCACCCTGGGGTAATACTGTGCTGATGAGGATGAGGCGATGCCCAAAACCAATATCAGAAAACCGATGATGTGTTTCATGCCGGACATTTGACATCTATATCCAACTTTTATGCCAATATTGCCTGGGATGTCTGTCCGGATTTACAGTGAAAGTCCTTCAGGCTACCTTGAGTTTTGATATACCTGACTTACTGAATTTTTCCTCGGCATAAGGAAGGGTGACGTGGAGTTTTTTTACCTCTCCCTGGGAGGGTAGCTCGAACATGGCATCTGTCAGGATACCCTCGAGGATGGAACGCAGTCCTCTGGCTCCCAGCTTGTATTCGATCGACTTATCCACAATGAACTCAAACACCTTGCGATCGAAAGAGAGCTCGATTCCATCCATTTCGAAGAGACGGCCGTATTGCCGGATCAGGGCATTTTTGGGTTCTGTGAGAATCCTGAGGAGGGTCTCCCTGTGCAGTGGATTCAGGTGTGTAATCACCGGCATTCTGCCTACGATCTCAGGGATCATGCCGAATTTTTTCAGATCAGAAGGGGCAATATATTTCAGCAGATTGTCCTTGTCGATTTCCTTCAGCTTCTTGTCATAGGTATACCCGACAATGTTGGTCCTGATGCGGGAAGCGATGATGTTTTCGATCCCGTTGAAGGCACCTCCGGCAATGAACAGGATATTGGTAGTGTCGATCTGAATGAATTTCTGTTCGGGGTGTTTCCTGCCTCCCTGCGGAGGGACGTTCACCACCGAACCTTCCAGCAATTTGAGAAGGGCCTGCTGTACCCCTTCACCTGAAACATCACGGGTAATGGAGGGATTATCACCCTTCCGGGCGATTTTATCAATTTCATCAATGAAAATGATCCCCTTTTCAGCGGCAGTCACGTTATAATCAGCCACCTGCAGCAATCTCGACAGAATGCTCTCCACATCTTCACCGACATACCCGGCCTCTGTGAGAACAGTAGCATCGGCGATGCAGAACGGGACTCGCAGGAGCCTGGCGATCGTCCTGGCCAGAAGAGTCTTGCCCGTACCGGTTTCGCCCACCAGGATGATATTCGATTTTTCTATTTCAATATCCTCTTCTTTCCTGGTTTTTTGTGTGATCCGTTTGTAGTGGTTGTATACCGCCACGGCCAGAACCACCTTGGCTTCATCCTGACCGATCACATACTGATCGAGATATTTTTTGATCTCTGCAGGTTTCTGCAGCTTGATTCCTGCCAGCTTTTTTTCAGCCTTGGCAGCCATCTCTTCCTGGATGATGTGCTGGGCCTGTGCAATGCACTGATCGCAAATATGGGCATCCAAACCGGCGATCAAAACGTTGGTCTCCGTTTTTTCCCTGCCGCAAAAAGAGCATCGTTCCTTAATCTTCACCATGACCAGAATGGTTTTTACTTATTTTTATCATGGTTTTTTTGGAGGATTTCATCGATCATCCCATATTCCCTGGCTTCTTCAGCGGTCATCCAGTAATCGCGGTCAGCATCATTCCAGATTTTCTTATAGGCCTGACCGGTGTGGGATGCAAGTATCTCATACAGTTCTTTTTTGAGCTTCTGTATCTCCTTGGCGGTTATTTCTATGTCCGATGCCTGACCCTGCACACCACCCATGGGTTGATGGATGAGTATCCGGGAATGGGGTAAGGCCGTACGTTTGCCCTGGGTGCCGGCACACAACAGGATGGCACCCATCGAAGCCGCTACACCGGTACAGATAGTGGCAACATCAGGGGTAATGTACTGAATGGTGTCGTATATTCCCAGACCGGCGTATACCATTCCTCCGGGTGTGTTCAGGTAGATCTGTATATCCTTTTTGGCATCGACCGATTCCAGGAAAAGCAACTGGGCCTGTATGATATTGGCCACATAATCATCGATCGGCACACCCAGAAAGATGATCCTGTCCATCATCAGCCTGGAAAAAACGTCCATGGTCGCTATATTGAGTTGCCTTTCCTCGATGATCATAGGTGAAATGTAATTGCTGCTCACCTTCCTGTATTTATCAAGGGTGAGGCTGCTGATTCCCTGGTGCCCCACTGCAAACTGCGTGAATTCATCCATGCTGTTCATGTTCGGGCGATTTTTGATGTTCCCTGACAATTCTGATAAACTCCTGATAACTCACTTTACGTGGTTTCGTTTTCATTTCATTTCGCAATACTTCATTGAGCTTCTCATCGAAGAGCTGGTTGTGAATGCGCTTGACCTCTTCCTTGTTCTGCATCATGGATTCGGCAAGGGAATCAAGGTGTTTTACGGTTTCATCGGTCGTATGGTTGCCGAAATACCTTGTTTTAAACCATCCCTTGATATGATCCCTGATGTCCTTCTCTCCGATCTCAATCTGGAAATCACGAGCAATCCTCTGAATGATCAGTTCCTGGCGGATCGAGTTGGAATAGTGGTGATAATCCCTTTGCAATACCTCTTCCGTAATGTGATCTTCTGATTCGGCCAGCCATCTTTTCAGGAAGTCATCAGGTAAAGGGATGGGTGTCGAGGAGATGAGTTTTTCAATGGCCATGTGTGAAAAAAAGTTGTTGTATTCCTGTTGGTAATAGTTCTCCAGATCTTTCCGGATTTCCTCACGGAAGCCTTCTTCTGTATTAATTTCCTTACCGGGGAATACGCGGCTGAACAGTTCTGCGGACAATGCAACGGGGTCTATCCTTACAATCTCATGAACAGTCAGGCGGAAAAGCCCTGTGATACGGTCTGCCTCTTCATTGGTGATTCCCAGCAATGAAGCCGCATCTGACGAACTACCTGCAGCCGTTAACGGATTGAAATCGACCTTTTCCATTTTTGCCATCCCGATGATCCTGTTGCGGATTTCGGGATCTCTGATCAGATCCACATGGATGGATGTCTGATTCTTGATCCCCTGTTCCCTGACCTGACCTGTTTCATCCAGTTCCTCGAGAACCCCCCTGATCATATCCTCTTCACCCACAGTTTCCGGATTGATCTCTTTCCCATACCTTTTGCGGATATCCTCAACCCGTTGTTCCACTTCGTCATCGCCGATCCCGGCTATGTAATGCTCCGTTTCTTCGTAATTCCCAAGATCAATCCGGAAATCCGGTACGAGGCCGATATCAAACCAGAACTCAAAATCTTCGGTCGTTTCCAGATCGGTACGGTTGTTTTTTTCTTTGTTTGCCAGTGGATAGCCCAGTATTTGGATCTTGTTCTCCGCAAGATAACTGTTGAGGGATTCTGATATCAGCCGGTCGATCTCCTCGGCAACTGTCGCCTTTTCATACATCTTCCTGATCAGTCCGATCGGCACCTTGCCGGGTCTGAATCCCTTCAGAACCGACTGCTTTTGCAGATCCTTGAGGGCCTTGTCCACTTTGTCCCGGTAATCTTCACTCTTGACTTCCACCCGGATGGATGCCGTATGCTCCCCTGTACTTTCCTTGATAATATTCATTCTGATGGACATATTTTAATTGGCAAAGATAGCGAATCTATTATTGTTCGTATTTTTATCGGGAGAAATGGCCCGATGACAGAAAAGTCAGACATACAGCGATGGATCGTCAGCAGAATACTGGATGAATCCTCCGGTTATAATTTGCTTCGGGCTTTGATCCATCATTTCAGCCTGGAAAGAACCCTGTTGGGTCTGACCAACTATGAGGATGCATGGTTTTTCCCCATGAAACAGGAGTTCAGTACCGACGAATCGCCTGAAGTGGAACGTATATCCATGGTGATACCCGTTTCATATCATTTCAGCTTTGTGTTCAGGCTGGGGGGATATTTCAAGGTCAAATACGGCAATATCCCGATTCCACTTGCAAAGAGCACCGATCCATTTTCACTGAAATACTCCGGGATCATTATGATCAAAGAGGAATCCCCGGAATTCAGGAATGAGACCCTTGATGTTTTTATTCACTGATCCACCGCCGATATACTGACGGAAATCAGGTTTGCAAATTTAAACTGTCTGATTTCGTCAGTTTAATAATTCAGACATTTATCGTCTGAAATATGCTGATCTGTAAGATTTTGCTTCGCCTGCCTGTCATGCCTTCGACCTGTCTTCCTCCAGG